>NZ_JBSFNO010000014.1:0-195771 GCF_053981095.1 Nocardia sp. NPDC003693
TGTGCGCAACCTGGATTGGACCGCCCTGGGCCGGGGTATCGCGCTGTACACCTCGGGCACCGAGGTCCGCCGGCCGGATCCGGGGCATCGTGTTCCCGAACCCGGTGCGGGGCAGGCGGATCCCGCTACAGGTACGAGGTGTCGTTCACCAGGCGGACCGAGGAGCCGCCGTCGGGGTAGAACTCGGCGATCGACAGCGACGCCAGATCGAGGTGCAGCCGGTACAGCAGCGACGGCCCGACGCCGAGCGCGAGCTGCAGCAGCGTCTTGATCGGCGTGACATGGCTGACCACAAGCACATTCGCGCCCGGGTACAGCGCGACGAGATCGCGGCGCACGCCCTCGATCCGTTCGCGCACCGCGTCGAAGCTCTCGCCGCCGGGCGGCGGGACCGACGGGTCGCCCAGCCAGCGCCCGTGCAGCTCCGGATCCTGGTCGCGGGCTTCGAGGAACGTGAGCCCCTCCCACGCGCCGAAATCGGTCTCGATCAAACCGTCCAGCACCCGCACGGGCAGCCCGAGCGCCGCGCCGGCGGCCTCGGCGGTCTCGCGGGCGCGGCCCAGCGGGGAGCACACGATCGCGGCGATATCGCCCTTGCGCCCCAGCATCGTCGCGGCGTTGGCGGCCTGTTCGCGGCCCAGCGCGGTGAGCGGCGGATTGCCGCGGCCGGAGTAGCGGCGTTCGACCGACAGCTCGGTCTGCCCGTGCCGGAGCAGCAGCAGCCGCGTCGGCCGCCCGACCGCGCCGGACCAGCCGGGAGCCGGATCCTGTGCGGCGTGGGGGTTTCGAGCGGGCTCACGCGATTCGGCGGACCCGAGCGCGTCGTCGGTGGCCGACACCGCGTCGGCGGACGCGGGTGCGGCGAGCTGCACCGATCGTGTCGCGTCACCGGTGTTCGCGGCGCCGGCGCCCAGTGCCTCGCGGACCTCGCCCACGACGTGCGCGTCGTCCATGGCCTCGTTGGCCAGCCGGTCGGCGTGCGAGTTCTCCTTGCGCGGAATCCAGGTGAAGCTCACCCGGTCGAATCCGGCGACCAGGCGCCGGGCCCGGTCCGCGAGCGGGATCATGGCCGCGTGCTTGACCTGCCAGCGCCCGGACATCTGCTCGACCACCAGTTTGGAGTCCATCCGCACCGACACCTCGCGCGCGCCCAGCTCGGCGGCGGCCTCCAAACCCGCTATGAGACCGCGGTATTCGGCCACGTTGTTGGTGGCGATCCCGATGTATTCCCTGCGCTCGGCGAGCACGCCGCGGTTCGAGCCGAACACCACCGCGCCGTATCCGGCCGGACCGGGGTTGCCGCGCGACCCGCCGTCGGCCTCGACGATCACCTCGTCCACGCCGATCAGAGCCCGGAGTGCTTGGTGCGCACCATGATCGCGCTGCATTCGGGGCAGCGCACGACCACGTCTGGTGCGGTCTGGGCGATGCGGGAGATCTCGCCGCGGTCCAGTTCGATGCGGCAGGCGCCGCAGCGGCGGGCCTGCAGCAGCGCCGCGCCGACGCCGTTGGCCAGGCGCTGCTTGTCGTAGATCGCGAGCAGCTCGGCCGGGAAGACGCCGGTCAGGGCGGCACGATCGGATTCGCAGCGCTGCTGGGCGACGTTCAGGTCGGCGAGGGCGTCGTCGCGCCGGCGCTCGGCGTCGACCAGATCGTCCTGCGCCTTGTCCAGGTTCGCGCCGGCGTGATCGTGCGCGGCGGAGGCGGCCTCGCGGCGCTCCATCACGTCGATCAGCTCGTCCTCGAGGACCTTGCGGCGGCGTTCGAGGCTGGTGAGTTCGTGCTGCAGCTCCGAGAGCTGCTTGGCGCCGACCGAACCCGAGGTCAGCAGGCCGCGGTCGCGGTCCTCGCGCTTGCTGACCGCGTCGATCTCGCCTTCCAGCTTGCGGTTGTCGCGGTCGAGGTCGTCGATGAGGATCTCGACCTTGACCGCCTCGTCCTTGCGCGCGGTGCGCTCGGCCTCGAGCCCGCGCACCTCCTGCTCCTCGGGCAGCACCTTGCGGCGATGCTCGATCCGGGTCAGTTCGGCGTCGACGGCGGCGAGGTCGAGCAGCTTGGACTGGATCGAAGGTTCGGCATTCAACGCGGAAGGTCTCCTGGACGCTATGGACGGATCAAGACTCCCACCTTAGCCGCCGTCGGGGCTACTGCCGCCCAAGGCCACCGCGGCCTGGGCATTCCCCGCGCGGCCGGGGGCGGCCGAGCTCGAAAACAGCGGTGGTTTCCGGCCGGACCGCGACTAATGTCGAGGCATGGGTCACGTTTACGAGGTCGAGGTGACATGGTCCGGGGAGACCACCGGTTACCGCTCCTACTCGCGCAATCACGAACTGCTCACGGCGGGACGGCCACCGATTCTCGCCACGTCGGATCCGAAGTTCCGGGGCGACACCGACCGCTGGAATCCGGAGCAGCTGCTGGTCGCCTCGCTCTCGGACTGCCACATGCTCTGGTTCCTGCACCTGTGCGCGGAGGCGGGCGTGGTGGTGACGAGCTATCACGACACCGCGGTCGGGGTGATGGACGACGTGCGTTTCCAGCACGTCACCCTGCGGCCGAAGGTCACCGTGCGGGACGCGAGCATGGTGGACAAGGCCGTCGCGCTGCACTCGGTCGCCCACGAGAAGTGCTTCATCGCCAACTCGGTGAACTTTCCCGTGGCGCACGAGCCGACGATCGAAGTCGTTCAGCCGTAAAGGATTCGGCGCCGGTTCGATCGCCGACCTCCGGACGACTGTGTCTCGGTTCGCCCTCCCCGGTGGCGGTCGGCGCCCTGTCCGGGGACAGCGACAGCTGCGCACTACGAGCGCGGCAACCGATTTGGTCTCGATCAGCCCGCCGTGGTGGCGGTCGGCGCCCTGCCCGGGGACGGCGACAGCGCGCCACGAGCGCTGCAGCCGCGCCGGAAGCTGCCCGGCAGCGCGCTCGGTGCGCGGGCCCTCAGCAGTCCGCCGCGCCCAAACTCCATGGGTCCGTGCGGATGTCGGAGACCTTGGTCTCCACGCCCGGCAGCGCCGCGTGCACGACGCCTTCCGCCTGTGCGCACCAGGGGAACTCGGTGGCCCAGTGGGCGGCGTCGATCAGGGCGGGGCCGCCCGCGCGCAGGTGTTCGTCGGCGGGGTGGTGGCGCAGGTCGGAGGTGACGTAGGCGTCGACGCCCAGTTTCGCGACGGTGTTCAGGAACGAGTCGCCCGCGCCGCCGCAGACGGCGACCGTGCGGATCAGGCGGTCCGGATCGCCGGCCGCGCGCACGCCCCAGGTGGTGGCGGGCAGTCCGGCGCGCACGCGAGCGGTGAACTCGCGCAGGGTTTCCGGGGCCGCGAGCTCGCCGACGCGGCCGATTCCCAGCGTGGAGGGCAGTTTCGCGCGTTCGGTGACGTCGTACGCGGGTTCCTCGTACGGGTGCGCGGCGAGCAGCGCGGCCAGGACCGCAGCCCGCTTGGCCGGCGGGGCCACGACCTCGACGCGATCCTCCTCGACGATCTCGAGCTCGCCGATGGCTCCCAGCGCGGGATTCGCGCCCTCCAGGGGACGGAATTGGCCGAGACCGGGGGCCCGCCACGCGCTGTCGCCGTAGTTGCCGGTGGCGCCCGCGCCCGCGGCGAACAGCGCGGCGAGGACGGCCTCGGTATGCGTGCGCGGGACGGCTACCGACCACTTGTCCAGGGCGGCAACCGGTTTGGGTTCCAGGGGGCCCGTCACTCGAACACCGACGGCCGCGGCCAGGGCATCGGAGACGCCCGGATCGGCGGAGTCGGCGTTGGTGTGCGCGGTGAACAACGCGCAGCCCGCGCGAATCAGCCGGTGCACCAGCGCGCCCTTCGGGGTGCTGGCCGCGACCGTGTCGACCCCGCGCAGCAGCAGCGGGTGATGCACGACCAGCGCCTGCGCGCCCCAGGCGACGGCCTGATCCACCACCGCCGCGGTGGCGTCCACGGCGAACAGCACCCGCGACACCGGGTCGGCGGGATCCCCGCTCACCAGGCCGACCGAATCCCACGATTCGGCCAGGCGCGGCGGATACGCCGCGTCCAGCGCCGCCATGACATCGGCCAATCGCACCGTCACCACAACCGAACCTCCTCCGCCACAGTCACTCTCACAGTCCGACCTGCTGGACGGCCGCGACGAGCGCGTCGACCTCCGCGGCGGGGCGCACCGCCAGCCGCAGGAATCCCGTGTCCAATCCAGGGAAGGTATCACCGCGGCGCACCGCGATTCCCTTGTCCGCGAGCTGCTTTCGCAGCAGTTCGGCGTCGGGGACGCGAATGAGCAGGAACGGGCCGGTCGCGGGCTCGTGCACCTCGATGCCGAGTGCGCGCAGGCGCGGGATCATGGCGGCGCGGTCGGCGGCGATGGCGTGGGCCCGGCGCTGTGATTCGGCGACCGCGGCGGGGGTGCTCGTGGCGGCGATGGCCTCGAGCTGCAGTGTGCCCAGCGGCCAGTGCGGGCGGCCGTGACTCAGCCGGGCCAGCAGGGCGGGATCGCCGAGCAAATAGCCGCAGCGCAGGCCGGCCAGGGCCCAGGTCTTGGTGAGGCTGCGCAGCACCAGCACGTCGGGGGCGCGCAGACCGGAGAGGGATTCGGGTTCACCGGGGATCGCGTCCGCGAAGGCCTCGTCGACGACCACGATCCGACCGGGGCGGCGCAGGGCCAGCAGGGCGCCGGCCGGGTGCAGGACCGAGGTGGGATTGGTGGGGTTGCCGATCACCACGAGATCCGCGGACTCCGGAACCAGCGCGGGGTCGAGGTCGTACGGCGGTTCGAGCACCACGCGCTCGACGGGGACGCCCGCCTCGCGCAGCGCGAGCTCGGGTTCGGTGAAGGACGGGTGGATGACCGCGGCCGTGTGCGCGCCGAGCCGGGGCAGCAGCGCGAACCCCTCGGCCGCGCCCGCGAGCAACAGCACCTCCTCGGGGCGGCGGTCGTGCCGGGCGGCCACCGCGCGCCGCGCGGCGAGTTCCTCCCCCGCGTCCGGGTACCTGCCGAGTTCGCCCAGGCGTGCCGCGAGCCGCGCCCGCAACCAGTCCGGCGGGGCGCTGCCCTGCACGTTGACCGCGAAGTCCACCATGCCCGCGTGTACCTCGGCATCGCCGTGATGCCGCAATCTCGAATAGTCCACACCGCTGGTCTCCGGCACAGCGAACACCCTACGTGGCCGGGCTCGAGGGCTACCGGACACAATGGCTGTCGTGGGCGAGCTGCATGTGTCGATGATCTGCACGGGCAATATCTGCCGGTCGCCGATGGCCGAGAAGATCTTCGCCGCGCACCTCGAGCGCGCGGGACTCGGCGATCGGGTCCGGGTCAGCAGTGCCGGAACCGGGAGCTGGCACGTCGGTGACGACGCCGACTACCGGACCACGGACGAGCTGCGGGCGCACGGCTACCCGGTCGGGCACGTGGCCGCGGTGATCGGCGCGGACCATCTGGACGCGGACCTGCTGATCGCCCTGGACACCGGGCACGAGCGGGCGCTGGCTCATCTCGGAGTGCCGGCCGAGCGGCGGCGGCTGCTGCGCAGCTTCGACCCCGGCGCGGACGGGCCCGATGTGCCCGACCCGTACTACGGCGACCGCTCGGATTTCGAACTCGTGCGCGAGCAGATCGAGGCGGCCGTGCCCGGGCTGCTGGACTGGGTGCGCGCGCAGCTGGGTGCGGACGTATGAGTACCTCGAAAGCCGCGGGGCTACGCCGGCTGACCTTCCTGCTCCGGCCCAGCTGGCTGATTCTCGCGGTGGTCGTGGCGGGGTTCGCCTACCTGTGCTTCACCGTGCTCGCGCCCTGGCAGCTCGGCAAGAACACCTCGACCGCCGAACGCAATCAGCGCATCGAGGATTCGGTCGACGCCGCGCCGGTCGATGTGCGCGGCATGCTCGACGGCACCGGGACGGACACCGAGTGGCGCCGGGTCACCGCGACCGGAACCTACGTGCCCGAGTCCACGGTGCTGGTCCGCCTGCGCCACCTGTCCTCGGCACCCGCGTTCGCCGTGCTGACGCCGTTCCGCCTCGACGACGGCCGGACCCTGCTGATCGATCGCGGCCTGATCGCGGCCGTCGACGGCACGCGCGCGCCCCGGGTTCCCGAGCCACCCGCCGGTGCACAGACCCTCGAGGCCCGGGTCCGCGCCTCCGAAGGGGTCCCCGCCGACAAGCCGCCCATGACCGAAGACGGCTACCGCCAGGTCTATTCGATCGACACGACCCAGCTCTCGGCCTTCCTGAACCTGCCCCTGACGACGGTCCCCACGACCGGCCGCCCCGGCTACCTGCAGCTCGACGAGGGCCAGCCGGGTGTCTTCACCCCCGTGGCCCTCCCCCAGCTCGAAGACGGCCCCTACCTCTCCTACGGCCTGCAGTGGCTCGCCTTCGGCGTGATGGCTCCCCTCGGCCTCGGCTACTTCGTGTACGCCGAGATGCGCGCCCGCCGCCGCGAACGCGGCGAATCCGCCCCGGCGGCAACGACACCCACTTCCGCCCCGGCCACCGAGCCCACCGCACCGGCCGCTTCGCCCAAACCCCAGACGAACGAGGCCCGCCTCGCCGACCGCTACGGCGGCACCCGCAACTGACGTCCGGCAAACTCGCCGGAGACGACACGCACAGTCCGGCCCGGCCGCTCACTCGCCACCGATACTCACCGCACGACGTGCGCGGCTCAGCGGTAGATGTCGTAGTTGGCGCGGACCTTCAGCAGCAGGTCGTCGATCTCCGCGGAGAACGTGCAGTCGTTGATGGGGCTTCCCATGCCGCCGCCGAACGGGTTTCGGATGTCGGCGAGTACCCGTCTGCGCTCGTCCAGGGGACCGTCCCGCTCGAGCACCGCTTCGAGTGCGCTCAACGCGGGACCGAAGTAGCGCAGCAGACCGTCCTCGCAATAGCCCCCGGACCGTGCCCGTAACGCTTCGACGGTCGCGGTCAGGTCGGCGAGCAGCCGGCGCTCGCGGGCACGCTCCCGCGGTCCGGGATAAGGACGTTCATCGGCCACGCCATCACCGTGGCACACGGGCGGGGTCGAAGCGCGGAGAGCGCCGTCGGCTCCGACGCGCGTGCGGGGGTGGCGCGAGGGTGGTGGTGTGGGGGTCGATTAGCCTCGGCGGGTGCTAATGGGGTGTGCCGTTGCGGCTGGGATCGTGGTCGGGTTCGGCTTGGACCGTGGGTTCGGAGACCCGCGGCGGGGGCACCCGGTGGCGGGGTTCGGGAACGTCGCCGCCAGGTTGGAGGGCGTGACCTACCGGGATCGGCGGTGGGCGGGGGTCGTGCACGAACTGGTTCTGGTGGGCGGGGCCGCCGGGATCGGGGCGGGGGCGCGGCGGGTGATCGGGAGGCCACGCGGACGCGACGGTGCCGGGGGCGCACGCGCCCTCGGGCAGGTGCTGGTCACCGCGGCTGCCACGTGGACCGTGCTGGGCGGGACGACCTTGGCGAAGACCGGGCGGGAGATGGCGGACCTGCTCGAGGGCGGGGACATCGAGGGGGCGCGGGCGCTGCTGCCGTCGCTGTGCGGGCGGGATCCGGAGCTGCTGGACGCGGACGGGCTGGCTCGGGCCGCGCTCGAATCCATCGCGGAGAACACCTCCGACGCGACCGTCGCGCCGCTGTTCTGGGGCGCGGTCGCGGGGGCGCCGGGGCTGCTGGGGTACCGCGCGATCAACACGCTCGACGCGATGATCGGATACCGCAACGAGCGGTACTCGCGGTTCGGGTGGGCGGCCGCGCGCACCGACGACGTGGCCAACCTCGGGGCGGCCCGGGTAGCGGGACTGCTGACCGTGGCGCTCGCGCCGGTGATCGGCGGGCGGCCGCGCGACGCATGGCACGCCTGGCGGCGGGACGCGAGCAAGCATCCGAGCCCCAATGCCGGTGTCGCCGAGGCGAGTATGGCCGGGGCACTGGGGGTTCAGCTCGGCGGGCGGACCGAATACCGGCACGGGATCGAGATGCGGCCGACCCTCGGGGACGGGCCCGCGCCGCGCGTGCCCGACCTGCGCCGGGCCGTCCGCCTGTCCGAGGCGGTGCAGGTCGCCGCCGTCGCGGTGGCGGCGGCGGTCGCCCTCGCACGCCGCTGACGCGGATCGGCGCGCGGAGCAGCGACGTCAACACTGGCGCCTGGACGCCTGGCTTCCGCGGCCGGTCCGGGTCGTCCCGGCGGCGCTGCGACGACCGGGCCGGACGTGGATGCCACTGGAATCGCGACCGGTGCGATACCGCCGCAGGTGCCCGACCCGGACATCTCCGACGGAATGTCACAGTGGTCCGAGCTGTTTCGTCGATGCGGTAGAGGCTCGCCGGGGCGGCGGGTGCGAACGAAGGGTGAGCGGTAATGAGTGGCGACGAACGACGGGGTGGACCGGACTCGGCCGAGCTGGGCAGGCAGTTCGAGGAGCACCGGGCGTACCTGCGGCGCGTCGCGTACAGCACGCTGGGCAGCCTGAGCGACGCCGACGACGTGGTGCAGGACGCGTGGCTGCGGCTGCAGCGGTACTACGAGACCAGCCCGGAAGGCGCGGAGATCGAGAACCTGCGCGCCTGGCTGACCACCGTCACCGGACGGCTCGCACTCGACCACCTCGGTTCGGCGCGCGCCCGGCGCGAACAGTACGTCGGGGAATGGCTGCCCGAACCCGAGGTCACCAGCTGGGACGATCCGGCCGACCGCGTCTCGCAGGACGAGCGGGTCACCACCGCGCTGCTGGTGGTCCTGGAGTCGCTGTCCCCGGCCGAGCGCACCGCTTTCGTGCTCCAGGACGTGTTCGGCATGACCGGCCCGGAGGTGGCCGAGGTGGTAGGGCGCACCCCGGCGGCGGTGCGGCAGTTGGCTTCTCGCGCCCGCAAGCACGTCGAGTCCGGCACCCCGCGGTTCCCGGCCAGCCCGGAGGAGCAGGAGAAGGTGGTGTCCGCCTTCGCGGTGGCCTGGCGCTCCGGCGATCTCAGCGCCCTGCTGGGCGTGCTGGATTCCAATGTCACCTTCACCGCCGACGGCGGCGGCAAGGTGCTGGCCTTCCTCGATCCGATGCACGGCGCGGAGCGGGTGGCGGAGACCTTCCTCATCTTCCTGAAGAGCGCGCGCAAGGTCGGCGGGGCATGGGGCCGTTCGGTTCTGGTCAACGGCCGCCCCGGACTGGTCATCTTCGACGGCAAGAACACCGGCGTGTTCGCCTTCACCATCGACAACGGTCGCATCACCAATATCGACGTGGTCCGCAACCCCGACAAGCTGCACAACCTGCCGCTCGACGGCGAACCCGATTGGCCGCTGGGCGAATCCGCGCCCGAATAGGTCAAGCCGAAACGCACCCGCCCCCGACGGCCGGGACCTACCGAGTGTCCCGGCCACCCGCGCTTCGGACCGCCGGATCGCGGCCGTTATCCGCCCCTGGCTCGGCGCGGCCGTGCGCCTACGACGCCGCGCCCGCCACGGTGTGCAACCCGTGCGCGGCGGCCACCTCCGGGGAGTACAGCTGCCCCGCGTCGGCCGTGAGCCCCTGCGCCAGACCGGGATCCGCGTCGCACGCCGCCCGCCAGCCGCGATCGGCGATGGCCCGCGCGTACGGCAGCGTCACATTGGTCAGCGCCACCGTGGACGTGTGCGGCACCGCGCCCGGCATGTTCGCCACGCAGTAGAACACCGACTCCGCCACCCGGAAGGTGGGTTCGGCGTGCGTGGTCGGATGCGAACTCTGGAAGCACCCGCCCTGATCGATCGCGATGTCGACCAGCACCGATCCGGGCCGCATACCCGCGACCATGCTGTCCGGCACCAGTTTCGGCGCGCGAGCGCCCGGCACCAGCACCGAGCCGATGACGAGATCGGCGGCCAGCACTGCCTTCTCGACCTCGGCCGCGTTCGACCCGATGGTGCTCACCCGCCCGCCGAACCGGGCGTCGAGTTCGCGCAGGCGCGCGATGTTGGTGTCCAGCACCGTGACCCGCGCGCCCATGCCGACCGCGACCGCCGCGGCGTTGCCGCCGGCCACCCCGCCGCCGAGCACCACCACGTCGGCGGGCCGCGCCCCGGGCACCCCGCCCAGCAGCACGCCCTCCCCGCCGTGCGGTGACATCAGGTGATAGGCCCCGACCTGCGTGCCCAGCTTGCCCGCGACCTCGCTCATGGGCGCGAGCAGCGGCAGCGAACCGTCCGGGCCGCGCACCGTCTCGTAGGCGATGGCGGTGATCCCGGAGCGCAGAATCGCCTCGGTGCATTCGCGGGAGGCCGCCAGGTGCAGGTAGGTGAACAGCACCTGGCCGGACCGCATGCGCGAATACTCCTGCGCGATGGGCTCTTTGACCTTCAGCACGAGTTCGGCGGCGGCCCAGACCGCGTCGGGCCCGTCCGCGATCCGCGCGCCGGCGGTGAGATAGTCCGCGTCCGCGAATCCCGAGCCGTCGCCGGCCCCGGCCTCGATGAAGACCTCGTGCCCGGATCGCGCCAGTTCCCCGGCGCCGGCCGGGGTCAAGGCGATCCGATCCTCCTGCTGTTTGACCTCCCGTGGAACCCCAATCCTCATACCGCCATCGTGGCCCACCCGCTCGGTCTCCGCCACCATCGCCACGACCGAACTCACCGGTAGGCAATCGATCAGCAATCCGGCCGTGCGGCGCGCTGATCGACACGCGGACGAGGGAGGTCCGAGACCGCGACGGCTCGTGTCTGTTCACCACCGACCAGTTGTCGGAACAGGCACCGGTCATGCACCCCGGCACCCGCCACTCGGTCGGTGCCGCACCTACGGATCGGCGTTCCGGCTACCCGGCGGTTACGGTCAGCGCGACCCCCGGCACCGGAATCCGCAGCCGATCCGCGAGTCCCGCGTACTCGAAGTTCCGCCCCAGGTACTCCAGGGTCTCGGAGAAGTGCGCCCAGCCTTCCCCGTGCACCGGCACGATGACCGCCCCCGGCAACTCCCGCGCGGCCCGCACGGCGCTGCGGCCGTTGAGCGTCACATCGCTGTCGCCGAACCGATCCACGTTCGCCGCACCCACATTGAGCACGGCCAGATCGATCCGCCCGATGCGCTCGGCGATCTCGGCCACCAGCTCCACCGAGGCGTTGTCCCCGGAGATGTAGACCGTCGGCTGCCCGTCCGCACGCAGCACGAACCCGGTGACCACGCCCGAGAGCGCCTCCGCGCCCTCGGGACCGTGCAGCGCGGGCACCCCGGTGACGGTGACCTCGCCGACCCGCACCGACTCCCAATTGCGCAGCCCGCGAACGTTTTCCAGGCGTCCGGCCGCGTCGGGGGTGGAGAACACGCGCTCGGCGGTGCCGAGGAACTCCCGGCCGGAGGTGTCGAGATTGTCGGCGTGCTGGTCGTGCGAGAGCAGCACCGCGTCGACGTGCCCGATGTCCGCGACCGAGACCGCGGGCCCGGTCAGTTTGTGCAGGGTCAGCGGCCCGGGGTAGCTGCCGGGCGCGTCGAACGTGGGATCGGTCAGCCAGGTCAGGTTGCCGTAGCGCAGGCGCACCGTGGGCCCGCCGACATGCAGGATCTCGATGGTGGCGGGGGCGATCGTGTTCGTCATGAGATCAGCTTGCGCCCGCGGCCGCCCGCACGACAGTGGCCCGTGAGCCACTGATCGCTCATATCGGGCCAGTTAGAATCGGGGCATGCGTTCGGTTGCCGTCCTCGCGTTCGATCGGATCAGTCCGTTCCACCTCTCGGTGCCGAGCCTGGTGTTCGGCCGGGCCGGGCTGAGCACCAGCACCGAATCGCCCTACACCGTTCGGGTGTGCGCCGAGCGACCCGGAATCCTGTCCACCCCGGCGGGATTCGACATCGTCGCGCACCACGGCCTGGAGGCCGTCGCGGACGCCGACACCGTCGTGATCCCGAGTTGGATACGCCGGCAACCGCTTTCCGATCCGCTGCGCGAGGCCCTGCACGCCGCCCACGAGCGTGGCGCGCGCGTCGTCGGGCTCTGCCTGGGTTCCTGGGCGGTGGCCGCGAGTGGACTGGCCGACGGCCGCGAGCTCACCACGCACTGGTCCGCCGCCGCCGAACTGGCCCGCGCCTTCCCGGCGGTCCGGGTCCGCGCCGACACCCTGTGGTCCGATCACGGCGACCTCATCACCTCCGCGGGGGTGGCCGCCGCCCTGGACTGCTGCCTGCACATCGTGCGCGGGGATCACGGCAGTCGCGCCGCCACCGAACTCGCGCGCAGCCTGGTGCTGGCCCCGCATCGCAGCGGTTCGCAGGCCCAGTACATACCGGTCGCGGTGCCCGACGCGCTCGACGACGATCCCATCGAGCACGCGATGGTCTGGGCCCGAACCCATCTCGGCTCCCCCGTGGATCTGGACACCTGGGCCCGCACCGCGCTCATGTCCCGGCGCACCTTCACCCGCCGCTTCCGCGAGCGCACCGGGTCCAGTCCGCAGCAGTGGCTGCTGCACCAGCGGGTGGACCGGGCCCGCCTGCTACTGGAATCCACCGACGACACCGTCGAGCGGATCGCCGCCGAGGCCGGGCTCGGCACCGCGGTCAATCTGCGGCACCACTTCCATCGCCTGCTCGGCACGGCGCCCGCGACCCACCGGACCCTGTTCCGGCGCACGGAGGTCCCGGCGCGCGCGTAGCCCCGGGGTCGCGCGGTGATCGCCCGCCCGTTGCCCGCGCCCGGGCTTTGTTAGGTTCTCGATCATGAGGATCAAGTTGGGCGAGCACGAGCCGAAAATCGACGAGACCGCGTGGGTCGCGCCGAATGCCACCGTGATCGGGCGGGTGACGCTGGCGGGCGAGGTCAGCGTCTGGTACTCGGCGGTCCTGCGCGGCGATCTGGAGGACATCACCGTCGGGGCGGGCACCAATATTCAGGACGGCTGCGTGCTGCACGCCGATCCCGGCTTCCCGCTGACCGTGGGCGCGGGGGTTTCGGTGGGCCACAACGCGATCCTGCACGGCTGCACCGTCGGGGACGACGTGCTGGTCGGCATGGGCGCGACGGTGCTCAACGGCGCGGTGATCGGCGCGGGCAGCCTGATCGCCGCCAATGCCCTGATCCCCGAGGGCGCGCAGATTCCGCCGGGCTCCCTGGTGGCGGGCGTGCCGGGCAAGGTGCGGCGCGAACTGGGCGAGGCCGAGGTGGAGCGCATCAAGCTCAATGCCGCTGTGTACCTGCACAACATGAGCCTGCACCGGGGTGGTCAAGAGGTGTGACTCGAGGGGGCATGTGAGAACTCCCACACTGAACAAGCGACCATATAACGCGCTGCTAGCATTCGTCGAAGCGTTCCCGGCGGCCCGGGGCTCCGCGGCCCTCGCCGGGATCGCGCACGGGCTAGCAGGAGGTTTCATACGGTGTCGTACGAGCAGAACAGTATGCACCGACGGCTGATCAGCGTGGCCGACATAGCGGCACAGCCGGGGGGCATCGAGGCGCTGCAGCGCCGCGTTCACGAATTGCGATCGAACGGCATCGATTTCGCCGCCAACGTCATCGAGCGGGAAATGGCCGCGCTCAACGTCCGGTAACTGGACAGTAGGTTCGCGCGGAGACCGGTACACCCGCGGCCCGATGCGATAATGACGCCGCCGTCACCGCAATGTCGCGGATGCCAACCGATCGACTGGAGACTCGATGCCGTCCGTGCCAGCCATCCTGCAACGCATTCTGGAGAAGCCGCGCACCGAGGGTGAACAGTTACTCGAGAGTGCGCTCTCGGCATTCCTGGATTTCGGTATCAAGCGCACCAGCATGGGTGAGATCGCGCGGCGCGCGGGCATCAGCCCCGCCACGCTGTATCGGCGCTTCGAGTCCAAGAACGAGCTGGTCGAGGCGGTCGGGGTGCGCGAGGCGCAGCAGTTCGTCGCCGAGATCGACAAGCGGGTACTGGAGGTCGCCGACAACGGCGTTCCGGTCGACGAGCAGATGGTGGAGATCTTCGTCTCGTTCATCACCAACCTGGCGAACAATCAACTGCTGCAACGACTTCTGCGCACCGAACCCGACGCCATCCTGCCCAGGCTGACCACGGACGGCGGCGCGGTGCTCGCGGTCGGCCGGTCGTATCTGGCCGACAAGCTACGCGGGCTGCAGGCCTCGGGCAACGTGCCGGACTTCGACGCGGATCTGGTGGCCGAGGTCCTCGCGCGGCTGGGGCAGTCGCTGGTGCTGACCCCGGACGGGCTCATTCCGCTGGACGACGAACAGGCTGCGCGGGACTTCGCGCGGCGCACGATCCTGCCGATGATCGGCGTGCAGCCGGCGCCGCAGCCGTAGGGCTCTGACGCCGCGCGGTTACAAGCGAGCGCCAACCGTTTCCCGAGCAAGATCGGGCACACTCGGGCCATGAAGCTCCGTGACACACCGCGCGGCACCCGCACCCGGGTGCGAACCCTGCTGCGGCCGCGCCGTATCGGCAAGATGTTCGTGGCCGCGCTGCTGGCCGGGCTGCTGGTGCTGCTGAGCTCGGTGCTGTGGATTCGCTTCACCACCCGGGATTTCCAGTACTCGGCCGCGACCGCGCCCGCCGCCGACGTCGCCATCGTCTTCGGCGCCGAGATGTACAGCACCCGCAAGCCCTCGCCGTATCTGGCCGCCCGGCTCGATCTGGGGCGGCAGCTGCTGGAATCGGGGAAGGTCCGGGCGCTGCTGCTGACCGGGGACAACGGGCACAACTCCTACAACGAGCCCGACAACATGCGGCAGTATCTGCTCGATCGCGGCGTCCCGGCGAACAAGATCGCGCTGGACTACGCGGGGTTCAGCACCTACGACTCGTGCGCCCGCGCGTACCGGATCTTCGGGGTGCGCTCGGCCATCGCGGTCACCCAGGATTTCAGCGTGCCGCGCACCATCGCCCTGTGCCGCTCGGTCGGGATCGACGCCGTCGCGGTCGGGGACGACACCCAGATACACAACGGCACGTACCGCAAGTGCTGGCTCCGCGATCAGCTCGCGGCCGTGAAGGCCATGTATTCCATTGCCGTGCAGCCGGATCCGAAGCTCCTCGGGCCGGAGGAGTCGTCGGTGCGCGAGGCGATGACGGCTACGTCCTGACACCCGGGCGCAACTGCCCGGGCCGGCATGGTCGGCGAACGGATCGGCGGCGGCGAGCGGGTGCCCGGGTGCGTGGCCGGCCGCGTCCGCGGCCCGGCATCCGACCGCGCCGAACCGGATTCACGTGCGGCCCGCACGCCGCCGCCGGTAGCGTTCGGGGATGAGGTGGGAGGATCGACGCCGAGCCGCCATCGACGAACGGGCGGCCAACCGGCGCGCGATGGGGCTGGCCGCGCGGGTGGAGAACGCGGTGACGGCGTTGCGATCGGACGACCCCAACGGCCGGTGGGCCGGCTCCGACATGGCCGCGGCCGTCCTGATGGCCTGGCGCACGGCGGATCCCGAACTGCTGATCGGGCTCGCGCGCAACCTGGTCCGCACCCGGTTCGAGGGCGGCACCGAGAGCGGGGCCCTGCTCGCGCTGGTCGACAGCGAGCCCGCCCCGGACTACACGCCCGTCATCCCGCTGCTGGTGACCGCGCTCGAGCGCGAGCGCACCTTCCCCGCCGCGCTGCGCACCCTCGGCGGCATCGGCCATCCCGGCGCGGCCGAGGCGTTGCGCGAGTGGCTGACCACCGAGTGGCGCGCGGAGCGATTCGCGAGCCTGGCGGTGGAGTCGGTGCTCGCCCCACTGGCCGAACTGCCGGATCCACTGCACTGGGCCATGCGCGTCACCATGACCCGGACCTTCACCCACGACAGCCTGCTCACCGCCCTGTCGTCCTGGAAGCCCGCCTCAGCGCCGTCGCGGATCGGGGCGAACATGCGGCTGGTCGGCGAACTGCGCACGACCGGCGCCCGCACGGCGGTGGCCGCGCTCGGCGCGCTGGGCCCGCACGGGCCGCGCGCCGCCGCATCCGCCCTCGAACGCATCGCCCGCGGCCTCGACCGCCCGCCGCACCACTACACCGGCGACGCTCCCGTCCGCGAATACCGTTGGCTCGGTGTACAGCAGGCCGCGTGGGCACACTGGCGGCTGACCTCGGATCCCACCCTGGCCCGCGAGGTCCTCGGCGCCGCCCTGCACTCCGGCCGCGCCGTCGACTACGGCCGACTCGCCGAATTGGGCACCCTCGCAGCCGATTTCGCCCCGGCGCTACGCCCCCGCCTGACCTCGGACAACCGCTGGGAACGCATCAACGCGGCCTACGCCTGGTTCCACCTGACCGGCGATCCCGCCCCCGCCCTCCCCGAGGCGCTACGCGCCCTGGAACCCTTCACCACGGGTTACACCGATCGCGAATCCCGCACGGCCCTGCGCCTGGTCACCGCGATCGGCGCCCCCGCCCACGCCGCGATCCCCCTCCTGTCCCCCGCGCTGGCCTCGGACGAACGCCTCCTGGGCTTCGACGTCTCCCCCGCCACCCACGGCCGCCCACGCGACGACACCCGGCTGTGCGCCGCGATCCGCGCGGCCCTGGCCTCGATCACCGCCCGCGGTGAGCCGGCGGCACCTCCATCACCCTGAATCCGCCGGGACATCGGTTGCTACCCCCGAACCCGTTGGGGCCCTGCCGAAGTGAGGGCGGCGGCGAACCCGCCAGTGGGGCAACGGAACCCGGGGACACGGCGCGCCGGTTGGTAACTGCGGCCCGGACCTGTCGTGCGATGCGGCGCTGCTGCCGATGCCGACCACCCGCGCGGCTTCCCGGCCGCGGTCGCGGTGATCGCCGAAACCTCGTCGCGTCGCGCAACGGGCTCCCGGCTTATCCACCGGCACAACCGAGTTCGAGTTGCTGCTCTCAGGCGGAGCGCGCTCGCCCCGCCGGAGCAGGACGCCCACGACCGAGCACCCGTCCACGACAGGCGAGCCGAACTCGGACACCGCTCGGCGCCGCGAACGCCGGAGGGCGGTGCGCGCGGTTATCGCGCGGGCACCGCCCTCCGGGTGAAACCTGTTCGCTAGGCGCTGATCTCGGAGCGGTCGCCGCTCCAGAGGGTGTGGTACTTGCCGTCGGCGTCCACGCGCTCGTAGGTGTGGGCGCCGAAGAAGTCGCGCTGGCCCTGGGTCAGGGCGGCGGGCAGGCGCTCGGCGCGCAGGGCGTCGTAGTACGAGAGCGAGGAGGCGAAGGCCGGAACCGGGATGCCGAGCAGGGTCGCGGTCGAGACCACGCGGCGCCAGGAGTCGATCGCGGTCTCGATCGCCTCGCGGAAGTACGGGGCCAGGATCAGGGACGGCAGCTCCGGGTTCTGCTCGTAGGCGTCCTTGATCCGGTTCAGGAACCGGGCGCGGATGATGCAGCCGCCGCGCCAGATCGTGGCCAGGTCACCGGGATTGAGGTTCCAGTCGTACTCGGCGGAACCGGCGGCGATCTGATCGAAGCCCTGGGCGTAGGCGACGATCTTCGACGCGTACAGGGCCTGGCGGATGGCCTCGGTGAACTCGGCCACGTCGGTGGGCTTGTCGGCCAGGTGACCCGAGGCCAGGCCCACCGCGGCCTTGCGCTGGGCACGCGAACCGGACAGGGCGCGCGCGAACACGGCCTCGGCGATCCCGGTCACCGGCACGCCCAGATCGAGCGCGGACTTGACCGTCCAGCGGCCGGTGCCCTTCTGCTCGGCGGCGTCCACGATCACGTCGACCAGGGCCTTGCCGGTCTTGGCGTCGACCTGGTTCAGCACCTCGGCGGTGATCTCGACCAGGTAGCTCTCCAGGTCGCCCTTGTTCCACTCGGTGAACACGTCGGCGATCTGCTTGGCGTCCAGGCCCAGCGCGTCGCGGAACAGGTTGTACGCCTCGCCGATCAGCTGCATGTCGGCGTACTCGATGCCGTTGTGCACCATCTTGACGAAGTGGCCGGAACCGTCGGGGCCGATGTGGGTGCAGCACGGGGTGCCGTCGACCTGCGCCGCGATGGATTCCAGCAGCGGGCCCAGGGATTCGTAGGACTCCTTGGGGCCACCGGGCATGATGGCCGGGCCGTTGAGCGCGCCCTCCTCACCGCCGGAGATGCCCGCGCCCACGAAGTTCAGCCCGCGCGCGGCCATGGCCGCCTCGCGCCGAATGGTGTCGGTGTAGAGGGCGTTGCCGCCGTCGATGATGATGTCGCCGGGCTCCATGGCGTCGGCCAGTTCCTCGATGACGGCGTCGGTGGCGTCGCCCGCCTTCACCATGATGAGCACGCGGCGCGGCTTCTCCAGCGCGGCGACGAACTCCTCGATGGTCTCGGTGCGCACGAAATCGCCGTCGCCACTGTGCTCGGCGAGCAGCGCGTCGGTCTTGGCGACACTGCGATTGTGCAGCGCGACGGTGTAGCCGTGCCGGGCGAAGTTGCGGGCGATGTTGCTGCCCATGACCGCGAGACCGGTGACGCCGATCTGGGCGCGCGCTGTAGAGGCCGCCATAGACTCTCTCCATTCGACTGCTGTAGGTGCGTGACCGCCCGCAACCGAATGCGGCGGCGGCGCAGGTGCAAGCCCCTGACGCCTGTGTCTTTTCTACCGGGTCGCCCCCGCGGGCGAAGAGACGGTCCCTGGTCCACCCCGGCTCCGCGTAGCCTGTGAGCCATGCCTCTCGACCACGGCGACCCCGGTGACGCGCCCTCGACCCCGCAGCCACTGGCCCCGATCGCGAATTCCGCACGCCCCTCGGCAGCCGAGGAGGCGCGCACCATCGCCGAGGTCACCAATGCCGCCACCCTCGCCTCGCTGTCCGCCGACGGCGCGCCGTGGGCCTCGTTCGTGACCTACGGACTGCTGGACGGGCAGCCCGTCCTGTGCGTCTCCCGGCTGGCCGAGCACGGACGAAATCTCGCAAACGATCCGCGCGCGAGCCTGTCCGTGGTCACCCCGGACCTGCCGTCGGATCCGCTCGCCGCGGCCCGGGTCACCCTCGCGGGCGTCGTCGAGCGTCCCGAGGGCGCGGAGGCCGAGGCGGCCCGCGCGGCCCACCTCGCCGCGGTCCCGGCGGCCAAGTACTACATCGACTTCAGTGATTTCACCGTCTGGATCCTGCGCGTGGAACGCGTGCGCTGGGTGGGCGGCTACGGCCGCATGGACTCGGCCACCGCCGCGGACTACCGTGCCGCCGCGCCCGATCCGGTCGCGCCGGGCGCGGGCCGCGCCATCGCGCACCTGAACGACGATCACGCCGACGCCCTGCTGGACATGGCCCGCGCCCGCGGCGGTTATCCGGACGCGACGGCGGCGGTGTGCGAGGTGGCCGATCGCTACGGCCTGGACCTGCGCGTCACGACGCCGCGCGGGATCGCGGTGACCCGCGTCGGGTACCTGTCGCCCATCGACACCCTGGCCGACTTGCGTTCGGCGACGGTCGATCTGGCCCGAGCTTCGCAGCAGGCATAGTCGGACAGCCGCGCTCGCGCCGGGCCACCCACTCACGTCCAGGTGAGCCCGGGACCGAGCTGGGCAGGTGCGGCGTCGATGCCGACGTCGACGGTGGCGGCTCGGTCCCGCCAGCGGTACAGCCGCGCACCGGTGGGTAAACGCCATGCCGCGCACGGCAAGTCGGGCAGCACGTACCGGTCCAGGGTGACCGTGTGCACGACCACCCCCGAGCGGGGTGCGGATGCCGGTGGGCTCGCACTCGGCGCGTTCGAGACCTTCGACGCGGAACATGCTCGACATCATCGTCCGCCCGGGCGCGCGGGCTCCACCGCATTTCCGGCGCCGGGCGTACCGGGCGGCCGGCTCCCGTTCGGTGGCGAGTGGGTTGGACAGCGACTGAAACGTGTTATAGTCAGACCCTTCGCACAGGGCTTTGCGCAGCCCTGCATTCACCCACCGGGATTCACCGGAATTGTTATTCGAGCATTGCCCGATAACGCTGTCGCAGTAGGTTTCCGAATTCTCGCAAGCAATTTTTCGAAAACCTGGACGCACGCCCAGTTTCACCTGTTTACTAGGTCCCCGGGTGGCCCGAATCACCCCCGAGTTTCCGCAGAACTCGGCAGCTTTGTGGTGTCCCGTGACAGCTGCGGGACGAAGAGGAGAAAGAATGTTCCGAACTCATCGGATCGCCGCGATCGCAGCGTCGGCCGCTTTGGTTTCTGCGGGCTTGACCGTCGGCGTCAGCGCGGGCACCGCCTCGGCCGCCGAGGGCTGCGAGGTGCGCAGCTACCAGACCAAGCAGGACATCAGCACGGTCGGTATCAAGCACATCTACGAGAAGATCGCCAGCGCCGAGACCGTCGGCGTCGGAACGGCGGTGACCTACACGATCATCATCGGCACGACGAGCATCGGCAATCCGTACGTCAACACCATCACGGACTTCCCGCCGTCGGGCTTCGGCTCACCGGTCAAGACCACCATCACCGCGTACCACCTCGTGGGCGGCCAGCGCACCGAAGAGGTCACCGCCAGCCCCAACGGGGCCGGCTGGAAGGTCACCAACACCGGCTGGTTCGTCAACTCCAGCAACCCGCTGACCATGGACATCACCTACATCGTGCCCGGCAACCTGCCCAAGGGTCAGCAGATCACCAGTGGTGGCGTCGGCGTGGCCGGCACGGTCGGCGTGAGCAACGAGATGCCGAACCTGACCGCCTGCTTCACCACTCGCGCCCCCAACGCGGGTGAGGGCGTGGTCGGCAGCCTGGGCAACAACGGCCTCGGTTCCTCCGACGGACAGCTCAGCTCGACCGGCTCCTTCAGCGACGTCATCGCCGACGTGATCAAGAAGTACATCGGCAGCTGATCACCACCGGCGGCCGGTGTCCCGCGGGACGCCGGCGGCCGGCCCGGTCTTGCCGGCGAGTTCTACGAAAGAGCGCTTTGTTCATGAAACACCGACTGTGGGCACTGCTCGCGAGTTCCTGCCTCACCGCCGCACTGGCTTTCGCGGTTCCGGCGGTCGATCCCGCCGTCGCCGGTGCGGATCCCACCGAGGCCGAGGTCGTGCGTGTCGACAAGGCGAACCCGCGGCAGCAGACCATGCACGTGTTCTCCCCCAGCATGGGCCGGACCATCGCGCTGCAGGTACTGCTCCCCTTCGACAACAGCGTGCCGCGTCCCACGCTGTATCTGCTCAACGGCGCGGGCGGCGGCACCGGCATGGCGACCTGGTACCGGCAGACCGACATCGTGCACTACTTCGCCACCAAGAACGTCAATGTGGTCACCCCCGTGGACGGCTCGTTCTCGTACTACACCGACTGGCAGCGTGACGATCCCGCGCTCGGCCGGCACAAGTGGACGACGTTCCTGACCAGCGAACTGCCGCCCGTGCTCGACGCCGCCCTGGGCGCGTCCGGCGCGAACGCCATTGCCGGGGTGTCGATGTCGGCGTCCTCCGCGCTGAACCTGGCGATCGCCGCCCCCGACGTCTACCGCGCGGTGGCCTCCTACAGCGGCTGCGCCTCCACCTCCGATCAACTGGGCCGCGAGTACGTCGGACTCGTGCTCGAGCGCGGTGACGCCGACCCCCGCAACATGTGGGGCGAGGACAACGATCCCGCGTGGCTGGCCAACGACGCGCTCGTCAACGCCGAACGCCTGCGCGGCAAGACGATCTACATCTCGTCCTCGACCGGACTGCCCGGACCCGCGGACACCCTCGACATGGTCGGCGGCCAGGCGTTCACCCTGGCGAACCAGATCATCCTGGGCGGGGCCATCGAGGCCGCCACCAACGCGTGCACCGTGCGCCTGGCCGAGAAGCTCTCCACGCTGGCCATTCCCGCGACGGTCGAATTCCGGCCCACCGGAACGCATTCGTGGAAGTACTGGGAGGACGCGCTGCATCGGTCGTGGCCGGTGCTGGAAGAGGCGCTCACCCGCTGATGCCGCACGGCTGACACCGAAACCGCCTGCGCGCGGCCCGATCCGGTGAAAATCCACTGGTCGGGCCGGGCCGGTGATCGTTACAGTGCGGGCATGACACGTTTGAATCAGATTGTCGCCGTGGAGAAAGGGATCAAGTCCCGAACCTTTTCCGAGCTCACCGACGCCCATCACCAGCTGGCGAAGAATCCGCTGCTGACCGGTATTTCGCGCACCTACCGGCCCAAGGACGAAGAGGGCGAGCAGCTGCCGCCCGAGTCGACGCGGGTGCAGGTCAAGGCGGACGCGGTGCTCGAGACCACGGCGCAGATTCTGACCAAGCTGTTCGACGTGGTGGCGACCAAGGATTGGGCCAACTGCGCGGCCACCGCCGACGTGGTGGTCGACGGGCGCACGCTGGTGCGCGACGCCCCGGTCACCTATCTGCTCTTCCTCGAGAAGCAGCTGGTCGACCTGCACACCTTCGTGCGCAAGCTGCCGGTGCTCGACGCCGCCGAGTCCTGGGAGTACGACGCCTCCGCCGACTGCTACGCGACCGAGCCGGTACAGACGGTGCGCACCAAGAAGATTCCGCGCAACCATGTGAAAGCCGAAGCGACGGACAAGCATCCGGCGCAGGTCGAGGTCTACCACGAGGACGTCGTCGTGGGCTACTGGCGCACCATCAAGTTCTCCGGCGCGCTGCCCGCCAAGCGGGTGAACGAACTGACCGAACGGGTCGAAAAGCTCCAGCAGGCGGTGAAATTCGCCCGCGAGGAGGCCAACAACGCCGAGATCACCCAGCAGCATCCGGGTGCGGAGGTCTTCGGCTACCTGTTCGCCCGATAATCGGTTGGCAGCGCCCGCGGCACCGGCTAATGTCGGTGCCGCGCAAGAGCGCAAGCTGAAACAGAAGCTCTGTGTCACAGGCACCACAACGGTCCAGTGGAGGTTCGAATCCTCCCCCTGCCATCCACCCGGCGGGGTAGCCCAACGGCAGAGGCGCCGTGCCTTGAAACTCAGATTATCGCTCGAGCTTCAGCATTTTCCACCGAACGCCGAATCGAACGAACGGTTTGTCAACGTAGAGGTTGCGGGTTCAACTCCCGCCGGCTCAGCCACCAATGGGCCGTAGCTCAATCGCAGAGCACTACGTCCTCAAACTCAGACCGTTCTCCACCGTGTCGGCGCGTTGCAAATGGGTGGACACCGGAGCCCCGAGGCAGGCTAGCCCTCGGGGCTTCCCCATGTCCGCACCATCACCCGGCAGCACCCGATATCAGTGTTGAACCGCACCGGGATTCGGGCCCCGGGAACGCTATGCTCGTTGCGATCATGCGAGACGAGGGCCACAGCATTCCCTCCGGCTCGGGTGTGCGGCACCGGAGCGACTCGGGACCGCCGGCCGAGGTGGCCGCTCCGGGGAGTGAAGGCTGGCTCATGGCACTGCGGCGATGGAAGCGGACGGCGCTGGGGACGCTGTACCGGCTCAGCTACGGGGAGCGGGGCGTGGTGTACGCCGCGCCGAACGCGGGGGCGCCGCCGGGGAATTCGCTGGCTTTTCTGGAATACGAACCGCGGGTGCTGGGCGAGCTGGACGGGGCCGCGCTGGCGGAGCTCGCCGCCTTTCCCGGCACGCTGGCGCGTGCGGAGCGGGCCGAGTTGCTCGCGCGGGCGGCGTGGCCGTGCGGGGTCGTCGAGCAGGACGGTTCCGGCGCGATCGCGGGATTCCTGATGCCGCTCGCGCCGCGCGTGTTCTTCCTCGACGCCGGGAACGATCACGCACCGCCGGTCGCGGCCCGCTTCCAGTACCTGCTGGACGCCGACGGGCTGGTGGCCGCGCGCGGCATCGCGCTCACCGACCGGCACCGGTACGAGCTGCTGGCCGAGGTCGCCGAAACGCTGAAACTGCTGCACCGGCATCGTGTTTCGGTCGGTGATCTCGCGCCGCGGAACCTGCTGTTCGCGCTGCGGCCCGCGCGCCGGGTGTATCTCACCGGGTGCGACACCGCGCGATCGGGCGCGGTGTCGGTGAGCCCGCAGGCGGAGACGCCGGGCTGGGACGTGCGCTCGATCGGATCGGGCGAGCAATCGGCCACGCCGTACTCCGACGCCTACAAACTCGGCCTGCTCGCGTTGCGAATGCTCTCCGGGGACCCCGCCACCCGCGACCCCGCCCGGCTGCCGCCGTACACGCCCGCCGCGATCGTGCGGCTCACCCGGGCGGCGCTCTCCCCCGCGCCGGGGATGCGGCCGGTGCCCGAGGAGTGGATCTCGGCGCTGGCCGAAGCACTCGATCCGGCGGTCGAGGCCGCGCACGTGACCGCCGTCCTGCCGCGGGTGCCGGGAAACGCGCCGGGGGACACCGCGATTCGAGGCGGGCAGCCGGGCCCGGTCGCCGAGTCGGGTGCCGCACGGGCTCGCGACCCACGCTCACGTGGGCAACACGCACCGGCCCAGGACCCACGCGCACGTTCCCACGATCCGCGGTTGCCTGCCCACGATCCACGTTCACATGCCCACACCCCGCACGCACCGGCCCACGACCCACGCGCACGCGCCAACGACCCACACTCGCCGCCCCACGACCCGCGCCCACACGCCCGGCGCCCGCGCCCACGCGCCGAGGATCCGCACGCACCGGCCCACAACCCGCACTCACGCGCCGAGGACCCATACTCACCGACCCACAGCCCGCGCTCACGCGCTCACGACCCGCACTCACCGAATCCCGACCAGCACCCATCGAATCCCGGTCAGCGCCAACCGGATAGAGACCCCCAGCCGCCTGCCCGCCGTCCCGCGGCCAAGTGGCGCGTCGCGGTGGCCACGGCCCTGGCGGTCATCGCGGCCGTCGCGGTCGCCGTCGTCCTGGAACTGCGCGGCGAGCCGGACACCACCGCGGCCGGCATCACCACCGGCGAGACCGTGAACGCCATGCCGGGCCCCGCCACCACCGCGGCAGCTCCCCCGGACGGCGAAGCCACCGGACTGGCCGAACTCCGCGCCACGGTCGCCGCCGACGACGACGCGGTCCGCCGCGAACTCGCCGAACGCTGGGTGCCGCAACTGAGTTCGAAGCGGTACGGCATGAGCGCCGAGGGCACGACCTGGGGTCACGCCGACATCCTGCGGGAGCACCGCGAGCTGCGCGGGCGCTATCCCGGCGCGCGCCTGCTGGAATCGGGCTCGTGGACGACCTACGGCGAGGACGACTACTGGGTCACCGTGGCGGGGGTTTCCTTCGCCACGTCCGGCGGCGCGATCGGGTGGTGCGCGCAGCAGAACATCGACGCCGATCACTGCTACGCGAAACTGGTCAGCACGACCCGCCCGGTGGACGGCAGCACCCGCTACCAGCCCTGACCGGCCCGCGAAACCCGGTGCCGCGCAGCCCTATCGGAGCAGATTGACGATCTGCCGGTAGGCGGTGCGGGTCGGCGGCGCGAGCTTGGACCAGGTGACAGGGCCACCGGAGGCGAGGTGGGCGTCGTAGGGAATCTCGGCGACCGAGCGCACGAACTTACCGAGGTAGGTGCGGATGTGTTTGGCGACGCCCGGCCCGTCGGTGGGGTGCTGGCGGGTCACCACGATGACGGCCTCGGCGAGGTGGTATTCGCCGTAGTTGTCGTCGAGCCAGACCAGGGCGGGGCGCAGCCGGTTCACCGCGTCGGGCCGGGCGGCCAGGGTGATCACCAGGGCGATACGGGAATCCGAGAGCAGCGGCGAGATCATGCGGTTGGTGACCGGCGCGCCCGCGTCGTACACCGGCAGGCAGCCGGCGTCACAGAGGCTGCGGTGCACCGAGGCGTAGCTCTCCCGGCGCGGCAGCGCCTCCGGGCCGCGGGGCAGGATGCCGACGCTCGAGGTGTTCTCGCCGCAGCTGTCCAGCACGGCCGAGGCCAGGCTGCGGTGACTCATGTTCAGCCAGCTCTGCACGGTGCCCGCGGGATCGATGGCATCGCACCCGCGCGAGGCCAGATCGCCGCCGGTGGCGGTGGCGTCCACCACGACCGGCGAATGCTCACGGTAGTTGTAGGAGGCGGCGGTGGCGATGCCGAGCGCGGTGGTGGTGGCGCCCGAGCCGCCGGAGCTGCCCAGCACCAGCACCGAGGGCAGATCGGCCCACAGCAGCATGCCGTTGTTGATCTTCGGGCGGACCAGGTCGGTGGGCGATCCCGGGGGCGGCGGGCGCAGCAGCAGCGAGAGGTCGGTCGGGGTGGTGGACAGCCGGGCCGGATGATCGGGGATTACGTCGAACACTGGAGATTCCTTCGTGCGAGCGGCATTCCAAGCTGCGGAATCGGGATTGTCGCGGCGTCCGCGCTGACGGCGACAGCGATGGCGTACATCGCGTGAACGATCTGGATGCAGCGCCTCGCGGGGCGGCCGACTCCACGTCGTGCCGACGTTGTTCCCCCTGCGCTACGACATATTCGATGAAATCCTCGAGTACCCGCCCCCGGCACACCCCCTACGGTCGCATTGCCGAAAGGGAGTTGCAAAACAGTTGCACAACAACCCCTTTCGATAGCGAAAGATACTACATCCGATCTCGGGGACGCGCCTGTTCGTGCGAACGATTTCACAACGAATCGCGACGTTGGCACATTGTGTCGGACAGGCGAATTCATTCTGTCTCAGACAGCTCTTGTTTCCGAGCCCGCCCCGCCGCTATCGTTGGTCGATGAACGCACCACAGTCAGTCACCGCCGCCTGTCTGCCGATCGGAGTGCAGGGCGCCGCCGATCCCCGATTCGACGCCCCGCTGCGGACCTTCGCGCGAATCTTCGCCGGGCGCAGTGGAAATGGCGGTGCGCTCGCGGTGCATCAGCACGGCGTTCCGATCGTGAACATCTGGGCGGGATCGGCCGACGCGCACGGCACGCCCTGGACCGCCGACACCGGGGCCATGATCTACTCCGCCTCCAAGGGCGTCGCGGCCACCGTCCTGGCCCGGCTCGCCGATCGCGGCCTGCTCGACTACGCCGCGCCGGTGGCCGAGTACTGGCCCGAATTCGCCGCGAACGGCAAGGCGGACATCACCGTCGAAGAGCTGCTGAGCCACCGCGCCGGGCTGTCCGCGCTGCCCGCGACCACCGTCGAGGAGGTACTGGACCACCGCCTCATGGAGGAGCGGCTCGCCGCCGCCGCGCCCGATCGCCTGCGCGGCACCCCGATCTATCACGCCCTCACCATCGGCTGGCTGATGGCCGGATTGGCCCGCGCGATCACCGGCCGGGACATGACCGAGCTGTTCCGCACCGAGATCGCCGAGCCGCTCGGCACCGACGGCATCCACCTGGGCCGCCCGCCCGCCACCGCGCCCACCCGGCCCGCGGACCTGGTCGGCTCGATGAAAACCCTTGCCGACCGCACGATTCCGGGGCCGGCCGCGGCGCTGGCCTTCCGGCTGCCGAATCTCGTACGCGCGCCGATCGCCTCGATCTACGTCCCCGGGCTGGAGGCCATCTTCCGCGGCGATCGGCCCCGCATCCTCGAGACGGCGCTGCCCGCGGGCAACGCGGTGTGCACCGCGACCGGGCTGGCCACCATGTACGGCGCGCTGGCCGCGGGCGGCACCGCGGCCGGCAAGCCCTACCTGAGCGCGCACACGGTGCGGGCGCTCGAGCGGGTGCGCACCTATCAGCTCGACCGGGCCCTGGTGGTGCCGTTCTGGCACCTGGGCTACCACAGCCTGCCCGCGCTGCGCGCCCCGCGCGGCTACGGCCACATGGGCGCGTTCGGCTCGACCGGCTGGGCCGATCCGCGCTCGGGGGTGTCCATCGGCTTCGTGCACAACCGAATGTCGCTGGGCTGGAGCGCCATCGACATGACCCTCATCGTCCCGCTCATCCACCAGATCCTGCGCGCGGCGAGCCTGCCCGCGCTCGACGCCGTGGAACGCACCGCGGGCGCGGCCTGACGCACCCCGCACCCGAGTCCGCGCCGACCCCCGGCGCGGGTCCGGATCAGCCTCCGATCGCGACTCACCCGGGAGCGGGTTTCGCGAGGCTCGCCGTAGCCGAAGGCGCTGGTAGCGGCGTTTACGGCGTTTCTCCGCCAACCAACGACAGACCATCCGGTTCCTTTGATATCTTCGGCCCATCGCGTCGCCCCTCACCGAGCGCAAGCCCGGTGTCATCGCGTGGGGGCGCACATATCGGCACCAATGTGAGTGTGGAGAAGTCGTCCGAACGTTCTGAAACAAAACAAGGGGTGTGGACCTTGTCCTTTCGAACTACGCGATCCTTCAAAGCGGCATCCGGCGCCATCGCGACGGTCCTGGCGACCGCCGCGGGAATACTCGGCGCGGCCGGTGCGACACCGGCCTACGCGAGTCCCGCCGATTGCCCCAACGTCAACGTGGTGGCCGTCCCCGGCACCTGGGAAACCTCCAGAGACGACCCCGGCCAGGGCATGCTGGCCGGGGTCACCCGCGGACTACCCGGCACCGTGCGCACCGACTACGTGAACTACGCGGCCACCGCGCTGCCGTGGGAGGGCGAGGTGTACGGCCGCTCCAAGCTCGAGGCCGTCACCAATGCCCGCGCCATGATCGTCAGAATGGCAGCGCGCTGTGCCACAACCAAGTTCGCTCTGATCGGATACAGCCAGGGCGCCGACGCCGCCGGTGATCTGGCCGCGGAGATCGGCACCGGCCTCGGTGTCATTCCGCCCGAGAAGGTGGTGGCCGTCGGTCTGCTCTCCGATCCCCGCCGCTCCCCCACCGACGTGCTCGTCGGTCCCCCGGTGCCCGGCGCCGGAGCGGGCGGCGCCCGAGTCGGCGGCTTCGGCTGGCTCACCCCGAAGGTGCGCACCTTCTGCGCCGAGGGCGACCTGTACTGTTCGGTTCCCAACGACGATCTGGCCGGCCGCTTCGCGGGTTTCATGACCCAGCTCTCGGCTCCCGATCCGCTGCAATTCCCCAATTACGCGCTCACCCTGAACGCCATTCTCGGTGAGGCGCTGCTGCCCGGCGGCAACGCCATTCTGTCGGCTCCCGCCGAGAATCCCGCCGGTGAACAATGGATGCGTCAGGTACAGGATTTCCTGGAATCCGGCGTGCACCAGTCCTATCCCCGCTACGTGGTCGACGAGAGCGGTTCCACCGCCACCGCCTGGCTGCGTGACTGGATAGCCGACGAGGCCGACGAGAACTACTGAGGCCCAGCACCATTCGCGAACTCATCCCCTGTCGTCCATCGAATTCACGGCACCGCAGGTTTCCGAAAGCGCCGCCGTGCGGGGTCCGTCAGGCTCGATGGGTGCCGGTCACCGGCACCCAACGGGACGACAGGGAGATGAGCGAGCATGAATACCGACGAGCGCGCCGCGCGGCCGAGTTGGCAGACCCGCGTGGTCACCGCCCTGGTGGCGGCGATGGGCGACCGCGAACTGTTCGGCAGTCCGGCCCGGGTGCACGCGGCGCTCGCGAAGCGGGACCGCACAACCGGCGAGGTACGCCCGCCCGCCGCCCTGGGTAAACACGCCGCGGTCACCCGCGAGGAATTCCGGGACTGGCCGGTCTTCCGCGTCACCCCGCCCGGGCCGGTACGCGACACCGTCTTCTTCCTGCACGGCGGCGGCTTCATCCGGGAAATCGTGGGCGCGCATTGGAAGTTCGCCGCGCGACTGGGCCGGGAGCTGAACGCCGAGGCGATCGTGCCGATCTATCCGCTGATCCCGCACGCCGGGGCGGCCGAGATGGTCGAGGTCACCGCCGCGCTGCTGGCCCGCACCCTCGCCGAACGCGGCCCGGGCCGGACCTTCGTGATCGGCAATTCCGCGGGCGCCGGATTGGCGCTGGCCGCGACCCAGGCCCTGGCCGCCGCGAACGGCCCGCGCCCGGCGGAACTGATCCTGATCTCCCCGTGGCTCGACGCCTCGATGTCACACCCCGATATGCCCGCCCTCGAAACGGTCGATCCCTTCCATCGGACACCGGGATTCGCCGAGATCGGCCGCGTCTACGCGGACGGCCTGGACGTGCGCGATCCCCGGGTGAGCCCGCTGTTCGGGCCGATGGCCGGCCTGCCCCCGCTCACGGTGTTCAGCGGGACCCGGGAAATCTTCCTCACCGACGCCCGGGGACTCGCCGAGCGCGCCGAGGCCGCCGGGGTCGCGGTCGACTACCACGAGGCGCCGGGCCAGCCGCACAACTACGCCCTGTTCCCGACCCCTGAGGGCCGGGCGGCCCGGGAGGTCATACTGGCGGCCTGCCGCGCGCGCCGGCCCGCCGGGCAACCGCGCTGAGCCGGGCCGCCGCGTCGAAGCACACCGAAACGTGTTCGGCCGCCGCGGATCTCGCGGCGGCCGAACACGTTCAGAGAGTCAAGCGCTACCGCGCGCCGGCCGGGGCGGCCTCGCGGTCGTCCGCGGGCAGGTGCGGGTACGTCGGGTACTCGATGCCCGAGATGTACTGCACCGTGCGCACGACCTGGCAGGAGTAGCCGAACTCGTTGTCGTACCAGAGGTACAGGATCGCGGTGTCACCGTCGACGATGGTGGCGTTGGCGTCCACGATCGAGGCCGCGCGCGAGCCGATGAAATCGCTGGAGACGACGTCGGTGGCGGCGGTGTAGTCGAGGTTGCGGCTAAGCGGACCGGCCAGGGAGACCCCGCGCAGGTACTCCAGCACCTCAGCCTTATCGACCTCGCGGCGCAGCTGCAGATTCAGGATCGCGACCGAGACATCCGGCGTGGGAACGCGAATCGAGTTGCCGGTGATCTTGGCCTTGAAGTCGGGCATGGCCTTGGCCACCGCGGAGGCCGCGCCGGTCTCGGTCAGCACCAGGTTGAACGGCGCCGACCGGCCGCGGCGATCGGCCGGGTGGAAGTTGTCCAGCAGGTTCTGATCGTTGGTGAACGAGTGCACCGTCTCCACGTGCCCGCGCACGATGCCGTACTCGTCGTCCATGGCCTTGAGCGGCGGCACGATGGCGTTGGTGGTGCAGGACGCGCAGGACACGATCTGCTCGGACTGATCCAGCGTGCGGTGGTTGACCCCGTGCACGATGTTGGGCACGTCGCCCTTGCCCGGCGCGGTGAGCAGCACCTTGGCGATGCCGGGGCGCAGGTGCTGGCCCAGGCCGGCGCGATCGCGCCACTTGCCGGTGTTGTCGATCAGGATCGCGTCGTTGATGCCGTACGCGGTGTAGTCGATGGCGGCCGGGTCGTCGCTGTAGATGAACTTGATGACATTGCCGTTGGCGATGATCGTGTCGTTGTCCGCGTCGACCTTGATGGTGCCGTTGAACTGACCGTGCACCGAGTCGCGGCGCAGCAGCGAGGCGCGCTTGGCCAGATCGTCCTTGCCGCCCTTGCGGACCACGACCGCGCGCAGGTTCAGGCCGTTGCCCGAACCGCTCTTCTCGATGAGCAGGCGGGTGACCAGGCGGCCGATGCGGCCGAAGCCGTACAGCACCACGTCGCGCGGGCCCTGGGCCTCGGCCTTGTTCGCGCCGGTGATCTCCGAGAGCACGTCGGCGGTGAACTCGGGAACGGTGAGACCGCGGTCGTCGGCGCGGTAGGCCATCACCAGCCGGCCCAGGTCGATCTTGCTGGGGCCCAGGTCGAGGGTGGTGAGCACCTCGAGGAAGGGCAGGGTCTCCTCGATCGAGAGCTCTTCGCCCTCGATCTGGCGCGCGAAGCGGTGGGTGCGCAGAATGCTGATCACCGATTTGTTCACCAGCGATCGGCTGTGCAGCAGGATGGTGACGCCCTTGTCCCGGTACAGCCGTCCAATGATCGGAATCATCGCCTCCGCGGAAGCTTCGTGGGCGTTCCAGCGGTCAAGATGGTCGGTAGTCAACACACGTCCTCAGGGGTTTCCTCGATCAGTACGACTGATCGATGCTAACCAGGTCCGCACTATCACAGAGCCCCGCTACCCCCCTGTGAGGTCGATGTTCACCCGTTTCGGGCCGGCGCGACGCGGGCGCGCGGCCGTTCCGGGGCGGTGCGATCGGCGGCGAATTCGCGGTATTCCGATTGGCCCGCATCGACTTCCGTGTTCGGCGCGAGCCGCCCGGCCGGAGGCTCGGCGGGCGGCGCGGCGCGAAGGAAGTGGATTCCGCCACACTCCGGTACCCGGGAATCATGACCGGCGCCCCGGCGGGGTCGGCGACCGCCCGCGATCGGCGCGGACGCGGCCCCGGGCACCGGTTCCGAGCTGGCCGGACCCGGACCGCAATCCCGTAGTCTGCCTTCATGATCGACGTCGGAGCATTGCGCGCGCTGCGATCGGTGGCCGAACTGGGGACCCTCGCGCAGGCCGCCGAGGAGCTCGGCTTCACGGCCTCGGCGGTCTCCCAGCAGATCAAGCGGCTCGAGCGTCAAATCGGCGTGGCGGTGCTCGCGCCCGCCGGGCGCAAGGTCGTGCTGACCCCGGCCGGTCAGGTCATCGTCGAGTCCGCGCCCGAGGTCTTCCAGGCGCTGGAACGGTGTGTCGCCGCCGCGCAGTTGGTCTCCCACGGCGAGCCGACCGGAACCCTGCGCGTGGTCGCCTTCTCGACCGCCATTCGCGGGCTGCTGGCACCGGCCCTCGCGCGACTGTCCGCGCGCCACCCCGGCCTGCAGGTGCGCATCACCGAACAGGATCCCGACCGCGCACTGCACAGCGTGGACGCCGGCACCGCGGATCTGGCCCTCGTGCACGACGCGGACGGGCTCTCCGCCGCGCTGCCGTCGGCGCTGACCCGGCGCCTGGTGGACACCGACCTGGGCGATGTCGTCATGGCGCGCACGCATCCGCTCGCCGCGCTCGACCGACCGCTCACCCGCACCGATCTCGCCGGGCACGCCTGGGTCACCAGCCCGCCGGGATCGGTGTGCCACCAGTGGTTCCGGCGACTGTTCGCCGAGGCGAGCGAGGACCCCGACGTCCGCCACCTCATCGACGACTTCGCGACGCAGTTGTCGCTGGTCGCCTCCGGTGCGGTCATCGCGCTGATTCCGCGGCTGGCCCGGCCGCCGCTGGGTGCGGAGCTGGTGTCGCGACCGCTGCTGCGGCCGCCCAAGCGCGAGGTGTACGCGGCGTGGCGGACCAGCTCGGACTCGAGTCCCGCGATTCAGGCGATCCTGGCGGAGTTGAGCTCGGAAACCGCCGGCCGGACCGGCTGACCCGCGCTCAGCTTCGGCACATGACGGATTCGACGAGCCGGCGCACCGGACCGGAGAAGTCACCGGCGGCGTCGGTGATCGACAGCGAGATGCTGTAGCGCCCATCCGGACTGCGCAGGGCGCGCGAGCCGAACCCGTTCACGTACCCGGTGTGGCCCTGCCCCACGCAGCCGTCGCCGAGCCGGAACTCGTACAGTCCGAGCCCGTAGTCGTAGGTGTCGTTCACGTGCCGGAACGCGCGCATCTCGGCCAGGAGGTGCGGCGCCAGCAGCCGGCCGCCCAGCAGGCCGGCGAAGAACGTACTCAGATCCCGGGTGGAGGAGACGATTCCGCCGGCCGCCCACACGTACGAGGGGTTCTGGTCGGTGACGTCGAGCAGGCCGCCGCCGTAGTCGTAGTAGCCGTGCGCGTGCGGGCCGAGCACCCGGTCGAAGGTCTGCGGCACGCCGGTGCTCAACATGAGCAGCGGCAACGTGATCCGGGTGTAGATGTTGACGTGATACGGCAGCCAGGACGCCTTCTCGATCAGCATCCCCGCGACGATGTAGTTGGTGTTCGAATACGCCCAGTCGCTGCCGGGCGCGAACTCGAGGGGTTTGTCGGTGGCCCAGCGCACGAAGTCCGAGGGCTGCCAGGTGCGCCGGATGTCGCCGAGCGAATCACCCACCAGCGGGGCATACCCCGAGCCGCCGTTGAGGTAGTCGAGCAGGCCGCTGGTCTGGGCCAGGATCATCCGCACCGTGATGCGCGGATCGAAGCCGTACTCGGGCAACCATCCGGCGACGTTGTCGTCGAGGCCGATACGGCCCTCACCGACGAGCTGCAGCAGGGCGGTCGCGGTGAAGGTCTTGGTGATGCTTCCGACGCGGAACCGAGCGCCGACCGGAATCGGCTCGTTGCCGCCCAGCCGCACCACCCCGGCCGTCCCGTCCCACGGGCCCGCCGGTGTCTCCACGTGGGCCTGCACCCCCGCCGCGCCCGAGGCGACGATGTCCTCGAGGGCCCGCTGCCAGCCGCCCGGATCGGCGGCCGCGGGGGTTTCGACGACGCCCGCGAACATCATCGCGGCGGACAGGACGAGCAGCACTCGACGCATTCCGAGCACGGTAATCGGGGTTGGTCCGCAAACCGGGGCGACACGCTTCGCTATCGCTCGGCGATCACCCGGCGCGCATGCCTCGACCCGGTACCGGCAGCCGCACCGCGCCGGCCCGTGACGGACCTTCTCCCCTCCTATGCGGAGTGCCGCCCGGGCGTGGGGTTGCCACACGCCGCGACGCCATACCCCCGGCCAGCACCCGGCGACCGATTCACCGCGCGCAGGTGTCGTACTTCGCGCGGAGCTTGCGCTGCAGCTCGATCGCCTCGGGGGTGTAGAAACGCCCGGGTTCCTGCTCGCGCGCGCCGCGGTCGTGCCGGTAGCCGCACCCGCCGACGTCCACCACACCCGCGAACCGGAGCTCGCCGGGGTCCAGGCCGCCGCTGTGGTCACCCCAGGAGAGCAGGAGGTGACTCTCCTTCGGCGGGCGCAGGATTGCGATGACCTGTTCGAGGTGGGCCTCGGCGGTCGGCGGATGGGTCGCGTCGACCGACAGCCGGGTGACGGTGTCGCCACTGACCGCGATCGACCCGCTCGTCACGGGCAGCTCGGAAAGCCGCTGGCGCACAATCGATTCCTGATCCACGGTGAACGGGAACGTGACCTGCCAATCGCGCTGTTCGATGTGCCCGGGACGGAAGTGCGCCGTGACGAGGAGATCGCCGAAAGCCGTGCGGGCGGCGACGATCGCCGCGTCCGCGGATTCCACGTCGAACACCGTGAGCGAGGAGGCGGGAGTCGCCGGATGTCGCGGCCATTCGAGCCTGCCGACGGGCAGCAGTTCCCGAAACCGCCGCACCCGGCGGGTGTCGTCGATGATCGAATCGGCCCACAGCTCGGCCCCACGCCCGATCGTGGCGAACTCGGCCACGGTGAATTCGGTCGTGCGCTGGTACCCGTCGAAGTCGGGCCCGGTCAGCTCGTCGATGCGTGCGACAACAGCCCCGATCTGGTCCTCGGACGCGGTGGTCATCCCCACGTCCAGGTCGAGCCGGCTGCCGTAGGAGAACTCGTTGGTGTAGTTGACCGACAACCACTGCACCCCGGGCATGGCCCGGATCTCCGTCTCCAGCCGGTCCGCCTCGGCCTGCCGATCGGGTGCGGTGACGCAGGCGGCGAGCCCGGTGATCGCGACGACCGCGACGCAGCCGGCGACAACGCCTCGGCGCACGGCGTTCACCGTCCCGGACGCGACCGTCCCCACTCGAACCATCCGCCGTCCCGTCCGCGCTCGGAGCCCGCCGCCGCGCCCGACGATCGGGCGCGGCGCGAAGTGTCAGTAATCCAGGGCGTGTTCGGGCTGGCACACATCCAAGGGGGACGGGAGGTACCGAACCATGGCGTCCAGGAGCGGGGCGATGTCGTTGCTCTTGGGCGCCGCGCTGCACAGGATCGGCACGAGATCGCCGATGCGGGTGCGTCGGCGGACGCGGTGGTGGAACTGGTTCAGCGGCAGCTCGCCGGCGTGCGAACCGGGGACCGGGTGGTCCAGGACCGTGTCCACCAGTGCCCGGTACCGGCTTTCGGCGAGGTTCCACTGCGGTCCGTAGAGCTCGGCGGCGAGGGGTTGCAGGGCCAGGATCTGAACGAGATCGATGACGCCGTCGAAGTTCGCGCCCGTGCCGATGGGGATCTGCAGCGGGAGCGGGGTCGCGCCGCGGGTGTCGGCGATGGTGCGCACGCAGCGGTCGAAGTCGGCGGCGGGATCGTTCAGGCCGGTGATCAGGCAGAGCCGGGCCACCTGGTGATCGTCGGCGATCCGCAGCAGGGTTTCCAGGCGCGGGCCGCGGAACCGGCCGGCGTGCACCACGACGATCAGCCCGTCCGCCACCCGCAGGGCGCGCTCGAGTTCCGCGAGCGGCGCGCACTCGGCGACCTCGGCTACCCGAATGGTGTGATCGACCCGCCCCGGCGCCCAATGAATAACAGGTTCCGTGCTGGTCCGAGGTTTGCCGGAGCGCCGGAGCAGGTGGTGGACCACGCGCCCCGTCTCCTCGGGGTCACCGACGATCGTGACATTGCGGATCGATTGCGGATCAATAGCTTTGGTGCCCATCGCGTTGTGGTACTCCAGGTCGGGGCGAGGACGCGGCATATCCTCCAGCCGTCTTCACCGTACCCGCGCGCACGCGGGCGCGGAACGGATTCCCCCTCCCAAAATAGAACGTGTTCCTATAACGTCGGCTTGTGCAGAAAGAACAACGCCCCGCCGTGGCCGACTGGTTCACTGCGGATGACGGTCAGGTGCGTCTGCAGGGAACCCGGTGCAACGAGTGCGGCACACCGTACTTCCCGAAGAACACCCTGGCCTGCCGTAATCCGCAGTGCTCCGGTCCGCACGACGGCACCGAGCTCGCCGAGTACCTGTTTTCCACGCGCGGCCGCATCTGGTCGTACGCCGATGCCCGGTACAAGCCGCCCGCGCCCTACGTCTCCCCCGATCCCTTCGTGCCCTACGTCGTCGCGGCGGTGGAGCTCGAGGTCGAGAAGATGGTGATCCTCGGGCAGGTCGACCGCAGTTTCACGGTCGACGACCTGGCCGTCGGCATGCCGGTGGAACTGACCATCGGCACGCTGTACGAGGACGACGACGCCGAGCACACGGTGTGGATGTGGAGGCCGGTCAATGACTGACACGAATCGCGACATCGCGGTCCTCGGCGCGGGTATGCACCCGTGGGGCAAATGGGGCCGCAACTTCGTCGAATACGGGCTCGTCGCCGCGCGCGCGGCGCTGGCCGACGCCGGGGTGAGCCATCGGGACGTGGGCTACATCGCGGGCGCGGACACCATCCGCAACGGCTACCCGGGCTTCGTCTCCGGCGCGACCTTCGCCCAGGCGCTGGGCTGGTCCGGCGCGCAGATCTCGAGCAGCTACGCCGCGTGTGCCTCCGGCGCGCAGGCCATCGCCAACGCGCGCGCCCAGATCCTGGCCGGGCTGACCGACGTGGCGCTGGTCGTCGGCGCGGACACCACCCCGAAGGGCTTCTTCCAGCCGGTCGGCGGCGAACGCCGCGACGACCCGGACTGGCTGCGCTTCCACCTGCTCGGGGCGACCAACCCGATCTACTTCGCGCTCTACGCGCGCCGCCGCATGGCGCTGCACGGCGCGACCCTGGACGACTTCGCCGCGGTCAAGGTGAAGAACGCCAAGCACGGGTTGAACAACCCCAATGCCCGCTACCGCAAAGAGGTTTCGGCCGAGGAGATCGCCGCCTCGGCCATCGTCTCGGATCCGCTGCGCCTGCTCGACATCTGCGCCACCAGCGACGGCGGCGCGGCACTGGTGCTGACCTCCATGGATTACGCACGCCGCCACGGCATCACGGATCCGGTGCGGATCTCGGCGCTGTCCACGGTCACCCCGACCTTCCCGAAAACCGTGCTGGATCTTCCGGATTTCGCGACGGACTCCGCGGTGGCCGTCGAACCGCCGGCGCGCACCTTCCGGTCCTCGCTCGCGCACGCCGCGTACGAGGAAGCCGGCCTCGGGCCCGAAGACCTTTCGCTCGCAGAGGTTTACGACCTGTCGACGGCGCTCGAACTCGACTGGTACGAGGACATCGCGCTGTGCGAGGAAGGCGGCGCGGAACAGCTGCTGCGCAGCGGCGCGACGACCCTGGGCGGGCGGATCCCGGTGAATCCCAGTGGCGGGCTGGCCTGCTTCGGCGAGGCCATCCCCGCCCAGGCCATCGCCCAGATCTGCGAGCTCACCTGGCAGCTGCGCGGTCAGGCCGACGGGCGTCAGGTCGAGAACGCCACCGCGGGCATCGCGGTCAACCAGGGGCTGTTCGGGCACGGTTCGGCCACCATCGTCACCCGGTGATGTGATCCTCGAAAACCCGGGTGCGGCCCGGGTTTTCGGGGTGCTCGCTTGTTATCGCCATCTGTCGCCTGGTGCGCTGTCGCGCGAATATGGCGTCAGTGCAATGTTTTGGCGGTCGCGACCAGCAGGGCGATGACCTCGGACATGGGGGCGGCGCATCTGCTCGTCGCGGCGATATCGGCCAGGCCCTCGGCCGACCACAGCGGCGGGTAGATCGAAAGTCCCTGTCCCAGCGTGAGTGTGCGGATCTCGTAGTGCCAGTCAGGCCAGCGCAGGTCTTCGTAGAATTCGGTGGTGCCGCCGCCGAGCGCCCAGTGCACGAAGGCCGAATGGCCGCAGCCGATCGGGGTCCACTCCAGGGTGTCCGGGCCGAAATAGCAGACCTCGCCCGGCTCGCCGGGCAGCTCGCCGCCATTGACGGCGAAGCGGCCGCCGAGCACGTCGACGGCGACGACCAGCGCGTCGGTCGGCAGATCACCGGGCCGGCGCACGCCGTTGGAGGTCGCCAGGTCGGGCAGTTCCGCGCTGCCGCCGCCGAGGATGCGCAGCCACCCGTAGTCGACCAGGATGCCGCCGGTGTTGAGCGCGAGCGCGCCGAGGGTCGAACGTGCGGTGACCTGCAAGCGAATCAGCGTGTCGCGAGCCTGCTCCGGGTCCGGCGGCAGCACGGTCACGGGGACGGTAGCCCACCTCACCAGTTCCCGAAGCTCGGGCCACGCGGGGTCTTTCACGTCCGCCAGTTCTTGAATAGCACGAATCGACGACACCCCTCGATTGTTCCACCGAACGACCGAACTCCGCTGCCCCCGCGTAACACTCGCTCCCGCACGGAGATCTTCATCCGGGGGCCTGATCGTATTCATCGGCGCATCAGGCAAACTCGAACCCGCAAACCGAACACAACCGCTTGGAGTGAACGAATGCGCAAGATCCTGTCCTCCGCCCTGCTGACCGTCGGCGCCGCGTCCGCGATCCTGGTGGTCCCCACCGGCACCGCGTCCGCGATGGACCCCGCCTGCCTGGCCGCCGCCGACATCATCAACAGCTACAGCTCCCTGGGCCCCCGCCCCTACGAGCTCGACGACGCCGCGACCCGCCTCCGCGCGATCGAGGCGACCGGCGACGTGGATGCCGCGATCGACGCCTACGCCGACGCCCTCCAGAGCCGCGACAACTCGATGGTCGGCCAGGCCGTGGTGGTCCTGAACGGGATGTGCGCCCGGACGGCGTAAGCCTCCCCTTCCGCAGCCATGCCGGGCCGGGTCGCGCTACGCGCCCCGGCCCGACGTGTCGGTTGCTCCTGACGATCGGCCCCGGACCGAAGACCGGCGACCGGCCGAAGAGTGCAGGCTGTGATAAACCGGAGGTGGACAACATCCGGGGGCGAACAGATGTCGATCTCAGCGCAACACCCTCGCGCGGTAGTACAGAGACTGCCTGCGCGACAACCGATCACAGATGCCTTCGAACAAGCCCGCCCGGGCCCGCAATCGAGGTGGGCAAGCCAACGTGACCATCTCTCGAATTGGCTGGCGCAATACGGGACGCCGGGCTACTACGATCGTCAGCACCCCGGCCAGGACGCCAAGTTCTTCTACACCCACTTCAAATGCGCACCCGGCCTGCTCTGGCTGGCGGAGGCGCTGGGCGAAAACCCAACTCGCCTGCGGGAAGCCATAGACCGGGTAGACGCGGCCGGGAGCAACCTGGCCCGCCAGTGCGGCGCATTTCGCGCGGTCATTCCCTGGCCACGCATCGAGGAACTACTCGCCGGGCGTACTGCACCGATCGCCGGTCCCGTGGGACAGAAACAGCCGCCAGGATCAGCGCTCAGCGACAGGTTCCGAGAAGCCGCATGAACGAAACCCCCCGATGGCAACACTGCCTCTCGTCCGACCGGAGAACCTGCCCGGTGCCCCTCGCACTAGTGGGTCCACACCACTCAGCGATATGCGAAGTTGAGGAAAGCCAGTGGACGGATGTCCGGCGAGTGCTCAGCTAGAGACGGCTGCCCCACGTTGCCCCACGAACTACCCCCTGGGGCAAAGAAAACCGGCAGACACCCGAAGGCACCTGCCGGTTCATGGTGGGCGCAGAGGGGATCGAACCCCCGACCGCTGGTGTGTAAAACCAGTGCTCTACCGCTGAGCTATACGCCCGGATTCCCCGGCGCGAGGCCGAGATCCGGATCAACCCCGGCCAACAAACCGGGGCGACGGGTTATGAATCTAGCGCGGCGAGGGCTTTCTCCCAAGCCTGCTGGTCACGGGCCTCGCCGGGGCCGTTCATCTCCGCGAAACGGATGATCCCGTCCTTGTCGACCACGAACGTCCCGCGGTTCGGGTAGCCGGACTTCTCGTTGAAGACGCCGAAGGCGGTCGCCACCGCACCGTGGGGCCAGAAGTCGGACAGGAGGGGGAACGTGTAGCCCTGTTCGGCCGCCCAGATCTTGTGGGTGGGCGGGGGGCCTACGGAGATCGCGAGGATCTCGGCGTTGTCGTTCTGGAACTTGGGGAGCTCGTCGCGGACCTTGCACAGCTCACCCTGGCAGATGCCGGTGAACGCGAGGGGATAGAACACCACCAGGACGTTCTTCTCGCCGCGGTAGTCCGACAGGGAAACTTCCTGGTTGTTCTGGTCCTTCAACGTGAAGTCCGGTGCGAGCGTGCCGACTTCGAGTGGCATGCGGGAACCTCCATCCTGTCGGGGCAGTCGTAGACGGCGCGCCACACGAGGTGGCGCGCCGTCTACCGGAAAACCTTACGGAAGCGGCGGGTCAGCGCTGCTTCGAGGGCGTCTTGGGCTGCACCAGGCGGCTGCCGGACCAATCACCGAGGCTGATCGACGAGGTCTGGGTCAGGCCGGCCGGCTGGGCCGATTCGGCGATCTCCGCCGGATCGACATGGCCGGAATGCCCGGTCTTGGGGGTCAGGACCCAGACGATGCCGTCATCGGCCAAGGGGGTGATGACATTGAGGAGCTCGTCGACCAGGTCGCCGTCACCGTCCCGCCACCACAAGAGCACGACGTCGACGACCTCATCGGTGTCCTCGTCGAGCAGTTCCGACCCGATGGCCTCTTCAACGGCGGCCCGCAGGTCGTCGTCGGTATCGTCGTCCCAGCCCAGTTCCTGAATCACCATTCCGTGTGAAATGCCAAGCTTCTGAGCGTAGTTCTGCGCGTCCGCCGCGGCGACCACGGTGGCGTCCTCCTCAACTCCAGACAATAGGTAGATGCAAGCGAACATGGTTATGGGCCGCAGCGCAAGCCGATCGGCCGAATTCGCACCCTAAATGTCGTATGTGAGCCTCGAATCGCCGCGACCTCACCGCGCCGGGCACGCGCTCCGCACGGCGTTCAAGGCGTCGTTGACCTGCCGACTTGCGTCGTTGAGCGGCCCGACGAGCGCAGTACTGGACATTTTGCGCACTTCGGTCGCCAGTCCGCGCGCGGCGACCACGTAGTCGGTGAACTTCTGCGCCAGCTCGGTGGGCAGGTCCGCGCCCGAGGCGGTCACCTGAGCCTCGACGGTCTTCGCGGCCTCCTCCAGCGCGGTGGCCGCGGTGTCCCGCTTCTCGGTCTGATCCGGCGCGTTGGCGTCGTGCGCGTCGACGAAGTCGTTGTAGCGATCCACAGCCGTGCCGGTCGTGGTGCGGAACGGGGTGCAGTTGTCGGCCGTCGCCTTGGCCTCGGCCGCCGCCTTCTTCGACGAGCTCGCGGCCGCCGACGACGTCGCCGCCTCGGCCCGATACGCGGTCGCGTCGGCCTCGTTCACCGTCGGCGTACCCTCGATTTCGTTGGCGCAACCGGCCAAAACCAGCCCGAAACCGACCGCGGCTGTGGCGCAGACCAATCCGAACCTCCGCGGGTTCAGCTGCTTCATCGTCCTCCCCTTGCTGCCTCGGCCGGTTCCCTGGAAACCGTACGCGATTCCCGACTGACATGATGACCTGGGACGCACCATGCACGAGGATGTGAGGTGCGCCCTGGACCAATCGTTACGGGTATGCCGCCCACCAGCGACAACCCGGGGTAATGACGCCTTATCAGATGTCTCATCCCTGTGTACGAGGAGCAATCGTCTTGACCGACCTGATGCACCCGATTTCTTCGTCGAGTCCCACAAACGGCACGGCACGAAAAACCCCGGCGGGGGGCCGGGTCCGAGTGATCCGCGAGGGGGTGGCGTCATACCTTCCGGACATCGATCCGGAGGAAACCAGCGAATGGCTCGACTCCTTCGACGAAATGCTGAAGCGAGAAGGCCCCGGCCGCGCCCGCTACCTCATGCTGCGTCTGCTCGAGCGCGCCGGTGAACGCCACGTCGCTATTCCGGCACTCACCTCCACCGACTACGTCAACACCATCCCCACCGAGAACGAACCCTGGTTCCCCGGCGACGAAGAGGTCGAACGCCGCTTCCGCGCCTACATCCGCTGGAACGCCGCGGTCATGGTGCACCGCGCGCAGCGACCGGGAATCGGTGTGGGCGGCCACATTTCGACCTATGCCTCTTCCTCGGCACTGTACGAGGTGGGCTTCAACCACTTCTTCCGCGGCAAGGACCACGCGGGCGGCGGCGACCAGATCTTCATCCAGGGCCACGCCTCCCCCGGCGTGTACGCGCGCGCCTTCCTCGAAGGCCGCCTGAGCGAGGATCAGCTCGACGGCTTCCGCCAGGAGTACTCGCACGGCGGCCCCGGCGCCGGCCTGTCGTCCTACCCGCACCCGCGCCTGATGCCCGACTTCTGGGAATTCCCCACGGTCTCCATGGGTTTGGGCCCGATGAACGCCATCTACCAGGCGCGCTTCAACCACTACCTGCACGATCGCGGGCTCAAGGACACCTCCGATCAGCACGTGTGGGCGTTCCTGGGCGACGGTGAGATGGACGAGCCCGAATCGCGCGGGCTCATTCAGGTCGCCGCCAACGAGGGCCTGGACAACCTCACCTTCGTCATCAACGCCAACCTGCAGCGCCTGGACGGCCCCGTCCGCGGCAACGGCAAGATCGTGCAGGAGCTCGAGGCGTTCTTCCGCGGCGCCGGCTGGAACGTCATCAAGGTCGTGTGGGGCCGCGAGTGGGACGCCCTGCTGCAGGCCGACCGCGACGGCGCGCTGGTGAACCTGATGAACACCACCCCCGACGGCGACTTCCAGACGTACAAGGCCAACGACGGCGCGTACGTGCGCGAGCACTTCTTCGGCCGCGACCCGCGCACCAAGGAACTGGTCAAGGGCCTCTCGGACGGCGACATCTGGAACCTCAAGCGCGGCGGCCACGACTACCGCAAGGTCTACGCGGCCTACGCGGCGGCCATGGCGCACAAGGGACAGCCGACGGTCATCATCGCCAAGACCATCAAGGGCTACGGCCTGGGCAAGCACTTCGAGGCCCGCAACGCCACGCACCAGATGAAGAAGATGACGCTGGACGACCTCAAGGCCTTCCGCGACGTGCAGCGCATCCCGATCACCGACGAGCAGCTCGAGAAGAACCCGTACCTGCCCCCGTACTACCACCCCGGCATGGACGCCCCGGAGATCCAGTACATGATGGGCCGGCGCGCGAACCTGGGCGGCTTCCTGCCCGAGAGGCGCACCGCGGCAAAGCCTCTGCAACTCCCCGGCGACGAGGCGTACCGCACCGTCCGCAAGGGCTCGGGCAAGCAGAGCGTGGCCACCACGATGGCCTTCGTGCGCCTGATGAAGGAACTGTTGCGCGACAAGGAGATCGGCAAGCGCATCGTGCCGATCATCCCCGACGAGGCCCGCACCTTCGGTATGGACTCGTGGTTCCCGTCATTGAAGATCTACAACCGCAACGGCCAGTTGTACACATCGGTCGACGCCGATTTGATGCTTGCCTACAAAGAATCCTCGGTCGGCCAGATCCTGCACGAGGGCATCAACGAGGCCGGATCGACCGCGTCGTTCACCGCGGTCGGCACCTCGTACGCCACCCACGGCGAGCCGATGATCCCGCTCTACATCTTCTATTCGATGTTCGGCTTCCAGCGCACCGGCGACGGTCTCTGGGCCGCCGCGGATCAGATGGCGCGCGGTTTCGTCCTGGGAGCAACCGCCGGGCGAACCACGCTGACCGGTGAGGGCCTGCAGCACAACGACGGTCACTCGCTGCTGCTCGCCTCCACCAATCCGGCCTGCGTGCCCTACGATCCGGCGTTCGCCTTCGAGCTCGCCCACATCGTGCGGGACGGCCTGCGCCGCATGTACGGCGGCGGCGTCGGCATCACCGGTTACCAGGAGGCCCTGCCGGGCACCGATCCCGAGGCCCGCTCGGAGCATCACGAGTTCGGCGGCGAGGACATCTTCTACTACATCACCCTCTACAACGAGCCGCAGTCCCAGCCGGCCGAGCCTGAGAACCTGGACGTGGAGGGCCTGCTCAAGGGCATCTACCTCTACAAGCGCGGCGGCGAGGGCGCGGTGCGCGCGCAGATCCTGGTCGCGGGCGTCACCATGCCCGACGGCCTGCGCGCACAGCAGATGCTGGCCGAGGAGTGGGGTGTGCAGGCCGACGTCTGGTCGGTGACCTCGTGGGGCGAACTCCGCAAGGAGGCCCTGGCCAAGGAGATCGCGCGGCTGCGGCATCCGGACACCGATCCGGGACAGCCCTATGTGACACAGGCGCTTTCGCAGGCCGAGGGTCCCTTCGTGGCGGCCTCGGACTGGATGCGCGCGGTGCCCGATCAGATCCGCCAGTGGGTTCCGGGCGAGTTCATCTCCCTCGGCACCGACGGTTTCGGCTTCTCCGACACGCGGCCCGCGGCACGCCGGGTCTTCAATGTGGACGCGGCATCGATCGTGATCGCGGCCCTGTCGGGATTGGCCAAAGCGGGCAAGATCGACCAGGCCACGCTGGTGGAAGCCGCCGCCCGCTACCGGATCGACGACGTCAACGCCGCGCCGAAGGCGGCACCCGGTACCGAAGGCGGAGACGCATAACGCACGATAAACACTGTGGAACGTAAACCGCCGAGGCCGCGCCGGATCAACGAAGGCTCCTCCGAACATGAGGTCTACCTCCCGACCGGCGCGCTCTCCCCGAATCGGCAAACCCGGGATCCACTGCCGGACACCCTGCTCAAACGGGTGAAGCAGTTCTCGGGACGGCTCTCCACCGAGGCCGTGTCGTCGATGCAGGATCGGTTGCCGTTCTTCGCCAATCTCGATGCCGCCCAACGGGCCGGGGTCCAGATGCTGGTGCAGACGGCGGTGGTGAACTTCCTGGAGTGGCTGCAGGATCCCGAGAGCGACATCAGGTTCAGCCTGGACGCCTTCCAGGTGATCCCGGACGATCTGGCGCGGCGGCTGACGCTGCGCCAGACCGTCGACATGGTCCGGGTGGCCATGGAGTTCTTCGAACAGTGGCTGCCCGCGCTCGCGCGCAACGACCGGCAGCTGGTGGCGCTCACCGAGGCGGTGCTGCGATACGGGCGTGAGCTCGGTTTCGCGGCCGCCTCGGTGTACGCCAGCGCGGCCGAATCGCGCGGCGCGTGGGACACCCGGCTGGAGGCCCTGGTCGTGGACGCCGTGGTACGCGGCGACACCGGGCCCGAAATGCTTTCCCGCGCAGCGACTTTGAACTGGGACGCGACAGCCCCGGCCACCGTGCTGGTCGGCACCCCGCCCAGCGATCAGGTCAACAGCATGGGTGCGGTGCACGCGATCGCCGCCCGGCACAATCGCGCGGCCCTGGCCGTGGTGCAGGGCGCCCGGCTGGTGATGGTGGTCAGCGGCCACCTGGGCGATCCCCTCTATCCCTCACCGTTCCTGGCGGATCTGCTCGCCGAGGTCTTCTCCGACGGTCCCGTCGTCATCGGCCCGACCACCCGCACGCTGTCCGCGGCGCACATCAGCTCGGTCGAGGCCATGGCCGGCATGGAGGCGGTGGTGGGCTGGCGGGGCGCTCCGCGCCCGGTCCACGCCTCGGAACTACTGCCCGAACGGGCCCTGCTCGGGGACAGGGCGGCCGTGAACGCCCTCAACGAGAATCTTGTGTTACCGTTGGCCGCCGCCAGCGACCTGGCCAACACCCTGGACGCCTATCTCGACTGCGGCGGAGCCGTCGAAACTTGTGCGCGGCAACTGTTCGTTCATCCAAACACCGTCCGCTATCGGTTGAAGCGTATCGCCGACATCACGGGCCGGGATCCGATGAATCCGCGCGATGCCTACGTGTTACGAATCGCCTCCACGATAGGCAGGCTGACACGAACCCGTAACGAATCGCCCACTTCAGCCTCAGATGTAGCGCCCGTCACAGATCCGGTAGATGGGGTGTAACGCGATTCGGGAATCGGACGATCCGGCCGAGCCACGTGGCCGTTTGTGGACTCCCCACAAAACTGCCCGCAAACCTTCATTCGCGCCGACATCTCTGGAGACCGGCCTCACAGTGTTCTCTTAGAGGCGTGATCGCGTTGTTCGCGCCCGGACAGGGCTCTCAGACACCAGGCATGCTCACCCCATGGCTCGAACTGCCCGGTGCGGTTGATCGAATCGCACTGTGGTCGAAGGCCTCGGGACTGGACCTGCTTCGCTTGGGCACGACCGCAACCGCGGAGGAGATCACCGATACCGCGGTGACTCAGCCCCTGGTTGTGGCGGCTGCCCTGTTGGCTTTCGCGGAAATCCCCCAGGATTCGCTGCCCGGCGATACCATCGTCGCCGGACACTCGGTCGGCGAACTCGCCGCCGCTGCCGTCGCCGGGGTCATCTCGGCCGACGACGCGGTGGCACTGGCCGCTCTCCGCGGCGCGGAGATGGCCAAGGCTTGCGCACTCGAGCCGACCGGAATGTCCGCGGTGCTCGGCGGTGACGAAGCCGCCGTGCTCGCCCGGCTCGAAGAACTCGGCCTGATCCCGGCCAACCGCAACGCGGTCGGTCAGATCGTGGCCGCCGGTAGGCTGGACGCGCTCGCCGAGCTGGCGGACAGCGCACCGGAAAAGGCGCGGGTCCGGGCTCTGCCGGTCGCCGGCGCCTTCCACACCGCATTCATGGCTCCTGCCCAGGACGCCGTGGCCGCGGCCATAGCCAAGATCGTTCCCGGCGAGCCGACCCGGACGCTGCTGTCGAACTTCGACGGCAAGCCGGTCGTCTCCGGCCAGGACGCGATCGACAAGCTCGCTGCCCAGGTCACCCGCCCCGTGCGGTGGGACCTGTGCACCGAAACCGTCCGTGCGGCGGGCGTTTCCGCGGTGGCAGAGCTGCCGCCGGCGGGAACTCTGGTCGGTATCGCCAAGCGGGAGCTCAAGGGCACCCCGAATCTGGCGCTCAAGACCCCCGGGGACATCCCCGCGCTGGTCGAGCTCACAGCCACCGACTAGCTTGACTCGCGGTCCGCATCGTCAACGGCGACGACGCGAACACGACCGCAGCAACAAAAAACAATCCGACCAACTATCAGGAATATGAAGGGAGCCACCACAGTGGCCGCTTTGACCCAGGAACAGATCGTCGAAGAGCTTGGCAAGATCATCGAAGAGGTGACCGGTATCGAGCCCTCCGAGGTCACGATCGAGAAGTCCTTCGTCGACGACCTGGACATCGACTCCCTTTCGATGGTCGAGATCGCCGTTCAGACCGAGGACAAGTACGGCGTGAAGATCCCCGACGAGGATCTCGCCAGCCTGAAGACCGTCGGCGACGCCGTGTCGTACATCCAGAAGCTCGAGGCCGAGAACGCCGATGCGGCCAGCGAGCTCAAGGCCAAGTTCGGAAGCGAGTAGGACCGAACTGTGACCACTCCTTCCACCTTGAACGGGAACTTCCCCAACATCGTCGTAACCAGCATGGCGGCGACCACGTCGATCGCCGGTGACGTCGATGCGACGTGGAAGGGCCTCCTCAATGGCGAGAGCGGCATCGACGTTCTCGAGGATGACTTCATCACCGAGTACGACCTCCCGGTCCGTATCGGTGGTCACCTGAAGGTTCGGCCGGACACCCTGCTCAGCCGGGTCGAATGCCGGCGGCTCGCGTACGTCGAGCAGCTGGCGATGGTCCTCGGTCGTGAGGTGTGGAAGAACGCCGGCACGCCGGAGATCGACCCGCTGCGCCTCGGTGTGGCCATCGGTACCGGTCTCGGCGGCGGCGACGCCCTCATCGACTCGGTCGACAAGCTGAAGAACGGCGGCTATCGCAAGATCTCGCCGCTGGCTGTTCAGATGGTCATGCCGAACGGTCCGTCGGCTGTCGTGGGCCTGGAACTCCAGGCCCGGGCAGGAGTGATCACTCCGGTCTCGGCGTGCTCGTCGGGTTCGGAGGCCATTGCCAACGCCTGGCGGATGATCGCCATGGGTGACGCCGACATGGTCGTCACCGGTGGTGTCGAAGGTTTCATCGACGCGGTTCCGATCGCGGCCTTCTCGATGATGCGTGCGATGAGCACCCGCAACGACGATCCGAAGGGCGCCTCGCGTCCCTTCGACAAGGATCGCGACGGCTTCGTCTTCGGCGAGGCGGGCGCGCTCATGGTCCTCGAGACCGAGGAGCACGCCAAAGCACGTGGCGCCACCATCCACGCCCGCTTGATGGGCGCGGGTATCACTTCGGACGGCTACCACCTCGTGGCGCCGGATCCGGAGGGCACCGGCGCGGGTCGCGCGATGACCCGGGCCATCCAGACCGCGGGTCTGTCCCCCAAGGACATCACCCACGTCAACGCTCACGCGACGGCCACCCCCATCGGTGACCTCGCGGAGAAGAACGCGATTCACAAGGCAGGCGTTTCGCACGCCTCGGTCTACGCGCCCAAGTCCGCCCTGGGCCACTCGATCGGCGCCGTCGGCGCGCTCGAGTCGGTGCTCACGGTCCTCAGTGTTCGGGACGGCATCGTCCCCCCGACGCTGAACCTCGAGAACCAGGATCCGGAGATCGACCTGGATGTCGTGCACGGCGAGGCTCGCCGTCAGGACATCGAGTACGCGATCAACAACTCTTTCGGTTTCGGTGGGCACAATGTCGCGCTCGCCTTCGGCCGGTACTGACGCATCTCCGAGCCGTTAACGCGGCTCGGATCAGCGCCGGTTCGTAAGACAAGTGGTCCCGGCGGGGACTTCTGATGGGGAACCCGCACCCACTGGGCTCCCCACGAGAAACTTCCCGCCGGGACTTCGACATTTCGCAGCCGCTCTCAGCGACCGCACTTCCTTACCAAGAGGAGAGTTTGCGATGACCATAATGGCCCCCGCTCATGCTGACACCGCGACCGATCCCCGCGACCCGCTGGGCCGGTTGCAGCGATTCTTCGATCCCGGCACCGTTCTTCCGCTGCATCCCCGCGACAAGTCGGGCGTGCTCGCCGCGATCGGTGAAGTGGACGGCGTGCGCACCATCGCCTACTGCTCCGACGCCACCGTCATGGGTGGCGCGATGGGCGTGGAGGGCTGCAAGCACATCGTCGACGCGATCGACACCGCGATCGACTCCAAGACTCCTGTTGTCGGCATCTGGCATTCGGGCGGCGCCCGGCTCGCCGAGGGTGTCGAGGCCCTGCACGCCGTCGGACTGGTCTTCGAGGCCATGGTCCGCGCGTCCGGTCTCGTCCCGCAGATCTCCGTGGTGCTCGGCTTCGCCGCCGGTGGCGCCGCGTACGGTCCGGCCCTCACCGACATCGTGATCATGGCCCCCGAAGGCCGTATCTTCGTCACCGGTCCCGACGTGGTTCGCAGCGTCACCGGCGAGAACGTGGATATGGCGACCCTGGGCGGGCCGGTCACCCACGGCAAGAAGTCCGGCGTCTGCCACATCGTGGCCGACGACGAGGCCGATGCCATGCACCGCGGCCGCCGGCTGGTCTCGATGTTCGCCGAGCAGGGCGAATTCGATCTGACCGCCGCCGCGCACGGCGACGTCGACCTCAAGGCCATGCTGCCGGAGTCGGCCAAGCGCGCCTACGACGTGAAGCCGATCGTGCACGAGCTGCTCGACAACGTCGACGGTGAAAGCACTTTCGAGGAGATGCAGGGCGGCTACGCCCGCAGCATCGTCACCGGCCTGGGCCGCCTGGGCGGTCGGACCGTCGGCGTGCTGGCCAACAACCCCATTCGCATGGGCGGCTGCCTCAACTCCGAGAGTGCCGAGAAGGCCGCGCGATTCGTGCGCCTGTGCAACTCGTTCGGTATTCCGCTGGTGGTCCTGACCGACGTCCCGGGGTACCTGCCCGGTGTCGGCATGGAGTGGGAGGGCGTGGTGCGCCGCGGCGCGAAGCTGCTGCACGCGTTCGCCGAGGCCCGCGTCCCGCGCGTGACCCTGGTGACCCGCAAGATCTACGGTGGCGCCTACATCGCCATGAATGCCCGCTCGCTGGGCGCGACCGCGGTGTACGCCTGGCCGGGGTCCGAGGTCGCGGTCATGGGCGCCAAGGCCGCGGTCGGCATTCTGCACAAGAAGGCCATCGCCGCCGCACCCGAGGCCGAGCGCGAGGCGCTGATCGAGCGTCTCACCGTCGAGCACGAGCAGATCGCGGGCGGTGTGGAACGGGCCGTGGCCATCGGCGTGGTCGACGAGATCATCGATCCGGCCAAGACCCGGTCGGTCATCGCCGCGGCCCTGGCCGCCGCGCCGTCGCGGCCGAGCCATTTGAAGAACATTCCGCTGTAGGTCTTTCCAACAGCTCACCGTGGGCGGTCTCTTCGGAGACCGCCCAAGGTTGTGTATATGGGTTGCCGTGCACCCTCGCCGGGGCCCGGCACGAGCCGGATCCCACGCGGAATGCAACTGTCCCCGTGGGCGATTCCGCTCCGTGCCCGACCCCGCCGCAACGACTGCCCGGCGGCCGGCGAGCACGGCCCGCCTCCGGTTCTTCGGTTCGTGCACCGACGCCCTCGAGCCGATCCCCTGCCCCGCACGCGCCGGGAGCGTAGGGTTTTCTCGCTGGCACAGGGAATTTCGGCGGAGGCGGCGCTATGCGGCTGGATCCGGGGGCGGTCTTCGCCGGGTACACGATCGAGCGTGAGCTGGGTGTGGGCGGGATGGGCCGGGTGTATCTGGCAGCGCATCCGCGGCTCGAACGCCGCATCGCGCTGAAGATCCTCAACGAGGACGCGGCCCGGGACGCGGGGGTGCGCGCCCGCTTCGATCGGGAGGCCGCGCTGGTGGCGCGGCTCGAGCATCCGCACATCGTGCCCATCTACGACCGCAGCGGTCCCGAGGACGAGACGCCGTGGATCTGTATGAAGTTCGTCAACGGCGGGGACGCCGCGACGCTGACGGCGACCGCCCGCGGCGGGGTGCGCGCCGAGGTGGCGCTGAATCTGCTCACCGATGCGGCCCGCGCCCTGGACTACGCGCACCGGCACGGGATTCTGCATCGCGATGTGAAGCCCGCGAACATCCTCATCGACCGCAGCGATGACGACGCCGATCGAGCCGTGCTGTCCGACTTCGGGATCGCCCGCGCCTTCGACGACTCCCTGACCGTCACCCACCTGGTGGCGACCCTGGCCTACACCGCTCCCGAACGCTTCAACGGCGATCCGGCCGACCACCGCGCCGACATCTACTCCCTGGGCTGCACCTTCTACGAGATCCTCACCGGCCGAAAGCCCTTCCCCCACCGCGATCCCGCCCCCGTGATCGCCGCCCACATGCACACCCCGCCCCCGCGCCCGACCGACCTGCGCCCCGACCTGCCCCCGGCCCTGAACAACGTCATAGCCACGGCCCTGGCAAAGGATCCCCGCAACCGCTATCCCACCTGCACCGCCCTGGCCACCGCCGCTCGCGCGGTCCTGAACCAGGCCGCCCACCCGACCCGGGTCCGCCGCCCCGGATCCCCCTCACCCACCGAACGATCCGGCCCACGCCCCATGCCGGACCCCACCCCACTCCCGTTCTCCACCGAACACGACGAGACCCTCCCCTACCCGTCCGACCCCGCCGCCCGCACACCGATGCCCGGGTCCCCCGGCGCGCCGGGCGGGAATGCCCCGCCCACAGCCGAACACAGCGCGAACCCGACGCCGGCGCCCGTCAGGGACTCGTCGCCACGAACCGGGCAGCGCGTGTCGGCGGCCGCCGGGCGGGAGTTGCCGCCCTCGGAGTCCGGACCGGCGGTATCGCCGGAGCAGGGCCCGACTACTCCCAATCGGGAGAGGTTTGTCCGAATCTGCAATTGGGTGGCCACGATCGCGGTCGTTCTCGGCGGAGCGCTCGTGCTGTGGAGCGGGGGCGCGACCTTCGCGACTTATAGCTATTCCGGTATAGGTTTCCCGCATCCGTACGACATCGGGCTCGTGCTCACCCACGGCGACTTCTATGTTCGCGCGCTCGGGTTCGGGGCGCTGGCGGCGGGGGTGATCGCCTACGCCCGGCGGTTCGTGTTCGGGCGGCGGATCGGGCAAGAGGCGTGTGCGGCGATGCTCGCCGGGTTCGGGCTGGCCGCGCTGTGGGGTGTGGTCGCGTTCGCCGAACTGCCGGCGTGGATGGCGAGCAGCGGCTCGGACCTCTCGGTCGCGACGGGGTATCGGCTGTTGGTCGGCGGGCAGGCGGCGATCGCCGCGAGCGGCGCGGTGGCGGCGGTCGCGCTGCTCACCGGATGGCGGCGAGAGTTCGAGTTCCGGTCGCCGCGGGACGGATTCGGAATCGCGAGCGCGGTGCTGGGCGGGATCGGCTCGGTCGCGCTGCTGCTGGCGCACGCACCGATCGACGAGCGGGCCGCGCTTAGCCCGGGCTACGCCTGGCAGTTCGCCACGGCCGCGTTGTTCGCCGCCGCCGTACCCATCGGGGCCGCTTTTCTGTTGCCGCGCAAAATCTCCGGCGCGATCGTGCTGGGCTGGGCGGTGGGCGGCGCGCTGCTCGCGGTCTTCCTGGTGACCCAGAGCCTGGTCGTCGATACCAACACCGGGGCGGTGTCCATCGACACCTACATGATCGCGCCCGCGGTCTTCGCGGTGACGCTGCCGGTGCTGGCGGCGGTCAACCTCGTCGCGGTGCGGCGGGCCGAACGACGACCCGCCACGTCGTGAGGCATCGCGCTCAGGACTGGAGTCGAATCCGATCCGCGGACTCGTTCTGGCTCGAGCACTCCTGGAAGGGATTCGGATCCCCTTGGCGCTCACCGCAGATCCAGCGCACGTTCTCGATGGTGACGGGGATGTCACCGCTCTCCTGCGTCTTGCGGGCGTCGGTATAGGACGTGGTGACGGCCAGCGCCGTGCCGCAGAATTCCGTGCCCTTCTGGGTGTAGGCGACGACCGCCAGGCCGAGGGGGCCGGGGCCGCAGTCCACGACGGGCAGTTTCGGGTCGAGGGGTGCGGCGGGGCGCGAATCCTGGGAGAACGCCTCGGCGGAGGTGGCGGGGGCGGACTCGGAGGTCGAGTCCTCGCTGCAGCCCGCTGTCGCGAGCACCGCGACCGCGCCGAGTACCACGAGGGCCGATGAACCGATGCGCATGCGAACTCCTGTCTCGATCTGCCGAATACCCGCCAGCGGATTCTCGACGCGCGCCGGGCGATTCCCGTGCACGACACGCACGTTCGACGGTATCGGTGCGGAGCTCCCGGGGCCCGGCGACCGGTGAATCAGCCGACGTCGCGGCGCAGCCAGGTGACTTCGGCGCCTTCCTCGGCCCAGCGGAACGGTTCGAGGGCGTCGTCCCAGGCGGTGCCGAGGGCGCGGTCGATCTCGGCGGCGATATCGGTGGCCGAGCTCCGGCCATTGCCGCGGGCCTGCTCGACAATGGCGCGCAATCGCATTTCCCCGACCATCACATCGCCATTCGCGCTCGTCGCGCCGCTCCATAATCCGAGGCCCGGAACAAAACTGAACCGTTCACCGTCCACACCCTCACTGGCGTCCTCGGTGACTTCGAAGGACAGGACGGTCCAGTCTCGCAATGCGCTGGCTAACCGCCCGCCGGTACCGACCGGACCGTACCAATCGGTGGTCGCGCGCAAATTTCCCGGCGCCGCGGGCTGCGCGGTCCAGCGCAGTTTCGCGGGCGCCTTGAGGGTCGAGGTGAGTGCCCATTCGATGTGCGGGCACAGCGCGGCCGGCGACGAGTGGATGTAGACGACACCAGACGTCGCGTCGGCGAACTGATTCGATCCGCGCACCACTAACACCTCCGGCTCCGACGGGGACGTCTTCCCCAACGACCCATCGAGCCAGCGATGCCCGAGCTTACTGGAGTGTCCGGTGTTACGTGTGTTACTTATCGGCCGTGTCGGCGTTCTACGCAAACTCCGCGATCACGGCGTCGCTGAGGGTCGGCCACGCCGCGCGCGCCCAGTCACCGAAATTTTCGTCCGCCAGCGCGAGACACGCTATGCCGACGTCCGGGTCGACCCACAGAAATGTTCCGGTTTGCCCGAAGTGCCCGAAAGTACCCGGCGAGTTGGACCCACCCGTCCAGTGCGGCAGCTTGTGGTCGCGAATTTCGAAGCCGAGACCCCAATCGTTGGGCCGCTGCGACCCGTAGCCGGGCAGTATTCCGTTGCGGTCCGGGAACTGCACTGCGCAGGCGTCGCCGAGCAATTCCTGACTAACGACAACCGGGTCCAGCAATTCACTGGCGAATCGCAGCAGATCGGCGACCGAGGAGCGCGCCCCGTGCCCCGCAGGGCCGTCGAGCACGGACGATGTCATGCCGAGCGGCTCGAAAACGGCCTCGTGCAGGTAGCGGCCGAACGCTATTCCGGTTTGCCCTGCGACGAAATCGGCGAGCACCTCGAATCCGGCGCTGGAATAGATCCGCCGCGCGCCGGGCTCGGCCAGCACCTCGGTGGTGTCGAAGGCCAGCCCGGAGGTGTGGGCGAGCAGGTGCCGCACGGTGGATCCGGGCGGTCCGGCGGGTTGATCGAGTTCGACCGCGCCCTCCTCCACCGCGACCAGAACCGCGTAGGCCACAAGGGGTTTGGTCACCGACGCGAGCCGGAAGACCCGATCGGTCTCCCCCTCGGCGTCGACCCCGCCCTTACCGCGCACCGCGACACCCGCCGCGGCGTGCCGAACCGGCCAATTTCGAATCTGCTCCAGCGCTCGCACACCATCGAGCCTACGAGCCATCGCCGCCGCCCGGAGTCCGGGCCCGATTCAACAGCGATCGGCGACGGCCGTATCCGAAGTAGACGAGCAGCCCGACGGCGGACCAGAGCAGGAAGGCCAGCCAGGTCACGCCCGGCAGATGCGCGAGCAGCCACACGCACATGGCCACCCCGAGCACGGGCACCAGCGGCACCAGGGTCCGGAAGGTGCGCGGCAGCTCGGGTTTGGTGCGGCGCAGCACCAGCACGCCGACGTTCACCAGGCCGAACGAGACCAGGGTGCCGATGTTGGTGGCGTTCACCAGTTCTCCGAGCGGGATGAGCGCCGAGAGCACCGCGACGACACCGCCGACGATCACGGTGTTGACGGTGGGCACCCGTTTGGCGCCGACGCGGGAGAACACGCGCGGCATGAGCCCGTCGCGGGACATGGCGACCAGGATGCGGGTCTGCCCGTACAGCACCGTGAGCACCACCGAGGCGATGGCGATCACCGCGCCGGCGGCGAGAATGGTTGCGGGCCAACCCTTCCCGGTGACGCTTTCGAGCACGGTGGCGAGCGAGGCCCCCGAGCCGCTGACCTCGTCCACGCCGACGGCCGCGACGGCGGTCAGGGCGACCAGCACGTACATGAGGGTCACGATGCCGAGCGAGATGATGATCGCCCGCGGCAGATCCCGCTGCGGATTCTTGGCTTCCTCGCCGGCGGTGGAGGCGGCGTCGAAGCCGATGAAGGAGAAGAACACCATGGAGGCGGCGGCGCCGACGCCCGCGACCCCCGCCGGGGCGAAGGGGTGGAGGTTGTCGGAGTCGAAGGCGGTGACCGCGACGACGACGAAGAACACCAGGACCGCGACCTTGATGATCGTGGTGACGGTCGTGACCCGCGCGCTCTCTCGAATACCGTCCAGCAGTACGGCCATGGCGATCAGCACGACGACGGCGGCGGGCAGGTTGATGATCCCGCCCTCGCTCGGCGCGGACGACAGCGCGTCCGGAATCCGCCATCCGACGGTCGATCCCAGGAATTCGTTCAGGTACGCACCCCAGCCCACGGCCACCGCCGCCACCGATACCCCGTACTCCAGCAGCAGGCACCAGCCGCACACCCAGGCCACGATCTCCCCGAGCGTGGCGTAGGTGTACGAGTACGCCGAGCCCGAAACCGGTACCGCCCCCGCCAGTTCCGCGTACGACAGCGCCGAGAACAGGGCCGCGAGTGCGGCGATCGCGAACGAGATGACCACCGCGGGCCCCGCCAGCGGCGCGGCCTCCCCCAGCACCACGAAGATCCCGGTGCCCAGCGTCGCGCCCACCGACAGCGAGATCAGCGGCACCAGCCCCATGCTCCGCCGCAGCGCGGTGTGCTCCCCGTCCGACGCGAGCTGTTCCACAGGTTTGGTTCGCAGCAACGAACCGGTAATCCGAGAGATTCCAGGCACGAACCCCCACGCTACCGGCTGGTCTACCTCGATCCCGCACCCAAGCCCCGTGTCGAACCCGCACTACGATTGCGCCAGCAATCTACAAGCGCACCATGTGTTCCCGATCCGCCCATGCATTCATCCGGTCGCGCGCATCACCACACCGCGTGGGCTTCCGGCGAACGCGAACCGGTGGTGCGCACGCGGCGAAGACCGCCGGTTGCCCGCTCGGTGGAAGCGGGTTCCGAGGTCCGGTAATGCGGTGCCGTGCAGTCTGCCCGATTCCGGCGAGCTTTCCGGGCCGATTCGCCCGGCGACCACCCGGCCCACTTATCAGCGCCACAGGCCGCCGCACCGGGGCTGCCTCGGGCGGGGTCTCGGCGGCAGGCGGGCGGCGAGCCCATCGGCAGTCGGCGGGGCGGGGCAGCGCGGGTTCGGATCCTGATGGGCGGCGACCCCATCGGCAGCTGACGAGACAGGTCAGTGCGGGTTCGTGTCCTGGTGGGCGGCGAGGAGTTCGCGGCGGCGGGTCAGGTCGGCGATCCGGGTGTCGAGGCGGGTCAGGCCGTCGTGCAGGACTTTTCGGGAGTGGTCGCAGTGCTCGAAGCCGGTGTCGGTGGTGCAGGGCAACAGGGCGCGGATGTCGCGGGTCGGCAGGCCGGCGTCGAGGAGTTCGCGGATGCGGGCGACGCGGGCGGGGGCGTCGGGGGTGTAGGAGCGATAGCCGTTGGGGTCGCGGTGCGCGGTGAGCAAGGACTGTTCCTCGTAGTAGCGCAGCAGGCGGGTGGGCACGCCGGTGCGCCGGGAGAGTTCGCCGATCAGCACTGTGACCTCCCGCATACGGGGTTGACCTTCACATCCATGTCAATGCCTAACGTCCGTGCCATGACGAACATTTCGCTCTCGACCCAGGTGACCGGATCCGGCCCGGCGATCGTGCTCGCGCACGGTGCGGGCGGCGGGATCGAGCCGAATTTCGGCTCGCTGATTCCGCTGCTGAGCGCGCGCCACACGGTGATCGGCTCGGACTACCCGGCCGATGACACCCCGCTCGACCTCGACGTCCTGGCCGACGCGCTGGTGGCCGCCGCCGTCGCGTCGGGCGCGGACGATTTCACCCTCATCGGCTATTCGCTGGGGTCGGCGGTCGCGATCCGCGCGGCGACCCGGCATCCGGACCGGGTGCGGGCGCTGGTCCTGGCGGCGGGCTTCGCCCGGGCCGATCACCGGGCGCGGGCGACGGCCGAACTCTGGCAGCGCACGCTGGCCGCGGGCGACGCCGAGTCCTTCGCGCGCGTGGTGCTCCTCGCGGGATTCAGCGCCGAGTTCACCAATGCCCTTCCCCCGCAACAGATCACCGAGATGATCGCCCGGACCGCGGCCGACGTCCCCGGCGGCGTGCTCGCCCAGGCGGCCCTGGTGACCACCGCCGACGTGACCGCCGACCTGCCCGCCCTCTCGGTCCCCACCCTGGTCATCGCGGCCACCGAGGACCTCCTCGTCGACCCCGCGAACTCCCGCCACCTGGCCGCCGCGATCCCCGGCGCCGAGTACGCCGAGATCCCGGCGGGTCACGTCCTGATGCTCGAACATCCCGGCGCCTGGCACGCCACGATCCTCGATTTCCTGACCCGGCACGAGCTCGACCTGCCCGTCCCGGCGGGCCGCTGACCCTTCGAACGTCCCCTGAGGCCGGTCCACGGGCACCGCTACGATCGGTTTCACCATGAGTGAGCGGGTCACGGTCCACGGCGAGGTGGACAGCGGGTTCGGGCCGGTTGCCGATGCGTTCCGGCGCAATTTCGAGCAGCACGGCGAGATCGGTGCGGCCGTGACCGTCTACGACGGGGATCGGCCGGTGGTCGACCTGTGGGCCGGGTACCGCGATCGCAAGCGCACCAAGGCGTGGGCGCGCGACACCATGACCCCGGTGTGGTCCTCGACCAAGGGCGTCACGGCCTTCGTCATGGCGTCGGCGGTCTCGCGCGGGTGGCTGGAGTACGAGACCCCGGTGGCCGAGTACTGGCCCGAGTTCGCCGTGCACGGCAAGGAGTCGATCACCGTCCGCCAGCTGCTCGACCATCAGGCCGGGCTGGCCGCCCTCGATCGCCCGGTGCGCCTGACGGACATGGCCGACCTGGACGCGCTCGCGGTGACCCTGGCGGAGCAGAAGCCGCTGTGGCGTCCGGGAACCCGGCACGGCTACCACCCGATCACCGCGGGCCTCTATCAGGGCGAGCTGTTGCGCCGGGTCGAGCCGGCCGGGCGGACGCTGGGCCGGGTGCTCGCCGAGGATTTCGCGAAGCCGCTCGGCCTGCAGTTCTACATCGGTATGCCGGAGGAGATCTCGCTCGATCGGGTGGCCACGCTGTCCGCGACCGAGGGCCTGGACATCCTGCGCTTCGAGCGGGATCTGCCGGTGCGCATCGGCGTTCAGCTCTACGCCAAGCGCGGCCTGTCCTTCCGCGCCCTGAACAGCCCGCAGGTCGGCGCGCCCGCGCGGGCCTCGCGCCGCGAGTTCCTGTCGGTGGAGAGCCCCGCCGCGGGCGGCGTCGGTACCGCCCGCGCGCTGGCCCGCGTCTACGGCGCGGCCGCCGGTCAGACCGGCGAACTCCCCATCGACACGGCCCTTCTCGACCGCCTGGCCAGCGCGGACACCGCCGACGACGTTCCCGCCGAGGACCTGGTCCTGCTCACCCCCAGCCGCTATCACCTGGGTTTCCGCAAGTCCCGCGGCAGCTTCCGCTTCGGCACCGACAAACGCGCCTACGGCACGACCGGCTACGGCGGTTCGTTCGGATTCGCCGATCCCGCAACGGGTCTCGGCTTCGGCTACATCATGAATCGCCTCGGCATGGCGGTGCTCGACGATGTGCGCGGCCGCAATCTCCGCACCGCCCTGCTGCGCTGCACCTGACGGCGACCGGCTCATAGTCGGAACCAAACTCGCTGCCCCAACGGATTACGTTGGGGCACAGTTTATTTCGACCGGTACTACCCGCGCTACCGGCAGGCTTTGTCCCCACGGCACCTACTGATGCCCCCGCTCGCGCTTCACTCACGAGGATTGCGGCCTCACACCTCCCACAACGCCTCCCGCGCGCCGCGGCTTGTCCGCACCCGCGCACCCCAACTACCTCACGACTCCCGCAGATGCACCCGCTCGCGACCGACCTCGCGCCTTTGCATCGGCATGCCACCTGCCCAATCCGCTCCATAGGCGCGAGGGTGACCACCACCACTCTCCTTGACTGAATTTTCAGTCAAGATTATGTTCGTGGTTGCCAAGGGTTTTCTGGCTATATTCAGAAAGCCCGCGAACCAAGGAGCTTCGCCATGCGACGACGTCGATTCATGCAGGCCTGCACCGTCGTTCTGGGCGGCGTGCTCGCGGCCGCGTGCGGTGACGACCCGGGCGGGCAACCCGGCACGAAGCCGATCGACCCGGACGACGACCGCGCCTGGCTCATGCCCGAGGAGGGCGATCCGCACGCCCGCACCTGGATGGCGTTCGGCGCGAGCGCCGGCGTCTGGGGTGCGGAGCTGGTGCCGGAGACCCAGCGCGCGCTGGGCGCCATCGCGCGGGCCATCGTGCGTTTCGAGCCGGTCTCCATGCTGGTCCGGCCCGCGGAGAAGGACCTCGCCCGGGGTCTCGTCGGCCCGGACGTGGAGCTGATCGAGGCCCCGCTCGACGACCTGTGGATGCGCGACACCGGCCCGGTGTTCGTCCTCGGCGCGGGTCGCGCCGCGGTCGACTTCAATTTCAACGGCTGGGGCGAGAAGCAGGATTACGACAGCGACGCGCAGGTCGCCTCGATCGTCGCCGCCCGCGCCGGCGCGGAACTGCTGCACACCGAGCTGGTGCTCGAAGGCGGCGGTCTCGAGGTCGACGGCGAGGGCACCGCCATCATCACCGAAAGCTGTGTGCTGAACAGCAATCGCAATCCCGGCTGGAAGAAAGCCGATGTCGAGGAGGAGCTGTACCGGCTGCTCGGCATCGAGAAGGTGATCTGGCTACCGGGTATCGCGGGCCGCGACATCACCGACGGGCACACCGATTTCTATGCCCGTTTCGTCCGTCCGGGCGTGGTGGTGGCCGGGCTGGACAACGACCCGGATTCCTTCGACTACGCGGTCACCCGCAAGCACCTCGACATCCTGCGGGCGGCGACCGATGTGCACGGCAACCCGCTCGAGGTCGAGGTGCTCGAGGCGCCCGTCGATGTTCGCGAGGAATTCGCCAACGACGATTTCGCGGCCGGGTACATCAACTACTACGTGTGCAACGGCGCGGTCATCGCCCCGGAGTTCGGCGACGCCGAGGCCGACGAGGCCGCTCGCGCCACCCTGGCCCGGCTGTATCCGGACCGGCAGGTCGTGCAGGTCAACATCGACGGCATCGCCGCCGGCGGTGGCGGCATCCACTGCACCACGCAGCAGGAACCCGCCGCCTAGCCGGATCCGATCGTCAGACGCGTTCGGCGCCAACCTTTTCCACGTCGTGGACGTGGTGCACGAGATCGTGGGCGAAGTACCGCGCCAGGGTCTCGACGGTGAACCGGGAACCGTTGCCGCGCAGCGCTTCCCGGTCGCGCTCGGCCGCCGGCACGAATTCGAAAGCGCGGGCCACTGTTTCGGCCGCCGCCCGCAGTTCGGCCGCGACGGCGGCGGGCGCCTGCGCGCCATAGTTCTCCGCCACGGCGGTGACGTCCTGATCCCAGTTGGCGAACAGGGGAATTCCGGCGTCGACCGCCACCGCCGGGTCGTAGCCGCCGATGACCGGCCCCGGGCGCGGCCCGCCGGTCCGGGTGATGTCGAGCCGGTGCTCGAAGATCCGGCACACGTCGCGCACGTGCGCGGCGTATTCCAGGGCGGACCAGGTCGAATCGTCGGGCCGCACGGTCGCGTCCGGCCGGTCCAGCGCCGCCGCCAACCGCTCGGCGCTCCCGCGCACGAGGCCCGGGACGGTGTCGAAGGCGACGGCCTCGGGGTCGAAGCCGCATTCGGCGCAGGCGCGTTCGAGGACCCAGGTCCAGTCTTTGGCATCAGGAACGATCGACATGGACAACAACCTAGCGTGGCATTATTTAGCCGTCCACCAATATCCAGCCAGGCCGCGCCGAGATCACGCCAACCACGCACGGGCAGCCCCGGCGACGCACACGACAGCCGGACGAGCCGGCCCGCCCCGGACGAGCCGGGCGCGGGCCGGGCACCTCACTCCATCAACTGCTGCGCCTTGCCGAACAGCTCCAGGGTGATCGCGTGCAGGAAGTCGCCGACATCCTTGGACGCCTTGCCCGCACACGCCCGCGCGTGCGTCCCCTCGAGCACGATGCCGAGCTTGAAACACGCCAGCACGGTGTACCAGGGTATGTGGCTCAGATCCCGATCGGAGAACTCGCCGTAGTGCGCGATCATCTCCTCCGCGGTGGGCAGTCCGCCGACCGCGCCGAGCGTGCCGATGAGCGCCGCGCCGGTGGTGCCGGGTTCCGGGCGGGTGGCGATCTGCCAGCCCAGATCCAGCAGCGGATCGCCGATGGTGGACATCTCCCAGTCGACCATGGCCGCGACCTGCGGGCCGTCGAAGGAGAACATCATGTTCGCGAGATGGCAGTCGCCGTGCAGGATGCCGGGCCGCCAGTGCGTGGGCCGGTTGCGGTCGAGCCATTCCCCGACGCGCTCGAGGCCCGGGATCTCCGGTCCGGGGTAGCCCTCGTTGACGCTGTAGGACTCGAGTTCCTTGAGCCAGCGCGGCACCTGCCGTTCCAGGAAGCCTTCGGGCTTACCGTAATCGGCCAGCCCGAGGGCTTCGTGGTCGAGCGAGCCGAGGCGCGCGATGGCCTCCACCGCGGACAGTCCCATCTGCCGCCGCACCTCGGCGTCGCCGGCGTGCAGCGGGGGCAGTTCGTTCTGCGGGTTGAAGCCGGTGATCGGTTCCATGAGGTAGAAGGCGGCGCCGATCAGCGCGTCGTCGTCCTGCGCGGCGATCACCTTGGGCGCGCGGATGCCGGTGCCGTCCAGCGCGCCGAGAATGCGCGATTCGCGGCGGATGACGTTGTTGCTGGCGGCCCGCAGGTGCTTGGGACCGCGCCGCAGCACGTAGTCGCGGTCGCCGCGGGTGAAGCGCAGCATGATGTTCTGCGTGCCGCCGCCGAGCGGGGTCACCTTCTCGAATTCGCCCGATGTCAGGCCCTGTTCATCCATCCACTTACCGACGACCTCGAAATCCACGAGGTCACGATCCACGTCGACCGGCTGCACTTCAGACATGTCCCACATTGTGCCGCAGCTGTCCAGTGAAACTGAAGGCACCCGCCAGCACTAGTGGCGGCGGCCTCGTTCACGCAGGTCGGAGCGGGGTGAGCGGGTGGCTGTGGCGTAAGGTAACCGGTCAAATGCGCACGCTGCTGATCGACAACTACGACTCGTTCACCTACAACCTGTATCAGCTGATCAGTGAGGTGAACGGGGTCGAACCCGTGGTCGTGCGCAACGACGAGGTGCGCGATGTGTCCGCGCTGAACCTGGACTCCTTCGACAACGTGGTGATCTCTCCCGGGCCCGGGCGGCCCGATGTGCCGCGTGATTTCGGCATCTCGGCCGCGCTCGTCGCGGAGTCGGAGCTGCCGTTGCTCGGTGTGTGCCTGGGCCATCAGGGTCTGGTGATCGCGGCGGGCGGCTCGGTCGTGACCGCGCCGCGCGCCCGGCACGGGTATCCCGATCGCATCACCCACGACGGGCTGGGGTTGTTCGCCGGTGTGCCACAGGATTTCACGGCGGTCCGCTATCACTCGCTGTGCGCCGCCCGGCCGCTGCCGGACGCGCTGGAGGTGACGGCCACCGCCGCGGACGGGGTGATCATGGGCGTCCGGCATCGGACCCGCCCGCAGTGGGGTGTGCAGTTCCATCCCGAATCGGTCGCCAGCGAGTTCGGCGCGGCACTGCTGCGCAATTTCGCGGAGCTGACCCGCGCGCATCAGCGGGCGAACCATAGATCCCGCCCGCCGGTCGGCGTGAACGCTGTTCCGCAGCACCGGGTTTCGCCGCCGCACGGCGACGGCGAGCCGATCGTCTACCGCGTGCTGCAGGAGGTGATCGAGCGGGCCGTCGACGCCGAGGCGGTGTTCGAGCGGCTGTATCGCGATTCGCCCGGCGCGTTCTGGCTGGACAGCGAGCACGTCGAGCCGGGGCTGGACCGCTTCTCCTTCCTCGGGGACGGTTCGGGCCCGCTGGCGGAGCTGGTGCGGTACCGGGTCGGCGCGGGCCACGTGGAGATCGAGTCGGCGGCGGGCCTGCGGACGGTGCCGGGCGGCGTGCTGGACTACCTGTCCGGTGAGTTGAAGCGGCGGCAGATCCAATTCCCGGCGGTGCCATTCGATTTCGTCGGCGGGTACGTCGGCTACCTGGGCTACGAGATGAAGGCCGACTGCGGCGCGACGGCCGCGCACCGGGCGGATACCCCGGATGCGCAGTGGCTCTTCGCCGATCGGCTCGTCGTGGTCGATCACGAGGCGGGCCGCACCTATCTGCTGGCCCTGGCCTACCCCGATGACGTTGCCGCCGCGCAGGATTGGCTCGCGACCACGCGCGCCACCATCGCCCCATTGCGAACCTGGGAGAATCCCCCGGAGCTACGGTTACGCACCGACGAGGCCACCGTCGCCCCGCTGCTGACCCGCGGCCGGGACCGCTACCTCGCCGATGTGCGCGAGTGCAGACGGCAGTTGCTGGCGGGCGAGTCGTACGAGATCTGCATCACCGACGGCGCGTATCTACCCGCGAGCAGCGACGGCCTGAGCGTGTATCGGACGCTGCGCCGCTGTAATCCCGCGCCCTACGCGGCGTTCCTGCGTTTCGGCGAGCTGGAGGTGGCGTGCTCCTCCCCCGAACGGTTCCTCAAGATCGACCGCACCCGCACGGTCGAGAGCAAGCCCATCAAGGGCACCGCCCCGCGCGGTGACACCCCCGAGCTGGACGAGCGCCTGGCCGCCGATCTGGCCCGCGATCCCAAGACCCGCGCCGAGAACCTCATGATCGTGGATCTGCTCCGCAACGATCTGGGGCGCGTTTGCGAGGTCGGTTCGGTCCACGTGCCCCATCTGATGGCCGTGGAGACGTATACGACGCTGCACCAACTGGTCTCGACCGTGCGCGGCCGCCTGCGCCCCGATCTCGACGTGATCGACTGCCTGCGCGCCTGCTTCCCCGGCGGCTCGATGACCGGCGCCCCCAAGCTCCGCACGATGGAGATCATCGACGCCCTGGAGACCGAGGCGCGCGGGGTCTACTCCGGCACGATCGGGTTCCTCGGCCTCGGCGGCACCGCCGACCTGAACATCGTCATCCGCACCGCGGTCCGCCACGACGGCCGCTGGCGCGTGGGCGCGGGCGGCGCGGTGGTCCTGGACTCCGACCCCGAGGCCGAGTACCAGGAGATGGTCTGGAAGGCCGCCGCCGCCCTGCGCGCCCTCCCCCACCTCGGCGTTCCCCCGTCCGCTCCCCTGCCCTCGGCCTGACCCGCCGGGCACGCCCGCCCATTCGCCGGCCGACATCGTGGCAGACGATCGCGGTGCGACTGTCGCTACACGACACGTCCGAGTCCGCGAGACACCGCGAGCGGCAGGTCGTGGACCGCGGTACCGACAAGGGTCGAGGCTGACCCGACCCGCTACGCACGCCGCTGTTCCGGCATTCGGCGAGCCAACCTCGTGGCAAACGTCCAGGGCGGCCGGGCGCCGTTCGTCGCTGCACCCCACAGTGGCGCATCCTGGTCCGCGCGGGACAACGCGAGCGGCAGGTCGGCCCGCGAGCGCCGGCCACACTCGAGAAGTCTGGAACGCCGCCGCAGCCTCGCCGCCCTCGTACCTTTGCCTCCGCTCGCGAACAGCCACACCGGCATTCAGCCACACGGGGCATGGGGGGTGTACCGGCCGACACAGCCCGCGTGGGAGCACACAGCACCGTGTATCGAGCAGGGCGCGATCTCGCCCGGCCACGGGTGGAACGGTCAGCGGCGATGACCGCCCGACGCTATGTGCGGCGGGCGCGCGGGGGCGATTCGGGTTCGGTCGGCGGGGTGCTGTCGCGGCCGGTCAGGCGGGTCAGGAACGAGACGCCGGGGAGCTTGTCGAGGCGGGTCAGGACCTCTTCGCCCAGGGCGGTGAGGGATTCGAGGCGGATCAGGAGCTTGTCGTAGGCCACGAAGGCGGGTTCGGCCAGGGCCAGCGTGCGGTCGAGGCGGTCGATCGTGGAGTTCAGGCGGTTCACCGCGACGGTGAGGTTCTCGATCAGGTCGGGGAGCTGGGCGGCCAGCTGGATCGAGGCCGGGGGCAGGCGGACCGCGGTGTCGAAGGCCGAGGTGGCGGTGACCTGGGCGGAGTCGAGGGCCTGGCCGGCGGCGGCCTGGGCCGCCTCGACCGCGGCCTGGGCGGCGGCGAGGATGTCCGCGGGGTTGGGGACGCGCGGGGCGCCGGATTTGGCCCGCTGGGGCTGGGGCTTGCGGGCGGACCCCTTGGGATCGGTCATGTATCCACTGTGCCGCAGGCCGGGGCGAAACGGGATCAGGTTCGCGACCGGGCGTTTTCCCGGGCGGATTTCCTGTCGTAGTCGCATGGCATAGTTCGTGGTCGATGAAACTGACCAAGGGTGGCCACGCGCCTGTTCCGACATCGCTTCTGACGGTTGTCCTTTCGTGGCAATCCGATCACGAGGTGGATGCGCACGCCTTACTGCTCGCCCGGGACGGCCGGGTGCGCTCGGATCGTGATTTCATCTTCTTCAACGCGCCCAGACACCCGTCGCAGGCGGTCACCCTGGATCAGGAGCCCGCGCCGGGCACCGCGCGGCTGTCGGTCTCGCTGCCGCGCACCGAATCCGAGGTGGATCGGATCGTGCTCACCGGCTCGCTGGACGCGGGCGCGTTCGGCGACGTCCCCGGCCTGATTCTCACCGTCTTCGACCACAGCCGCCCGGTCGCCTGGTTCGAGGTCGCGGACGCGGAGTCCGTGCGGGCCATGATGTTCGGCGAGTTCTACCGCCGCCAGGACACCTGGCGGTTCCGCGCGGTCGGACAGGGCTGGGCGGTCGGTTTGGCCGGTCTCGTCGGCGAATTCGGTGTGCGGGTGGATGATCCGGCGACATCGGACCGGTCCTCGCGCGATGCGGTGGACAGCGAGTCCGCCACGCAACCGGGCGGCGCACAGCGGCCCGGCGCGGCGACCGGTTCCCCCCTGGCCGGTACCCCGCGCGCCGCCGCGACCCAGCACACCGCCGAGCTTCCCGCCGCGGCGCGATCGGCCGGCACCGCCCAGCGCACCGGCGCCGCGTCGGCGACGGCCGTGCGCCAACCGGCTCCCCTGCCCACCGTCCCCCGCCGCGGTTTCTCCCTCGAGCGCGAGACCCGTCCGGTCCCGCCGGTCCGCCCGCCGAATCCCGAACGCGCCGACTGGCATCCGCACCCGGACGCCCCCGCGCGCCTGCGCTGGTGGGACGGCACGGAGTGGACCGACGCCACCCGCCCGCGCCCGCCCGGCGACGCCAAGCACTGCGCGCGCTGCGGCCGGCCGCGCCGCCGCCGCTTCTTCGGCGCGCCCGCCCCCTGCCGCGAGTGCGCGACCGAGGTCGAGGCGTACCTGTCCGGCTGGCGCGGCCGCGCCGAACGCGCCCTGCGCACGGTCGGCCCGCACGGCGACGACTGGGAGGCGCTGTTCACGGCCCTGCGCTTCCAGCGCATCGACCGCGCCCAGGCCCTGACCCTGCTGCGCCCGCAGGCTCACGATCACGTGGAACGCCTGGTGGCCTTCGCCTTCGCCGACGGCCGGGTAGATCAGGCCGAGATGGACGATTTCGACGACACGGTCGCCACCCTGGCCCTGACCGGCCCGCTGATCGAGGATCTGCGCCGGCGCATGCAGCGCGTGCGCACGCTGACCCGGCTGCGCGACGGCGAACTCCCGACCGTGAGCGCGACGGGCCTGCACCTGGACCCGGCCGAAACCCTGCACCTCAACGTCCCCGCCATCCACATCCGCCAGCTGGCCCGCGGCCCGAAGCACACCGAGGGCAGATTGCTGTGCAGCAACAAGAAGCTGCGCTTCACCGGCGCCGACACCGGCACCGAAATGCTGTGGTCCCGTGTGGTTTCGGTGACGGCCGAGCACGGCACGGTGGTGGTCGCCGCCACCTCGGCGCGCGGCGGCGCGGTCTTCGAGGTCGCCGACCCGCACCATGTGGCCGCGACCCTCGAGGGCGCGCTGCGGGTGGCCAAACGCCTGGCCCTGACCCCGGGCAAGCTGGACACCCGCACCATTCCGCAGGAGGTCAAGGCCCAGGTCTGGCAGCGCGACGGCGGCAAGTGCGTCGAGTGCGGCGACAGCCACTACCTGGAGTTCGACCACATCATCCCGCTCAGCCGCGGCGGCGCGACGAGCGCCCCGAACCTCCAGATCCTGTGCCGCGCGTGCAATCGCGTGAAGGGCGCCCGCATCTGACCCGCACGAGGTGCGGTCCGGCGAGCGCGTGACGGGACGAGCCCGGCGCGCGGGGAGCTAACGAATGTGGGGAATCGTACAGCGAGTGATCAATCATGTTGAGGGGCAGCCGAAACGGCCCTAGCGTCCTGGGGAGCAGCTCGGAGAGGGGAACGACATGCAGGTTGCGGTGCTCGGCGGGACGGGAACGCTCGGTGCGCCGGTGGTGCGGGATCTGGCGGCCAGGGGGCACACGGTGCGGGTGCTGACCCGCTCGGCGCCGCGGGATCCGGTGGCCGGAACCGTGCACCACCCGGTGGATCTGGTGACCGGCGCGGGCCTGGACGAGGCCCTGGAGGGCGTGTCGGCCGTGGTGAACGCGGCCAGTCATCGCGGGCTGCGCAGTGACCGGGTGCTGGTGGACGGCGTCCGGACCCTGCTCGCGGCCGAGCAGCGCGCCCGGGTCGGCCATCACGTGGAGATCTCCATCGTCGGCTGTGAACGGGTGCCGTTCAGCTACTACCGCACCAAGACCGCGCAGGAGCGGGTGGTCACCCACGCGCCCGTGCCGTGGACGCTGTTGCGCGCCACGCAGTTTCACGAGCTCATCGATGAAATTCTTGCCGGGGCGGCGAAGTTCCGCCTGGCCCCGCGCGGCGCGCTGCTGTTCCAGCCCGTCGACGTGGTGGCCGTGGCGGCCCGCCTGGCCGATGCGGTCGAGGCGGGGCCGTCCGGCCGGGTCCGCGATATCGGCGGCCCGAGCGTGCAGTCGCTGACCGAGCTGGCCGCCGCGCGGCGGACCGCGCTGGGACAGTCCCTGCTCCCCGTGCCGGTGCCGCCCATCGGCCGTGTCGTTCGACGAGTGCGCGACGCTGCGCTGTGCCTCGACGACGATGGCGAGGCGGTGTCGTTCGACTATGCCGAGTGGTTGCGCCGGCGATATGGGAAGCCGGGTCGCTGACCTGCATTCATCCTGCGCTTCCGAACCGCCGCGCGGTATCCGGATTTCCACCGAGATTTCCGGGTGCGACTACGTAGGGGTACCGAGCCCCCGGGATGACGCGCGCGGCGGTTCGTCATCCGCGCGCACGATGCGCCGGATCAGTTCCGCATGACGCGAACGACGGCCGGTTCGGCGCAGAACAGCGCCGTGGCCGCGCTCGCGCTCAGCCCGGTCTCGGTCAGTCCGCCGGAATCGACTACAGCGCAGGTGGTTCCGGCCACCTTGCCGTCCCCGCCCTCGATGGGCCGCACCCGCGCGGTGACGACCGCGTGCAGCCGGTCCCGCACGAAGGTCCAGAACTGGATGTCCCAGGCGGCGTATCCGGCGTGCGCGGAGGCGACGGTGTAGCCGGATTCGGAGGTGTCGATGCCGATTCCGCTGAGCTGGCCCGCCCGCCGGTACTCGAGCGACCCGTTCCCCGCGTGGTGGACGGCGTACGCGGCGTTCGCGGTGGCCAGGAAGAGCGGAATGATCAGCTCGTCGCGGCTGTCGCCGTCGAGGTCGCGCAATCGCGCCCCGGCCGTCGTCCGCCAGCCCCGCTCGGTGATGGTCTGCACCTGTTCGCCATCCTCGTCGCGCACGATGACGGTGGTGACGCTGCTCGATCCGTTCGCGACGTAGCGCACCTCGAACACCAGACCGTTGCCGTCGCGACTCCGCAGCACGCAGTCGGAAGGTGTTGCGGCCGAACCGATGTCGCCGCACGGCGGCAGGCCGGTCACGGGATCGAGGTCGGGGGCTCCGGCGGATTCGGTCGCCGCGACGGTGGACCCCGGTTCCACCGGATCCGCCCCGCCGCACGCGGTGAGCGCGACGACTGCGAGCGCGATCATCGTCCAGATCGCCGTTCCGCGCCGCATACCGCGAGGATAACCCCCCGACGCCCACCCGGCAGGGCGTGCGCGGCGGCCCCGGATCCGCGCGCTCTCCTGTTCAGTGGGACGCGTGCTCGCGACCGCCCGTCCCAGCGCCGACGATATGCCTAATCGAAATAGTTCCAGCAGAAGTCGAGAGGGCACGCATGCATGCCAGCGCAGCGCAGGCCGATCACCACGATGTGATCATCATCGGGGCCGGTTTCGCCGGGCTCTACGGCGTTCACCGGGCGGCCCGGGCCGGCCTGAACGTGCTCGGCCTGGAAACCGGCTCCGACGTCGGCGGCACCTGGTTCTGGAACCGCTACCCGGGCGCGCGCTGCGACGTCGAGAGCGTGGACTACTCCTACTCGTTCGACGCCGAACTCCAGCAGAGCTGGACCTGGACCGAGCGCTTCGCGGCGCAGCCGGAGATCCTGGCCTACATCCACCACGTGGCCGAGCGTTTCGACCTGCGCAGGCACTACCGTTTCGAACAGACCGTGACCGCGGCGGCTTTCGATGACGAGTCCGGCATCTGGACCGTGCGCACCGCCGACGGATCGCAGTTCCGTTCCCGCTTCGTGGTTTTCGCCACCGGCTGCCTCTCGGCGCCCATCAAGCCGAACATCCCGGGCGTGGAAACCTTTGCCGGGGAAGAGTTCTTCACCGCGCGCTGGCCCGAGGAGGGCGTGTCCTTCGAGGGCAAGCGGGTGGCGGTCATCGGCACCGGCTCCTCGGGCATTCAGATCTCGCCCATCATCGCTCGCGAGGCGCAGGCGCTGACGGTGGTGCAGCGCTCCCCGAACTTCAGTGTGCCCGTGCCGAATCGGCCCTGGACCGTGCAGGAGCAGGAGCAGATTCGCGCCACCTACCCGGCGCGGCGCGAGAAGTCGTACTACGCCCCGGCCGCGACCCCGCATCCGAGCCTGACCACCAAGGCGCTGGAGCTGTCCGCCGCCGAGCGCGAACAGGCCATGGAGGACCGCTGGAACGGCGGCGGCGTGCTGTTCAACAAGGTGTTCCCGGACCAGAACAGCGATATCGCGGCCAACGAGCTGGTGCGCGAGTTCGCGGTGGCCAAGATTCGCGCCAAGATCGACGACCAGTCCGTCGCGGACGACCTGATCCCCACCGATCACCCGATCGGCACCAAGCGCATCTGCACCGACTCCGGCTACTACGAGATGTTCAACCGGCCGAACGTGTCGCTGGTGAACCTGCGGCGCGAGCCGATCGAGGAGATCACCCCCACCGGCATCCGTACCGCGGACAAGTTCGTGGAGATCGACACCCTGGTCTACGCCACCGGATTCGACGCCATGACCGGCGCGCTGCTGCGCATCGACATCACCGGCGCGCGGGGCACGAAGCTCGCCGACACCTGGGCCGACGGCCCGGTCACCTACCTGGGCTTCGGCATTCACGGCTTCCCGAACATGTTCAGCATCAACAGCGTCGGGACGCCATCGGTCATGGCGAACATGGTCCTGCACTCGGAACAGCAGCTCGACTGGGTGCTCGCGCTCATCGAATACTGTGGGGCGCAGGGCATCCGGCAGGCCGAGGCGCGCGCGGAGGCCGCCGCGACCTGGACCGATCACCTCATGGAGGTCGCCGAGGGCACGCTGTTCGTGCGCGCCAATTCCTGGTACATGGGCGCGAACGTGGAGGGCAAGAAGCGCGTGTTCATGCCCTACATCGGCGGATTCGGCAACTACCGCCGCTTCTGCGACACCGAGCGGGACAGCGGCTACCCGAGCTTCGAACTCACCCGATAAGCGCCGTCGACGCGGCCGCCGCCCGTCCGGGCGGCTCCGCGGTCAGGCGGGCAGGCCCAGCCCCGAGGCCAGCACGGGCCACGACTTCTTCAGCTCGTCCTGCCAGTACCCCCACGAGTGGGTGCCGTAGGGCGGGAAGTCGAAGGTGGCCGGGATGCCCAGCTGATCGAGCTTGACCTGCATGTTCCGGGTGCAGTAGTTGGTGGCGGCCTCCAGCGCACCGCCGAGGGTGGTCTGATTCACCAGACCGCCGACCCCGGGCAGGGTGTGCGGACCGTCGAGGGTGTCCCACGGGCCGGGCAGGCCGGTGCCGCTGGAGATGTACAGGTCGAGTCCGCGCAGCCGATCGGCGTGCACGTACGGATCGTTCTCGGCCCACATCGGATCGTCCCTGGGGCCGTACATGTTCATCGTGTTGCCGCCGCCCGCGGCGACCACGAGATTGACGAAGTTGTAGCCGAGGGGATCGCTGATCTGCGCGCAACCGCTGTACGCCGCAACGGATCTGTACAGCCCCGGCGCGGCGATGGGTAGTTGCAGCACCGACGTGCCGGCCATGGACAGACCGGCGATGGCATTGCGGCCGTTGGTGTTCAGCGCGCCGTCGATGAGCGGCGGCAGCTCCCGGGTGAGGAAGGTCTTCCACTTGTTGACCCCGAGGTTGGGATCCTCGGCGCGCCAATCGGTGTAGTAGCTGAACGCGCCGCCGATCGGCTGCACCACTTCGACGTCCTTGTCGCGCAGGAAGTTCAGCGCGTCGGTCTGCTTCTGCCAGGTGGCGGTGTCCTCGCCGCCGCCCGCGCCGTTGAGCAGGTACAGCACCGGGCGCGGTGCGGAGGTGTCGGCGGCGCGCTGGACGTCGACCTCGATGTTCTTGTCCATCGAGGCGGAGTAGACCTGCAGCCGCAGGGTGCGGTCGTCGATGCTCGTGGTGGAGACGATCCTGGAGCCGTTCGCGGACACTTCGGCGGTCGGCGGCGCGGGTGCTGCGGCGGCGGTGCCCGCGGCGATCGGTAGCAGAACAGTTGCGGCCAACGCCATTGCCGCGCCGCCCCAGATCTTCTTTGCACGCACGCGGTCTATCTCCTCGGTAGAAGTCATGTTTTCGAGCTGAAGTATCGAGGTCACCTACCCTGCCGCAGTTTACTGATGGTTTGCTGACCTGATACTTAGTGACACCTGAGAGGTCCCGGTCAGGGCCCGGATTACCGGCGCTCCCCGGGCTGTCAGCGACCTGTCGGCGCGTTGTCAGCGCGACCGGCGACCGTGGTCTCACACCGGATGAGCGGCCCGAACACGAGCCGCACGGACACCAGCCACGGAAGAGGTAGGGCAATGTCGGATAGCGCGCTGTCGAAGATGCTCGAGGCCACCGCCACCGAGTTCGGGATCCCGGGCATGACCGTCGGCGTGTGGGCCGGCGGCCGCGAGATCTTCGCCGAGTACGGCGTGACCAGCATCGAGAACCCGCTGCCGGTGGATCGGGACACGCTGTTCACCATCGGCTCGACGAGCAAGAGCGTCACCGCCACGGCGATCATGCGCCTGGTCGCCGAGGGCCGGATCGACCCGGCCGCGCCGGTCCAGCGGTATGTCCCGGAGTTCGCGCTCAGCGACCCGGCGCATGCCGCCGCGATCACCGTCGACCAGCTGCTCAATCACACGTCCGGACTGGATTGGAGCCTGATCAACGACACCGGCGCCGGCGACGACGCGCTGGCCGAGTTCGTGGCGCGGCTGGTGGACATCCCGCTCATCGCCGCGCCGGGGGCGCGGGCGTCCTACAGCCAGGCCGGGTTCAATCTGCTGGGCCGGGTCGTCGAGAAGGTCACCGGGCTCACCTTCGAGCAGGCGATCACCCGGCTCGTGCTGGATCCGGTCGGCCTGGCGCACAGCGGCTACGACCGCGACGCCATCATGACGCGGCGGTTCGCGGCCGGGCACGAACGGGACGAGAGCGGTGTGCTGTCGGTGGCGCGCACCTGGACCGGGACCCGCGCCAACAACCCCGGCGGCGGGCTGGTCTCCTCGGTGGCGGAACAGCTGCGCTGGGCCCGTTTCCAGCTCGGGGACGGCCGGGCCGAGTCGGGCGAGATGGTTCTGCCCGCCGAGGTGCTGCGTGAGATGCGCAGCCCCACCGTGGAATTGCGGGCCAGCAGCCTCGGTGACGCCATCGGCCGCTGCTGGTTCCTGCGCGAGATCGGCGGCGCGGCCACCTTCGGTCACGGCGGTTCGGCCTTCGGCCAGTTCGCCGAATTGCTGCTGGTCCCCGAGCACGATTTCGCGATCATCGTCCTGTCGAACGCGAGCCCCGACGGGATCCCGTCCAATCAGGCGGTGGTGCGCTGGGCGCTGGAGCACTATCTGGGCCTGGTCGACGGTGATCCCGAGCCGCTGCCGTTCGACGCGGATCGCGCGGGAGAACTGCTGGGCACCTACGACATCGACGCGATGACGATGACGGTGCTGACCGACGGCACGGGCCTGTCCCTGGAGTGCCGGATCAAGCCGGAGATCCGCGCCGCCGCCGATACCGACCTCCCCCAGGATCATCCGCCCTTCCCCTTCGGCCTGCTGCCGGGCGACGGTGACGAGTACATCATCACCGAGGGCTCGTTCAAGGGCCAGCGCGGCTACTTCAGCCGCGACACGACGGGCGCGATCACCGGTCTGGACCTGGCCGGCCGCCTGTTCACCCGCGTCTGATCGACCTGGAAACCTTCCTCGCACATCGGTTCCCGGACACACCCGCCCGGGAATCGACGCGTTCGCGGACAGGAACGGTCGCCGCTCCGCGCTCGGGATTCACCTGCGAACCACCTGCCACGGTGACCGGACGGAAAGGCCCACAGCTCTCGGGATTCACTCCCGGGCGTGTGAGCCCAGCCGGTCGAGCGCCTCGTCGCGGGGTTCGCTCGCGCCCAGGTCGTACGCGACACGGAAAGCCTCCGAGCCGAGCCGGGCAGTCAGTTCCGCGGTGAGCGTGTGCAGCTCGGGTTCGCCGTGGTCGTATTCGCCCCGAATGGCTTCGCTCAGGCCCAGTGCTGTGGCGGACTCGGCGAATTCCCCCTCCTGGCACAGCAGTTCGGCCAGCAGCTCGGCGGCGTGGGCCTGGGCCTGGGTGACGGCGGCGACATCACCGACGTGGAACGCGCCCGTGATCACGGCGGGCAGCAGCTCGCGCGCCCGCTTCGGGTCGCGGGCGGTGAGGCGGACGGCCGTGCGGGCGAACACGATCCGATTGACCGCCATGCTCTCGGGCAGCGGCAGCCGGTCGATCCGCTGTTCGAGCCGGTCGAGTTCGGCGTCGGCGCGCTCGGCGTCCCCGGCCCGGCGATACGCTTCGGCACGGCTGAAACCGAGAACCTCCCGCAGCCGGGCGTGGCCCAGTTCCTCCGACTGCCGCTGTGCCGCTTCGATATCGGCGCTCGCGCCGTCCAGGTCACCGGCGCGCATGCGCGCGTGCACGAGTTCGGAGCGACTGACGAACAGATCGTCCTCCATCCCCGTCTCCGAGGCCAGCGCCACCGCCCGGCCGAAGGCGGCGATGGCCTGCTCGTGCGCCCCGGCGAGCCCGTGCGCCCGCCCGACCCCGAGCAGGACCACACCCAGCCCCCACCGGTCCCCGGTGATCTCGAACGCCCGCAACGCCTCCCGCCGCTCGACGGCCCCCGCGCGCGGCTCCCCGCGCCCGGTGAAAGCGAGGTCCCGCGCCATGTGCGCACTGGCCCGCACCCACGGGTCCGACCATCCCACCGCCAGTTCGAGCTGCCGTTCGGCCAGCTCCCGCTCCCCCGCGCCCGAGGCGACCAGCGAGGTCCACGACGGCAACGCCGGATGAAACTCGAGCGCCCCCGTCCGCACACAGTCCTCGATGAGTTCCCGCACCGCCCCCGCCTCCCCCGTGGGCGCCCCCGCCATCAACCGGATCACCCGGAATGCCGCCCGCGCGTCCTCCGCGAGCTCCAACCCCAGCACATCCCCCACCGCGCTCTCGAACTGGCTGCTCATCCCCCGAATCCCCCAGTACCAGAACAGCGCCCGCGTGAATCGCACGACCTCGTCCGCCCCCGACTCGGTCGCGGCGGCGAGAGCCGTGCGCAGGGCGAAGGCCAGGTTCGGGTGTTCGGCGTCGAAAAAGGCGATGGCGGTGAGTTGTTCGCGGGTGCGCAGGCGGGGCTCGGCGGTCTCGGCCATCGCCAGGTAGTGGGACCGGAAGCGGGGGGCGAGGTCGTCGCTCGCGGCGGCCAGGTGCTCGGCGGCGTAGGCGCGGATGGTTTCGAGCATCCGGTAGCGCGGGTGCTCCTCGTCGGTGACGGTGACCAGGGACTTCTCGACCAGGGCGCCCAGGAGGTAGACGATGTCGCCGGCGGGCAGGGCCGGGTCGGCGCAGATCGCTTCCAGGGCTTCCAATGTCGCGCCGGCGGGGAAGTAGGAGAGCCTGCGGGCCAGCAGCTGTTCCGGTTCGTCGAGCAGGTCCCAGCTCCATTCCACCAGAGCCAGCAGGGTGCGCTGGCGTGGGAGCGCGGTTCTGCTGCCGGAGGTGAGCAGCCGGAAGCGATCGTCCAGGCGGCGGGCGATGTGGTCGACGCTCATGGCGCGCAGTTTGGCGGCGGCCAGTTCCAATGCCAGTGGGATGCCGTCGAGTTGGCGGCAGATCTCCAGCACCGGGTGCAGGTTCCGCTCGTCGAGGGCGAAGCCGGGCCGGACCGCCGCCGCGCGGTCGAGAAACAGCCGGACCGCCGGGTTACGCTGTGCCGCCTCGGTTTCCAGCGTCGCCGCCGGTACGGGGAACGGACCCAGGTGGCACAGCGTCTCGCCGTCGATCGCCAGCGGCTCGCGGCTGGTGGCCAGCACGCGCAGCAGCGGCAGCCGGGCGAGCAGGTGCGCGGCGAGTTCGGCGGCCGCGGCGATCACGTGCTCGCAGTTGTCCAGAACCAGCACGGCCGCACCGACATCCAGCAGTTCGGTGAGCCGGGTGGCCCCCGCGCCGGTCATTCCGCCCGCGGCGGCTTCCAGCGCGCCGGAGACGGCGTCGGCGAGCTGGTCGGGTGTGCCGACCTCGGCCAAGGGCACGAAGAACACGGGCTCGCCGGCCCGCCGCGACATGGCTTCGAGGGCGAGTCTGGTCTTGCCCGCTCCGCCCGGCCCGACCAGCGTGACGAGCCGGGAGGTCGCGAGCTGCTCGCCCAGGGCGGTCAGTTCCCGCTCGCGGCCGATGAAACTCGTCAGCCGCGCGGGCAAGGCGCTCCCGGTGGGTTCCCTACGGGTGGCCGGTGTTTCGAGTTCCCCGCGCAAGAGCGCCAGATGGGTGTCGCGCAGCTCGGCCGACGGGTCGATGCCGAGCTCCTCGCCGAGCCGCTCGCGCATGTCCTCGTAGACCGCCAGCGCGTCGGACTGCCGTCCGGCCGCGGCGAGGGCGCGAATACGCAACGCGGCCAGCCGTTCTCGCAGCGGATGCGCGGCCCCGGCGGCGTCCAGGTCGGCCAGCACGGCGCCGTGCCGGCCCAGCCGGAGTTCGGCGTCGAAGCGGTCCTCGAGCGCCGCGGCGCGCAGCTCGTCGAGCCGGGCCACGACCGCGTCCGTGAACGGCGCGTCCAGCACGTCGCCCAGGGCGGGCCCGCGCCACAGTGCCAGGGCTTCGGTCAGCGCTGCCGTGGCCGCGGCCGCCCGGCCCGCGGCCAGCTCCTGCCGCCCGCGCCGCACCAGCTCCTCGAAGCCCGCGGCGTCGACCCGCACCCCGGGCAGCCGGTAGCCCCCGGCGGCCAGTTCCACCTCTCCGGTCCCCCGCAGCGCCTTGCGCAGCCGGGACACCAACGCCTGCAGCGCACCCGCCGCCTCGGCGGGCGGATCTTCGCCCCACAGCCCGTCGATCAGCGCACCGACCGGCACCGTCCCGCCGGCTTCGAGCGCCAGCCTGGCCAGCAGCATGCGCACCCGCACCCCGCCGATCTCGACCGGCGATCCCTCATCGGTCCACACCTGAACCGGACCCAGCACACCAACCCGCACCGGGGGAGTCTCGCAGAATCGGACGTTTCGGTGTTATCCGCGATCCCCGGAGGCCGCCGCTTTACCTCGCGGGTAATCGACCACCGGCCCACCGTGCGGCACCCTCGATCCATGAGCGAAATCGATCCGGTCGGCGCCCAGCTGTTCGCCACCATGCCCTTCAGCGAGCGCCTCGGCCTCGAGGTCCTCGAACACGACGCGAAGCTCGTGCGCGCCCGCCTGGCCTGGGATGCCTCGCTGTGCACGCTCGGCGGCGCGCTGCACGGCGGCGCCCTGATGTCACTGGCCGACGCGACCGCCGCGGTGTGCGCGTACCTGAACCTGCCCGAGGGCGCGCAGGGCACCACGACCGTGGAGTCCAAGACCAATTTCCTGCGCGGGCTGCGGTCCGGGCATGCCACGGCCTCGGCCCGTCCGCTGCACGCGGGCCGCAAGTTCATCGTGGTGGAGACCGAGATCCACGACGACGAGGGCAAGCTGATCGCCAAGGTAACCCAGACCCAAGCCGTCCTCTGATCCCACGCGCGAGGTGGCCGACCGGTCAGGAATCGAGAAGCCGCCCCCGCTCGCCCGCCCCTACGGTTGTCGATGACGAAGCGCCCGGTTCCGGAATGGTTGAATCGAGCCGGGCGACTCCGACGAGACCGCGCAGGCGGCCCGCGAGACGGATGGAGAGACGATGAGCAGGTCCACGAAGACGGCTGCGCTGCCCCCGGCCGACAGTCACGACATGATCCGCGTCCACGGCGCGCGGGTGAACAACCTCAAAGACATCAGCATCGAGATCCCCAAGCGCCGCCTGACGGTGTTCACCGGCGTGTCCGGCTCGGGTAAGAGCTCGCTGGTGTTCAGCACGATCGCCGCGGAGTCGCAGCGCCTGATCAACGAGACCTACAGCACCTTCGTGCAGGGCTTCATGCCCACCCTGGCCCGTCCCGAGGTCGACGTGCTCGACGGCATCACCACCGCGATCATCGTGGACCAGCAGCGCCTGGGCGCGGATCCGCGCTCCACCGTCGGCACCGCCACCGACGCCAACGCCATGCTGCGCATTCTCTTCAGCCGCCTCGGCAAGCCGCATATCGGCTCCCCGCAGGCGTTCTCGTTCAATGTCGCCTCGATCAGCGGCGCGGGCGCGGTGGCGATCGAGAAGGGCGGGCGCACCACGCGCGAGCGCCGCAGCTTCAGCATCGTCGGCGGTATGTGCCCGCGCTGCGAGGGCCGCGGCAAGGTCTCCGACATCGACCTGACCCAGCTCTACGACGACACCAAATCCCTCGCCGAGGGCGCCTTCACCATTCCCGGCTGGAAGTCCGACAGCTTCTGGACCGTGCGCGTGTACGCCGAATCGGGCTTCGTGGATCCGAACAAGCCGATCCGCAAGTTCACCAAGCGCGAGATGAACGACTTCCTCTACAAGGAGCCGGTCAAGGTCAAGGTCGACGGGGTCAACCTGACCTACGAGGGCCTGATCCCCAAGATCCAGAAGTCGTTCCTGTCCAAGGACAAAGAGGCGCTGCAGCCGCACATCCGGGCGTTCGTGGAGCGCGCGGTGGCCTTCAGCGTGTGCCCCGACTGCCACGGCACCCGGCTCACCGAGGGCGCGCGCTCGTCGAAGATCAAGAAGATCAAGAAGATCAGCATCGCCGACGCGTGCGCCATGCAGATCAGCGATCTGGCGGAATGGGTTCGGGCGCTGCGGGAACCGTCCGTCGCGCCGCTGCTGGAGGCGCTGTCCAAGACGCTGGACTCCTTCGTGGAGATCGGCCTGGGCTACCTGTCCCTGGATCGGCCGTCGGGCACGCTGTCCGGCGGTGAAGCCCAGCGCGTCAAGATGATTCGGCACCTGGGCTCCGCGCTCACCGATGTCACCTACATCTTCGACGAGCCCACCGTGGGCCTGCACCCGCACGACATCCAGCGCATGAACGAGCTGCTGCTGCGCCTGCGGGACAAGGGCAACACCGTCCTGGTCGTCGAGCACAAGCCCGAGACGATCGTCATCGCCGATCACGTGGTGGATCTGGGTCCCGGGGCGGGCAAGGGTGGCGGAACCGTGTGCTTCGAGGGCACCGTCGAGGGCCTGCGTTCCAGTGACACCATCACCGGGCGGCACTTCGACGACCGCGCGGCGGTCAAGGAATCCCCGCGTAAGCCCAAGGGCGCGTTGCAGATCCGCAAGGCCGACGCCAACAACCTGCAGAACGTCGACGTCGACATTCCACTCGGGGTGCTGGTGGTGATCACCGGCGTCGCGGGTTCGGGCAAGAGTTCGCTGGTGCACGGCTCCATCCCGGCGGGTGAGAACGTGGTCTCGGTCGATCAGACCGCGATCAAGGGTTCGCGGCGCAGCAATCCGGCGACGTACACCGGTCTGCTGGAACCGATTCGCAAGGCGTTCGCCAAGGCCAACGACGTCAAACCGGCGCTGTTCAGCTCCAATTCCGAAGGCGCGTGCCCCAATTGCAACGGCGCGGGGGTGATCTACTCCGATCTGGCGATCATGGCGGGGGTGGAGACCCCGTGCGAGGTGTGCGAGGGCAAGCGCTTCATGGCCGAGGTGCTGGACTACAAGCTCGGCGGCCGGGACATCAGCGAGGTGCTGGCCATGCCGGTCACCGAGGCGCTGGAGTTCTTCGGCGACGGCGAAGCCAAACTGCCTGCCGCGCATGCCATTCTGGAGCGGCTCTCCGATGTGGGCCTGGGCTACCTGACCATCGGGCAGCCGCTCACCACCCTGTCCGGCGGTGAGCGCCAGCGCCTGAAGCTGGCCACGCACATGGGCGACAAGGGCGGGGTCTACGTGCTCGACGAGCCGACCACGGGCCTGCACCTGGCCGATGTGGAGAACCTGCTGGGGCTGCTGGACCGCCTGGTGGACGCGGGCAAGTCGGTGATCGTGATCGAGCATCACCAGGCGGTCATGGCGCACGCCGACTGGATCATCGACCTCGGCCCGGGCGCCGGCCACGACGGCGGCAAGATCGTCTTCGAGGGCACTCCGGCGGACCTGGTCGCGGCGCGCTCGACGCTGACCGGTGAGCATCTGGCGGCCTATGTCGGCGCCCCGGCCCGCAAGCCCGCGCGCAAGCGCTGACCAGCGCCGGGACGGGCCCGCAAGGTCCGTCCCGGTAGGATCGCGCAGGTGAGCGGCATATCCCCCGAGGAGCAACGCCTGCGCGAGCTGACGCGCCTGCGGCGGGTCCGCGACCGGATAGACCGCGAGTACGCCCAGCCGTTGAACGTCGAGGCCCTCGCGCGCGACGCGCACATCTCCGCCGGGCATCTGAGCCGCGAGTTCAAGGCCGCCTACGGCGAGTCGGTCTACAGCTACCTGATGACCCGCCGCATCGAGCGCGCCATGTCCCTGCTGCGCCGCGGCGAGCAGAGCGTGACGGAAGTCTGCTTCGCCGTGGGCTGTTCGTCGCTGGGCACCTTCAGTACCCGTTTCACCGAACTGGTCGGGGTCCCGCCCAGCGTCTATCGCGACCGGCACGCCCCCGCGGGCCCGGAAATGCCGTCGTGTGTCACGAAAAAGGTGACTCGCCCGATCAGAAACAAGTAACCCCAGCTCCCGGACATACGGTGAATGCCATGGACATCACGATTCATTCGAGTTTCCTACCCCACACCGATCCCGAGGCGTCGCTCGGTTTCTACCGCGACGCCCTCGGTTTCGAGGTCCGCAATGACGTGAAGTACGGCGACCTCCGCTGGCTGACCGTGGGCCCGCCCGGCCAGCCCTCGACCGCGATAGTCCTGCATCCCCCCGCCGCCGATCCCGGGATCACCGACGAGGAGCGCCGGACGATCGCCGAGATGATGGCCAAGGGCACCTACGCGACGGTCGTGCTCGCCACCAAGGATGTGGACGCCCTGTTCGACCGCCTGGTGGCCGCCGACGCCGAGGTGATCCAGGAGCCGACCGATCAGCCGTACGGGATCCGCGACTGCGCGTTCCGCGATCCGGCGGGGAATCACATCAGGATCAGCGAGGTGCCCTGACGCCGGATTCCGCCCGGTCCCACGGCCGAGTTATCGAGAAGGTCCGGCAAGGGAAACGGGCTGCGCGCGATGGCTCGTCCGCGACGTCGCCCGCACCCCTATCCGAAGTGCCGCTTCCTGATCTGCCGCAGGCCGCGCAGTCGGATCAGGCTCGACGCTGCGGCCGCGACGTCGCCCCGAGCCGCTATCCGAGGCGCCGCATTCCTAATCTGATTCAGGCCGCGCGGTCAGCTGGCAGACGCCGTCCGAGCAGGATCGCCGCAGCCGCCCGCGTGAGATCGTCTGCATCAGCCCGATAGCCCAACAGGCCGGGCAACCCTTCAGTGCCACCACACCCACCGGCAGCAGGAGCAGGGCGACCACGCCGGCAACCGGTATCAGCGCGAATGACGCGATGAGCGAACCGAATCCCACGATTCCGCGCACCAGGTGCGCGGTCAGGGATGCGCTCGCGAACGACGTCGCGCCAGATGCGTTCGACCCGTTCACTCCACCGCCCCCTGACCGTTCAGCTCGGCCCGCACCGCCGCCCGCGCCCGATGCAGTCGCGACTTCATCGCCGCCGTGCTCAGTCCCGTGGCCCGGGCCACGAAACTCCCCGGCAATCCCTGCACGTCCCGCATGATCAGCACCCGCCGCTGATCGGCCGGCAGGGCCGCGATGGCCGCGGCGACCCGCTCGACCTCGAGCCGAACCAGCACGTCGTCCTCCGCCGAGGAGGTCGCCACGTCGACGAACTGCTCACTCCGGCTTGCCATCTCGCGCACGCGCCGCAGACATTCGTTGCGCACGATCCGAAACATCCAAGAGGCCAGCGCCGCGGTGGCCCGCAAGGTCCCGATCTTGCGAAACAGCACGATCATGGCGTCCTGCGCCGCGTCCTCGGCGTCCTGGCTCGTGGCGCACAACGCGAACGCGAACCGCCGAACATGCGGGTGCGCACCGGAAACCAAAGCCGCGACGGCGGCCTCGTCCCCGCCCTGCGCGGCGACAACGATCTCCGCCGCCGGCCACGCGCTACCCACGGGACCCCCTCCGCTTCCGCACCACCACGACACAGCTGCACGCCGCAACCGCCGCAACCACCCCGGCAACAATAATGACGGTCATCAGATCCCTCTCGTCGATGCATGGGCTTCGATGCCCGAGCACTCATAAGAGGGATCCGCGGCGAAAAGGATTCGGCCGCATTCGAAGGCGAATTCGATGCGCTGCCATCACCAGCCCGGATCGGCCAGTAATACGCCCGCACCGGCGCATCGACCGAGACTGTCGCTCACCCCGGGTCGTTGCCGGGGAAGGTCCGCAAGCAGCGCCCGAGAGGCGGCGAACGAACACCATCCGTACGACGTGCCCCAGGTTCTCGCCGTACCGGTGTCCGAGGCACACCCCGGGTACCGGCAGTGGGTCCTGGATTCGACCCTTGCCGAATAGTGGAGGCCGCCGCCGAGCGGCAGCGCAATGCGAAAATCAAGCAACAGATATGCAATGCGGAACAGCACATGTGTGGGGCGGTGGGGCTCAAACCCGCGACCAGTGGATATGAGATCACTCTGTGCAGGCCGGCAAAGCACCTGCACGTCACTAAACACTCATTCACAACCCTTGGACAAGGATTCTTGTTCCCCGCCAGATCGTGTCGAGACGGTCTTCCCCGCGGGTTCAAAGCCCTCGTCAACAAGTTCGTTGCTGATGCGGCTACCGCAACTCTGCCGTGCCGCACGTCGCCGATGTCATCGGCTGGGTGTCCGAACCGGAGTTGTGGCGCTCGCACCTCCGCCCGGGCAGGGCCCCGGCCTGACCGTTAACGCCTGCTCTTCTCGCGCAGGGCTGACGGTCAAGGGTCGCGCGTGCGCCATCGTCGTAGGCGACGCAACGAAGGAGCGCCATTGAGGGGCGCCGCGCGCGGGAAGACCATGCAGGCGCCACCACCCAGGGGCACACGGACGCCAGACGGGAAGACGACCGTGTAACACCGTCCGGGGACCATCCGAGGATCGAGCATCAAACCATGGCGCCGGTAAGCCCAGCCTTGACGGATACAACCCGGAGCCGATCAAACCGACTGGACTGCTTGTTATTTCGGCAAGAACCCACTACCGCCGCGCCATGGCCAGCTGCTACATTCGTCGGCGACGACGCGGATTGCGTCGCGAACGAGCCCAAGCGCAGACGCCGATCTGCAGGCGGGCAGGCAGTGCCCAGGTGCGCGGAATGTTCACGCTCAGAGGCCCGTCCATTGTTCGCGAGAGGCGAATCCGTGCCGCTCAGGCTTAACGCGGGCCAGATCCGCATGCGGCCGGAGCGAGGGCTGGTCGGCGTCCAGCTCCCGCAAGTTCGACTGCGGGAGAACGACTTCCGCAGTGACGGAATCAAAGGACAGTCAGTTGACCAGCAAGTCCAGGGCCTCGCAGCCCAGCAGCCGAGTAGTCGGCGAAAACACCGAAATGCCGCGCCCCCTCAAGCGGATCCCCTCGCTCGCCGACCCCGCCGATATTCGCGAGCTTCGCGCCGCGGCCAAGAAGTTCCTCGGCATGAGCGACCGGGCCGCCGGAGCGATGTCCACGATGTGGGTGCGGCCGGATCAGGTTCGCCAGCAGGTCGAGAATCCGCGCCGGATGCGGATTCCGGGAGGCAATCTCATCTACATCGACGGGGATGTGTGGACGCCTCGACTGATGGCCGACCCCGAGAACCCCCGCAACGCAGCCGAGTACCTGTATGCCATGGCAGGTGCACTGCCCGGCTCCGGTGATTCGGCGGTGTCTAGCAGTATCCGCAGTGACCAGGCCGAGCTCATTCGTTCGGCCGCCTCTCCCGAGGCGCTGCTGAAGGATCTCGATATCGCCATGGAAAAGACCCGCAAGGCCAACACGCCCTATCCGCCGATCGGCGACCAAGGAATCATGGACGCTCCGTTCGGCGTAATGGTCGTTATGGAGTTCCAGGACGGCTCGGCGCCGATTGCCGTGCCATGCGTGAAGGAAGGGTCGACGCGGATCAGCCATGCGCACAAAATCCTCGACGTGAGTGCCGAAGATACGGTCATGCGTCTGCCCGGCAGCGCCGCTCCGATGACCAGGTTCATCGAGCTGATCAATGAGCTGGTCGCAATGCCCGAGAGCGACCAGTCCGACGAGACCCGCGGCAAGATCCGCTGCGCGATCGCCCCGTTCACCCTGATCGTCGGCTTCGAAGCCGATCGCACCGAGGACGATCTCGACCTCGCCGAGGCCATCAAGGTCAAGGTCGCCCAGGAGCATCTCAACACCAAGCAGGATTGGTCTGTGCCGGCACAGCATTCGGTGCTGGCCGACGAATGCCTCCAGGCTGTGTTCAACGGTTCGCTGCTCAATAGCAGCGACGAATACCAGTGGCTGCTGGGCAAGATGAGCCGCAGCGATGCGCTGGCTGCCGGCCTCGGTCATCACCCCGACGATCGCTTTGCGCGCCTGATCTATCTGTTCACCACGCCCGAGAAGCACGTCCACGATGTGATCCGCCGTCCGATTGCCTTCGTACTTCTCAAGGACGCGGCCAGGACGCGCGCCCAGGTGCGCCGCAAGACCAAGGTCCCCCTGGCTGTCGAACTCGCCGCCCGCGAGTTGCGTGGCAACCCAAGGTATCAGGACACGGCTGTCGACCGCATCATGAAGGCGATGGTCAACGGCGCGTTGTTGTCCGCGACGGCTGAAACCGTTCTGACACCAATGGATCGGCGCATCAACACGCTCGCAAAGGCGGTGCACAAGGAGAACTCCAACGGTCAGATCGGACCGGACGGCGTGGAGCTGGCTATGCGGGCCTTGTACTATATCGCGCTCCACGACTTGCTACGCGTGCCGCGCAATGACCGGAGTGATCGCCGCGCCGTTGGCGATGTCCTGGCCACCATGCTCGGCATTCCCGCCGGGATCGACACTCTGATCCGGATCGTCGAGGACGGCCGCGCAGGCATCAGGCCGGTTCGCCGCGACGACCTCGGTGAGCCAATTCTCGGCAGCGACGGAAATCCGGTCACGCTGACGAATGCCTATTTGCGTGAACAGTTCTCGAAGGGCCGCGTGCCCGATCCGAACAGCGAGGAAGAGATCGACCCGTTCCTCCAGGCCCAGGCAGAGGTCAACATCGCCGTCCTGAAGCTGCAGGAAGCCATGGTCGTGCTGGCCACCATGACCGATGACGACGGCACTCCCACCGTCGATGCACAAGGTGTAATCCCCCGCCTCGCCAAGGGATGGCGCAAGGCGCTGGTCGACATCCGCGAGAATATCGACGATTGGTTCGAGCGCGGTGTCGAATACTGGTCATCTGCAGCAGAACCCCCGGCCTCGGTATGGGAGCAGGCGCAGGCTGCCGCGTCGGCTTCGACTGTCCGTGAACAGGACACCGAGGACGCGGACACTACGCTGAGCGCCTAAAGCATTGGGGCCAGCGGCAACTCACCTTTTGCCGCTGGCCTCTCCGTATTCCGCTTCCCTCAGACTTTGAAAACAGTTTGGGCCGAACACTTCTCATCGGAGCTGGTCGTCAGATGCTAATCGCCCGGCGGATTGCTGTGGCACATCGATCGATCTGGTCCACGGACGGCACATGAACGCGACCGTACGTGCGCTGCAGCTGCATCTCGAAGCGGACCACCTTGAACGAGGGCTGGTCAGCGAAATAGTCCTCGGTTCTGCGCTTGCGGCCGCCGTGGCTCCCAGACTTGTACCGGGGGTTACCAATGAACAGCTCCAGCAACGCATTCCCACACCATGCATCCGCTCGGAACAGCGCATCGGCAAGCGGGTGGAACTGCATCGGCAGCCCTCGCTCGCGGAGCGCAGCCAGCACATGGAGCTCTCTCAGGAACGAGTAGTAGAAGTTGCCGACGCGCCAGCGCATCGCGTCGTGGGCCTGTTGCGAGCTGAAGCCCTCGGCCTTCGCACGCGCCACTGCCTCTTGAGCAGGCATCCACAGCCATCCACGCACAGGGGCGCTTTGAGCCCATTCGTAGAACTCCTGCCAAGTAAACAGGCGCTTGTACTCTTCCAGCATGAGATGGAAGAGATGAGCAAATGCGAAGTCCGGGAACCAGTCTCGGATCGAGGCAACCGCTTCAGCTTCTGTGCGCCGCGCGTTGCCGAGCGGATGTTTGGTTTGCAGCCGCACAATGTCGTCCGCGGCAACTTCATAAGGGACCGATGTGGTGTGGGCCATAACGGTCTGAATCACGTGGTCACAGCCGTCTCGGCCAGTCCACCAGTCGAACTCTTTCCGGGCGATCTCACCGCCGGTGAACTGCCGCACCACTTCTAGACTGCTGGTTGTCTTCGTCATCTACATACCGCACCTTCAGCACGAGCTCTCGCTGAATCCTTTGTCGCGCAATACAATAGATCGGACGGCCGACATCTTTCTGACGTCGCTAGTCGCGAGTCCAGCCCTCCGCTGCCTGCGCGCCCAGCACACCTCCGACCGCCGGCACCAGCCAGCTTCGCCATGGAAACACCGGGCGAACGCCACGAAGCCCTCGACCCGAGACCGGCGCGAGGGCTTCTTTCGGCCTATTGGAGCGCGGGTTTCGGTTTCCAGGATCAGCTGCGAGTCGATCACTGGGTCCCGGCCGCGGCGACTGCCGGTTTCAGTTGACCCAGAACAGCGGCTGGCCCTGGCTGTTGTGGCGGTGCCGACGCACCATGGCCACGATCTCGCCGATGGCCCCGTTGCCGGGCTGCACGTCTTTGCTGAACGGGTTGCGGGCCCCGGAGCCATGAGCTCGGCGTTGATCTGGTCGATGTCGGTCAGTGCGTTGGTCGTGAAGTCCTCCAAAAGGTTTGATACGTAATGGAATCAACGGGGGTGCGTCCTGCCCCTGGTGGCGATCGGACAGCGAACCAAATTCAGCACCTCCCTGCCGTCGGGGTCGGGGTCGGCGATAATCAACCCGACTCAGGAGCTGGACAGGTTCATTGCGGCACCGATAGCCCGCATCGATTCACCCGCCGTGTGCCGGCGCCGGATCTCCGCGTCGCGGCCTGGCACCGACGCGGTGTCCACCATCTCGACAGTCCAGGCGATGCTCTGTCCAAGACTGGACGGCCATCGTCCAGTCCCGTCCAGCCCTGTCCACTCGCTGTCCTGTCGACTCGAATCACTTTCCAGCCGTGTGGAATCGGATGAACGCCCACCGCGTCCGATCCGTTGGTCAGCCTGCGGGCGGCGCGGGACCTCGATGAGGGCGGTGAGTCCGTGGTAGCAGCCAATCCGAATACCGGTGCGGCGCCGGCGTCGAACGCTGCGGTGGTCGCGGGCAGTACTCGGTGCCCGGATTCTGCAGACCTGTGGGTCCGATTACTTGACAGCACAACTTCCGAACTGGACATCCTTGTGCTGGTCGACCTCTTCCTCACAGAGGAACCCGCCTTCGGCAGGCTGATCCGCCAGAAAACCCGCGAGGGCCTCAAGGTTCGAATGCTGTTTGGCGATCCCAATGCCATTGAGGCATCCATACGAAGCACAGAGGAACGAGCCTGTCTCGACGGTTGGTTTCCACGAGACCACCCTCATCGAGGACGCGATGATCGTCAACGCACACGTTTACGTGCAACCTGGAGCACACGCACCCACGCTCCATCTCCGCCGTTTACCTAAACGGGACTTGTTTGAACACACAACGGGCTTTGAATACGAAGGGTATGAGCTCAACCGGGCAACTTCAGAGAGGTTCACCCGTGACAAGAACCGCTTACTTCCACTTGCACGAACCATCTGCGCCCGCACCGAACAGCATCCAAGTCGCAATAGCGCGATCGCGCAGGGTGCCGAAGGTCAGATCTTGATGATCTACCGAACCGACAACAACCTGTACTCAATCCCGGGCGGCTGAATTGAGGCTGGAGAAACGATTTCAGAAGCAGTTGTGCGGGAGGTAAAGGAAGAGATCGGAATCGATGTCCGCGTAGTGAAATGGTAGAAGATGCCGACCGGTTCACCTCGGGCACTCCATGAAACGGTCGTCTTCCTCGCCGACGATCAGGTGGTAGCACTACTCCCTGTGGGAGATAAGAGAGGGTTTCGGTCAGACTCCGAAATCGGAATAGCTATATCCGCGCTCCTTCAGCTTAGCCACCGGCACAGCAACCCAGGCCTCATTGCTGAGGTCGTGTCCAAGTTTGGCGGCGGCGGCGAATTCATCCGTCCAAGTTCCCACCAGGACAATGAGTCCGTGTTCAGCGAGAACATGGGGTTTCGCTTGCCGTGCGCGTCTCATTGCGTCCTTGAGATTAGCGCCAACCGTTTCGATACTCGACCGAGGAATGACCACTTCGGGCAAATATCCAAATAGAGCAGTCATTCGTTTCACCAAACCTTGCGAACCGAAAACAATGGACAGCTGATCATCATTAAGCTGTCGAAGCGGCTCCGACGGGAGACTTGTCCACGGTGCAACTACTATCGCATGGGCGCGAACGGCATCAGCAATTGGTGAGCGTTTGAGATCTTGGTTACCCTTCCCCCCGGTCAGCCAAGCACGATGTGTGCGCATAAGAAGCGCCCTGAACTGATGCTTCCGCGCATCGACTTGGATCATTAGCGTGATCTCGCATTGCCCCTCACGTGGAATCATCCACGTCTTCCCGACGGTTCCTTTAATCTCCACTGCGATTCCACAAACCCTCGTATCAAGCGGCGGTTCCTTCTTAAGGCCGAATTGCTCGATAACATGGTATTGCAACTTCGTACCGACAGATGACCGCTCGTCCGAGTCAACCTTCGGATCATGAAGGTCGAACCGCCAGGTCCGAGCGCCATCGAGAACATATCGGATCGCGTCATCAACCGCCTTGCGCAGCTTGTCGACGACTGGCTCGGCTATGAGCCACGAATAGACAGCCTGGAGTTCCTCATCGGTTTCATGACACAAAATGGCATGAGACGACTGGATTACACCTTTTCGGGGGTCTGGGCAACAGATGTACCCTGGAGCGACCAGCTCACGTTTCGCCACAACTGTTGTGATACCAGATTATCCGGGATCCCGCCATCGAGTTCTAGGAACACAGGCCATGCTACGTCGCAAGGATGGCGCCGACAGCTGAATGATCCTGCGCGAACCAACTATCGAATCAAAACAGAGAGCGAGAGAACGAAACACCCTTGCCACGATGCAATCGACGGGTCTGCAGCGAAGGCACAGGGCCACGGCCCCGACCACTGTCCGCATCCCGAAATGCAGGCCCAGCCGAGTCTGTTGTCAGTGTGAGCGCCCGACGACAGCACCCAGCACGATGGGCCATGCCGGTAACCCCCAGGTGCTGGCATCACCTATCCCAGCGTCGCAGGTTCCTGGTTTCGGGCCATGAAAGCAGGATCTCCGGATATCAGTTCCGACCGATTTGGCGTTAGGGCTTGTCGCCGAGCCGTGCACGACGACGTGCCACCTTGGCCGTCCGTCCGCAACCGACTTGCCATAGCGGTCACATCTGCCGTGATCGCTACCCAGGCAGCATCATCAGATCCTGCTCTTGGCCACTATTGGCGAGCCAGTTGTGAGCAAACCAGTGCCGGAAGCATGTGCGTATGGATGTGCTCGATACCGACCGCCTCCGCGCGGCGTTCCAGCATCTGCCGGATGGCTGTGATCGGTCATTGGCCTCCGCCTGCCTAGCTACAGTCGACTACTCCTCGTCGGGAACGGATATTGCGGTCTGACCTGCAGGTACCGACGCGGAACGATTCTCGTCTGGTCATTGAACGGAGGCGAGCGCGGCCGGTTCCTCTTCCCAACGACCAGTGCAGAGTCTTCCTCGAGATTATCGACAGAGAAGTTGGCGACTTCCCCACAGCGCCACCAGTGTCGGCAACAATCGGATGATCGCGTTGTCCCGCCGCGAGATGAAATCCGTTCCAGAGCGCTCGTCGAGCAGCGTGTTCAGAGACTCGGCAGAAGCACCAGCTTGTCAGGGGCGTCCGGAAGACCCAGCCTGCCGAACGGATCGCCGGTGGTAATCTCCTCGGCTGTCAGGTACTTGCAGAACTGCTGGAACCTCCGGTACTGGCTGCGCGCGAAAACGTCTCCAGAAATAAGGAAGCCCCCTGCTCAGAGGGCGTTTGTGGGGCGGGTGGGGCTCGAACCCACGACCAATGGATTATGAGTCCACGGCTCTAACCGACTGAGCTACCGCCCCTGACCGCGACGGAAGCCGCGGGCGTTGGGATGGTACCGCTTCGGGTGTGGCGTTGCCTACTCGGCCACGGGGGAACCTAGTGTGTCGTAGGCGGATCGAGGGATTGGAGGTTGCTGTGGCTTCGCTCTTCGTGAACGTGTTGCGGGGACATCAGTGGTTGTACGAGAACAGCCGGGGGCTGGTGGGGCACCGGTTGCTGTTCGGGAACCCGACGTTGCTGCTGCGGACCATCGGCAGGAAGACGGGGCAGGAGCGAACCTCGGCGCTCACCTACGGGCGGGACGGGGACGCCTACCTGGTGACGGCCTCCAACGGCGGATCATCGCGCCCACCTGGGTGGTTGGCGAACGTCAAGGCGCGGCCGGAGTGCGAGATCCAGGTCGGGACCAAGCGGATCCCGGTGACCGCGACGGCCACCTACCCGGACGATCCGGACTACGCGCGGCGCTTCGCGATCGTCGACAAGGTCAACCAGGGCCGGTACGCCGAATACCAGAAGAAGACCACGCGGCAGCTCGCGGTGGTGGTGCTGACGCCGCGCTAGACCGCGCGTCGACCAGGACAATCCCCTCGAACTGGACAGCTGAGTTAAGGTTCGGCTACCCTGTCCCCCGAGGGGAGTACTTCCCACGAATCATTCCGGTCAATACGGATCGCGCCATCGCGAGCCCCGGGTGGTTGCCCTGAAATACGGGTGAAGGAGACCTCGAGCCACTTGACTGCGCTCGAGGAGACCCGTTTTGAGTACCTCCGTATCCCTGCTGGCGAGTTCCGCCGCCGTCGAATCCATCGGCACGCCCTGGCTCTGGGCGGGCACCATCGGTGTCGTGCTGGCGCTGCTCGTGCTCGACTTCGCCCTGACCCGCCGCCCGCACGAAGTCTCCATGCGCGAGGCGATCGGCTGGACCGTCTTCTACATCGCTCTCCCGGTCGCGTTCGGCGTATACCTGTGGGCGAGTAACGGTTCCACGATCGGCGTGGAATTCTTCACCGGCTATCTGCTCGAGAAATCGCTCTCGGTCGACAACCTGTTCGTGTTCATGCTGCTGCTGAGCGCCTTCGCGGTCCCGGCCGCCCTGGCCCAGCGCGTACTGCTCTACGGCATCGCCGGCGCGCTGGTGCTGCGCGGTATCTTCATCGCCCTCGGCGCTGCCGCCCTGGCCACCCTGGACTGGGCGTTCCTGCTGTTCGGCGTCATCCTGCTGATCACCGCGGTGAAGCTGCTCTCCGACGCCATGAGCGGACACGAACAGTCCGTGGACATCTCGGAGATGAGGTCGGTCAAACTGCTGCGCCGCTTCATGCCGGTCACCGACGACTACCGGGGCACCCGCATGACGGTCCGGGAGGCCGGACGCCGCGCCCTGACCCCGCTGGCGCTGGTGGTCGCGGCCGTCATGGCCACCGACCTGGTCTTCGCCGTCGACTCGGTGCCGGCCGTCTACGGCGTCACCGGCGACCCGTTCCTGGTGTTCGCCACCAACGCCTTCGCCCTACTCGGTTTGCGCGCACTGTATTTCGTCCTGCACGCCGCGCTCTCGCGACTGGTGCACCTGGCGTACGGCCTGGCGATCATCCTCGCCTTCATCGGCGTGAAGCTGGTGCTGCACTGGGCGCACGGCGTCTGGGCGGGCGTGCCGACCATCCCGACCGCCGCCTCGCTGGTGGTGATCGTGGTGGTGCTGGCGACCGTCACCCTGACGAGCCTGCGCGCCACTCGCGGTAAGCAGACCGCCGACGTACCGTGAGTCATGCTGCTGCAACGCTTTCGACGGCCCGGCCTCGACGAGATGAACCGGGCCGTCGATTCGCTCGAACTGTCCGAGGCGGTCTTCAAGACCTGCCCCTGGCAGCCCCGCGACCTGGTGGAAACCGGTCTGCGCCAGTGGTTGCGGTGCTGCGGGGCGGCCATGCGCGACGGTCAGGTGATCGGGATGCCGTCGCATTCGGTCGACGAGGCGTGGCACGGACTGATCCTGTGCACGCAGCGGTACGAGCGGTTCTGCCACGACGCCTATGGCAAGTTCCTGCACCACTTCCCGGACGGCGACGGGTTCGCCACCGGCAAGGGCGGCACCCCCGATCCCGTCGCCGAACAACTGCGCCGCACCGTGGTGGCGTGGTCGATGGTCGCGCGACCCGGTGAGCAGTGCGTGCTGTGGGATATCGACACCGTGGTCGGCGTCGAGCGGCCGTGGGGTATTCCCGCGGCCCGGGTCGCCGAGATCGAGCAGGCGCTGCGCTCGGAAACCGAAGCCGCGCACTGAGAAAACGTCCGAGCCGAGGTGGTATCCCATCTCGGCTCGGGTTCGTTGTGCGGGGGCCTAGCCGCCGCCTCCCCCGCAGCCGCCACCACCACCGCCGCCACCGCAACTGCTTCCGCCGCCGCCACAGCTACTGCTGCCACCCCCGCAACTGCTCCCGCCACCCCAACTGCTGCCGCCACCGCCGCATCCGCTACTGCCGCCCGCGCCCCCGTAGGACGCGCCCCGCCGCCAGCGATCGTTGCGTCGCCGACCGGACGCGCGGCTGATGGCCACGATGATGCCGATCACGAACGCGACGACGAGCCCGATACACACCAGGCCGAAGATGAAATCCATAGCGTTGTCCCCCGTGCTGTTGCCGCCGTCATCGGACGCCGGCACTTTCCCCTTAGCGGAAAGCTACTGGCACGCAAGGGGATCGGACAACACATATTCCAAGACGACTCCCGACCGTTAGGTCGGCGAGACCCCGGCTAGCTGCTGCTGCCCCCGCCACAGCTGCTGCCTCCACCACCGCAACTGCTGCTGCCTCCACCACAGCTGCTACTGCCTCCACTGCAACCGCTGCTGCCGCCGCTGTCCGACGAGGAGCCACCGCCGCACCCGCTGGAGCCGTGATCGTGACTGCCCCCGCCACACCCGCTGCTGCCGTGGTAGTAGGTACCGCCGCCCGCGCCCCCGTAGTACCCGCCGCGCCGCCAGCGGTCATCGCGCCGCCGCGTCGATGCCTTGGCGATCGCCAAGATGATGCCGACCACGAACACCAGAACCAGCCCGATACACACCAGGCCCAGGATGAGTTCCATACGTACCCCCGTGCTCTCGCCGACGCCTCGTGCGCCGGGTCATCCTCGTCGTAGCCGAAAACTACTGGCCGCCGCCCGGCCGGACCAACCTGTATTCCGAGAAGCGACCCGACCGTCAGGTTCCCATTGCCCTGATATACGAAACCGCGCCCGCTGCGTTTCGCAGCGGGCGCGGAATAACAGGTGAACTCCTAGGTCAGCTTCACCCGGGCCGCGAAGAACCGCGCCACCGCCGGCGCGAACCGGTTGAACCGGTACTGCAGCCACGCCTCCGGCGTCACCGGCACCACGTCGCGGTTGCTCTCGACCGACTTCACGATCTGCTCGGCGACCTTGTCCGGCCCGTATCGGCGTGCGGCGTAGAGCTTGTCGAACTTCTCCTGCTTGGCGGCCTCTTCCTCGGCGGAGACCCCGGCGAAGCGGGTGGTGGCCACGATGTTGGTGTGCACGATGCCGGGGCAGATGGTGTGCACGCCGATGTTCTTGCCCGCCAGCTCCGCTCGCAGGCAGTCCGAGAACATGAAGACAGCGGACTTGCTGGTGGAGTACGCGGAGAACCCGCGCTGCGGGGTGTAGGCCGCCATGCTGGACAGGTTGACGATGTGCCCGCCGAGCCCGCGATCGGCCATGGCCCTACCGAATGCCCGGCAGCCGTTCACCACCCCGTACAGGTTGATGTTCAGCACGCGATCGAATTCGGCCGCGGGAGTGTCGAAGAAGTCGCCCGCCTGCCCGATGCCGGCGTTGTTGATGAGGATGTCCGGCACGCCGTGCGCGGCGATCACGGTGGCGGCGTGCTCGTTCACCGCGGCCTCGGAGGACACGTCGAGCTGGTAGGCGTGCGCCGTACCGCCTTCGCGCGCAATGAGTTCCGCGGTCTCCTTGGCGGAGTCCAGGTTGATGTCCGAGAGCACGACCTCGGCCCCGCGCCGCGCGAACGCCAGCGCGGTTTCCCGGCCGATGCCGCTGCCGCCGCCGGTGATGACCAGCAGCTGATCCTCGAAACTCCGCAGCTCCCGGCCGACTTCGGCCCGGCGCAGCGCGCGCGTGGTCTCCCCGGTGCGCAGCGAGTCGATGAGTTCGGCGGTGGAGGTGGCCAGCAGTTCCGGATGCGAGAACGGCAGCCAGTGCCCGCCGCCGACCTCGCGGCGGTACAGGTTGGGCGCCCAGTCCTTGGTGTCGGCGTAGCCGGCCGGGCGCACGGCCACGTCGCGGCGCGCGATGATCAGCTGCACCGGCACCTCGGTGCGGCGCTCACGCGGATCGGTCAGGCGGGGCAGGATGTTCGCGCGGTAGATGCGCATGCCGTCGAAGAAGTCGCGCCGGAACTCGGGCCCGAACTTGATGTTGGCGGGCGCGGTGTCGTTCATGAGCCCGACGAAGCGCGACCACACCTTCTCGGTGCCGAGCGGGCGCAGCACCACCTTCGGCAGGCCGGGGGTCATGAACAGGCCGGTGTAGGCCGAGGACAGCAGCTGGGTGAACGGTCCCCAGACCTTGCCGCGCGAGAGGTCGCCGCGCACCCACTTGCCCAGGTGATCGAGGTTCGGCCCGGACACCGAGGTGAAGGACTTCACCCGGTCGGCGGCCTGGGGCTCGCACACCGCCTCCCACATCTCGACCGAGCCCCAGTCGTGCGCGAGCACGTGCACGGGCCGATCCGGGCTGACCGCGTCGGCCACGGCGAAGAAGTCGGCGGCGAAGTGCTCGAGCCGGTAGTCCTCGGTGCGATCGGTGCGCGTGGAGCGGCCGTGCCCGCGGGTGTCGTAGGTGACCACGTGGAAGCGGTCGGCCAGCAGCGGCACCACGCGATCCCACAGGTGGTTGTCGTCGGGCCAGCCGTGCACCAGCACAATAGTTTCCGAGGACGGCTCGCCGTACTCGTAGACGGCGATATCGAATTCGCCACTGCGCACGACGCGCTCGCTCGCGGGAATGATGGGCTGTTGATCGGTCATCGATCTTCTCCTGGGCAAGAGGGTGGGGAACGCGAAAGGGCTAGAGGTCCAGCACCAAACGTTCCCCGGCGCAGCGGGATACACAGATGAGCGCGTCCCCGGCGTCCCGCTCCTTGGCGGTGAGCACGGTGTCGCGATGGTCCACATCGCCGTCGATCACCCGCACCCGGCAGGTGCGGCAGAAACCTTGACGGCACGAATACGGGCTGTCCGGGCGGACTTTGAGCACTTCTTCGAGCACCGACTTGTCCGCGGGCACCTCGATGGTGACGCCGGTGCGGGCCAGCTCGACCTGGAAGGCGGTGCCGTTGACCACCGGCGGTGGTGAGAAGCGCTCGGAATACATTTCCACGCCGGGCATCTCGCGCACCCGGTCCGCGATGACCTGGGTCATGACGACGGGCCCGCAGCAGTACACCGAGGTGTCGCCGCCCACGCCGGGCAGCAGGTCCGCGCCGGTGGGCAGACCGTGCTCGTCGTCGGTGCGGATGGTGACCCGGTCGCCGAAGGCTTCGAGCTCGGACAGGAACGGGATGGTGTCGCGAGAGCGCCCGGCGTACACCATGGACCAGTCCACGCCGAGCGATTCCGCCATCCGGATCATGGGCAGGATCGGGGTGATGCCGATGCCGCCGGCCACGAAATGCACTCGGGCGGCGGAGGATCCGTAGCCGGGCAGCACGAACGGGAACGCGTTGCGCGGCCCGCGCACGGTGACCCGGGTGCCGACCGCCAGCGCGTCGTGGATCTCGATGGATCCGCCGCCGCCGTTCGGTATGCGCCGCACCGCGATTCGGTAGCTGTGCCGATCGGCGGGATCACCGCACAGCGAGTACTGGCGCACCCGTCCCGAGGGCAGTTCCACGTCCAGGTGCGCACCCGGCCGCCACGGCGGCAGCGCGCGGCCGTCGGGCGCGATGAGCATGAGGCTGACGACGTCGTTGTCGTGTGCCTCGATCCGGCGCTCGACCAGCACCAGCGGTATGCGCCGGTCGTCGATCGGGGCGGGCGGTTGCTTGCGGTTCACCAGGGTGGTCCAGCGCAGCCGCGTTTCCGCGATCGCGTCCAAAACCCGTGTGGTGCGGTCGGGCCGTGCCTTGCCGTAGAGATCGCGCGGCGGGTCGAGCGGGACCGGTCGTGTCATGGTCACGAGGCCATGATCCGAGCCGCCGGGGACTGGGCCAGGTAGGCGATGGCCTGCGCGCTCGACCCCACCGGCTCCGGGGTGTAGCCGGGCTTGAAGGTGGACAGCGCGCTGATCAGCAAGGACGGGATGCCGGGGACGGCGCCGCGCCACATCGAGGCGAAGATCCGCCCGACCAGCATGGGATATCTGTGGTTGGGCAGCGCCGGGTCCTGGTGCACCAGGTACTTCGTGCCGCGCAGCAGCAGCGCGATGAACACCGGGAAGATGATCAGCATGAGCGCCCCGCGCCGGACGTAGCCGACCCCGAAGTACTCGGCCACGTCGTGCGCGACCATGCGGTGCTCGACCTCTTCGGCGCCGTGCCAGCGGAACAGGTCCAGCATCTGGGGATCGGCGTCGAACTGTTCGAGGTCGGCGTTGAGGATCCAGTCGCCGAGGAAGGCGAAGAAGTGCTCGAGCGCGGCGATGACGCCGAGTCGTTCCACGAGCACCTGCTGCCGCCGCGCCTCCGAGTCGCCCTCGCGCGGGCCCAGGGTCTTGCGGAACAGGTATTCCGCCTGGCGCACATAGGGTTCCACGTCGATGCCGTGTGCTTCGAGCACCTCTTCGAGGGCGCCGTGGTGGCTCTCGGCGTGCATGGATTCCTGGCCGATGAAGCCGATCATGGCTTCGCGCAGCTTCTCGTCGCGCACCAGTTCCAGGGCCTCGCCGTAGGTCACCAGGAACATGCGCTCGCCCTCGGGCAGCAGCATGCTCAGTGCATTGAGGACGTGGGAGGCGATGGGTTCCTCGGCCATCCAGACCGGCTTGGTGTTGGACCAGTCGAATCGCACGTTACGGGCATGAAGCGCCACCTCACCGGGTTCGGTCACCGGTCGGCGGCCCCGCTTCGGAAGTAGCTTCATCGATACTCCTGGTTGTTCTGTCGGCACAGCGTCGTGCTGGGTCCGTTGTGATGGGTCCCACGGATTGCTGCATGAGCGTAGCAAAATTCTACGCATACATGGGACTGCTAGTTACATCTAGATTCGGCGACCGATGAATCACCGGCCGGACACGCCGGACGACCTGCCGAACGACGATCTTGCCCGGTTCGCGGCCGTATGTGTAACGACGGGGTGATCCGCGCGGGACTCAGCTGTCGACGTGTACGTGCGGCCGTTGCGAACGGCGCGGGACCGCCCGGCGCAGGACCTCGCGGGTCACCGGGGCGACCTCGCCCTCGCCGAAGAACCAGAAGCGGGCGAGGTTTGCCAGCGGGCTGCCCTCGGACCATTCGAAGTACACGTGCGGCGGCCGGCCGGTGCGATCGTGGATGGCGAGCAGGATGGCGGCGATGGAGTTGGGGACGGCCGCGGCCTCCACCGACAGGATGTCGTACTGATCCACCGCGATCGCGGTCACGAGCAGATCGGTGCTGAACTCGGAGGGATCCTTGACGATGACCTCGAGGAACAGGATCGGCTCGTCCGGGGGCAGATGGCTCTCCCGGCGCTGATCGGCTTCCTTCTCCGCGTACTCCCGCGGCGTGCGCCGGCCGATCTCGTGGGTGACGATGCGAACCTCGCCGCGCGCGGCCAGCGCGTCGATGAGCCGCCCGGCCTCGTCGTCGAAGCGGACCTCGATCGCGCGCAGCTCGAACGCCCGCCGGAATCGGGAGGTGAAGGACACCAGCACGATCGCGAGTACGAAGAGCACGGCCAGGTGCACGCCCTCGGGCTTCTCGATGATGTTGTCGATGGTGGTGTACACGAAGATCACCGACACCACGCCGAACCCGGCGACCTTGTGGCGCTCGCCCGCTCGCGCCGCCGACAGGGTCACCGCCACCGCGGCCGAGGTGATGAGCACCAGCACGCCGGTCGCGTAGGCCGCGCCCTGGGAGTCGACGTCGGCGTCGAAGTACCAGGTGATCAGGAAGGCGATGGCCGCGAAAACCATTGTCAGGGGCCGGATCTGGCGCGCCCACTCCGGCGCCATGCCGAAGCGCGGCAGGTAGCGCGGCACCAGGTTGAGCAGGCCGGCCATGGCCGAGGCGCCCGCGAACCACAGGATGGCGATGGTGCTGATGTCGTAGATCGTGCCGAAGACGGTGCCGAGGTGTTCGTGCGCCAGGTACGCCAGGGCACGCCCGTTGGCCGCGCCGCCGGGCTCGAACGCCGCCTCGGGGATCAGGATCGTGGTGATGAAGCTGGTGACGATGAGGAACCCGCTCATGATGAGCGCGGCGATGGTCAGTAGTTTGCGCGCGCCGACGATGCGCCCGCGCGGGTGTTCCTCGGTGTCCGACGGGCCGCCCTTTATCTGCGGCATGACCGCGACGCCGGTCTCGAAGCCCGAAAGGCCCAGCGCCAGTTTGGGAAACACCAGCAGCGCGACCGCCACCATGAGGAAGGGGTTGCCGTGCTGGGCGGTGAGCACGTGCGCCCAGTCGTTGACCAGGTGTCGATGCTCGATGACCTGGACGATGCCGGTCACCGCGACCACGACGTTGAGCGACAGGAACACCCCGACCAGGACGACGGCGATGCCGATCGCCTCGGAGAAGCCCCGGAGGAAGACCGCCGCGAGCAGGGCGAGCAGCACCAGGGTGATGGCGAGGTTGTGCCCGTGCAGGGCGTCCGGGACGAGCGGGTTCTCCACGATGTGGGCCGCGCCGTCGGCCGCCGACAGGGTCATGGTGATGGTGAAGTCGGTGGCGGCGAAGCCGAGCAGCACCAGCACCAGGATCTTGCCCCACCAGTTGGGCAGGAAGCTCGCGAGCATGGCGATGGACCCGCCGCCGTGCGGGCTCTCCCCCGCGACGCGCCGGTACACCGGCAGCGCGCCGAGCAGGGTGAGCGCCACCAGCACCAGCGTGGCCAGCGGCGAGAGCACTCCCGCGGCGAGCGCGGCGATGCCCGGCTGATACCCGAGCGTGGAGAAGTAGTCGACCCCCGTGAGGCACATGACCTTCCACCAGGGATGCCGCTGGTCCTTGGGCGCCGGCTTGGCCAGCGGCCCCGGCAGCTGCGAGTGCGGCTCACTGATGTCGGCCAGCAGCCAGTTGGCGAACCGGCCGCGCGCCCGGCCGTCGGTCGTGGTCACAGCGCCCTCCGCACCCACTGGCCCGGCGTCCCGGACTCGGCAACGTTGAGGCAAATGCTCTCACGCGACGCCGGAGCGGAGGGTGTTTCACCTCGCGAGTCGCGGGGGGAAGGACGCCGTCGTCCGGATTACAGACGGGGGTGATCCCGGCCGACTACTTCGTGGAACTGCGCGCTAGGCGTGCCCGTCGGGGCGGGTCGAATCCATGACCCACCGCGCGTATCCGTCGTGCACGCCGACCATAGGCACCGCGATCACCTGCGGCACGTCGTACGGATGATGCTCGTTAGCGGCGTCGATGATGGCGGGAACTAGCGAACGCCGGGTGTGCAGGATTACCAGCGCCTCGCCCTCGTCTTCGATCTCCCCCTGCCACCGATAGATCGATCGGATCCTGGGAATGATGTTCCCGCACGCGGCGAGCCCCTGTTCAACAAGCAGCCGCGTGAACGCCGCGAGCTGCTCTTCGTCGGGCCCCGCGATCGACACGTCTACGAGTTCATCCGCTGCCATGTCAGCAAGTCTCCCTCAGCCTGAACGACTTTGGACCAGCCCGACGGTCGGCACGGCGCCGGAGCCCTCGATACGCGAGATTCGGCGCGGGCGAGTCTCCCCTTGGAGTGGCGATGGACCGCTGCTGCCAGCACCCGGACCGGGCCGCTACGACCGGGCGGTCAGCCCAGATACGCCACGATCGCGTTCGACAGGGCGACGGCCAAACGCGCCCGGCCGTCCGGGGATTCGAGGAGAGCCGCGTCGCCGGGGTGGCGCATGTTCCCGCACTCGACCAGGGCGGCGGGGCGTTCGGCGAAGTTCAGGCCGGCCAGGTCGGGGCGGGGGTTCAGGCCGTCGGTGCCCATGTAGGTGGAGGGGGTGAAGCCCGCGCCGCGCAGGCCGTCGCGCAGGGCCGTCGCCAGGCGGGTGGAGGGCTCGGCCTGGGCGGGATTGAGCGGGGGTGAGGAGTGCGCCACGTGGAAGCCGTGGGCGTCGGCGGCGGTGTTGCCGTCGGCGTGGATCGAGACGACCGCGGCGGCATCCACGCGATTGCCCAGGGTGCCGCGTTCGTCCACGCAGGGGCCGGCGCCGTCGTCACTGTCGCGGGACATGACCACGCGGATTCCGCGCGCGGTCAGCAGATCACGAACCCGGACCGCGACATCCCAGTTGAACTCGTGTTCGGTGTAGCCGTCGTTCGCGCTCGTGCCGCTGGTGTTGCAGGGCTTGCTGCCGCCGCGGCCGTCGGGCACCTGGGCGTTGATCACCTCGGGATGCGCGGCGCCGCCGCCGTTGTGGCCGGGATCCAGAACCACCGTGCGCGCGAACCCCGGTACCGCGGGCCAGCGCGTGCCGGGGTCCCGCGCCGCGAGTTCGGTGAGTCCGGCGAGCTGATCGGCCGCGGGGCGGGCGGCGGCGACCGGGGCGGCGACCTGCCCGCTACCGCCGATCAGGAATGCGCCGCAGACCACGGCGAGAGCCCGGAGATGTCGGTATCGCACCCGGCCACCCTACGGCGGCCGGGCGACGGGGTCGCCTCATTGCTCGAGTTTGCGCACCAGATCGCGCAGTACGCGCAGTTCGTCCGGCCCGAGTTCGGCGATCGCGCGGGGCGCGGGATCGGGCGTCGCCACCGCGACCGCGACCACCTCCCGCCCGGCCGCGGTGAGCGAGACGAGCTTGCGCCGGCGATTGCCCGCGTCCACCTCGCGCACCACCAGACCGCGTTCCTCGAGATCGTTGACCGCGACCGTGGTCGCCGGGGCGTCCATGGTCGCGGCGTCGGCCAGCCCCTTGACCGTCAGCGGCCCCGACCGCAGCCGCCGCAGGATACGAATCCTGCTGAACGGCAACCCCGTTCGCTCGATGACCGCCCGCTTCCACCCGTCCCGCGTGTCCATGACGACCTGGGCGAGCGACTGCCAGACCTCGTCGGGGTTCGGATCATCCGGCATGGGCGGAAACCTTCTGTTCGAGCAGCGGGGCGACGCGATCCCGGGAACGGTACGCCCACTCGGTATTGGCGGCGACCCCCAAGCCGAGGATGACGATCCCGAAAGCCGCTATGGTCCACCACAGTCCGGCGCCGCTCACCGCACCGCACAGCGCCACACCCAGGCTCACACCGACCTGGCGACTGGTGGAGGCCACCGCCGCGGCCGCGCCGGCCCGGTCCAGCGGCATGCCACTGACGGCGGCGGTGGTGATGGGGGCATTGACCATGCCGAAGCCGATCCCGAAGAGCGCGAACAGGATAACCAGCTGCCAGAGCGCGGTGTCGGGGGTCAGCCGGGTGAGCCCGGCCGCCGCCACCGCCATGAGCGCGCCCGCCGCCAGCAGCGACGGCCGCGTCCCGCGCTGCCCGACCAGCCGTCCCGACAGCGGCGAGAAGACGAGCATGCCCAGCGCCATGGGCAGGTACAGCAGCCCGGTATGCGCGGCCGAGAATCCGCGTGTGCCTTGCAGATACAGCGACATGTCGAACAGGAAGGCACCCAGCGCGGCGAAGGCGCACACCGCGATGACGGTGGCCGAGGCGAACGGCACGCTGCGGAAGAAGCGCAGATCGATGAACGGCGTGCGGTGCCGCGCCTCGTGCCACAGGAACGCGAGCAGCGCCACCGCGGTGATTATCAGCATGCGGGGCTGATCCTCGATCAGGCCGAACACCAGCGTGAACAGCACGACCATGGCGAGCAGCTGCCCCGGCCAATCCATTCCGCGCGGCACGAGGGACTTGGACTCGGGCACGAACAGCGTGGTGAGCGCGAAGGCCACCGCCACGATGGGCAGGTTGATCCAGAACACCGACTGCCAGCCGAGGGAATCGATCAGCCCACCGCCCACGAGCGGCCCCAGGGCCGTGGAGATTCCCACCACCGCACCCCAGATACCCACGGCGCGAGCACGTTCCACGCGCCCGGTGAACACCGTGGTGATGATCGACATGGCGACGGGATTGAGCATGGACCCACCGATGGCCTGCAGGAACCGCGCGCCGATCAGCACCTCGATGCTGGGCGCGAGGCTGCACAGCAGCGAGCCGGCCGCGAAGATCAGCAGCCCGATCCGGAACAAGCGCTTGCGCCCGAAGCGGTCCGCGAGCCCACCCGAGAGCATGAGCAGGCTCGCCAGGGTCAGGGTGTAGACGTCGATGATCCACTGCAGGCTCGACATGGACGCGCCGAGATCCGACCGGATCGCAGGGATCGCGACATTGACGATGGTCGCGTCCATGGAGGAGATGAGCAGGCTCAGGCAGCAGGTCACCAGGATGATCGTCTTGCGACGCCCGCTCAGCTCGCCGATGGTTGTCGTCATGCAACTATTGTGAAACTACAAGCATCGCGCGGGCAAGGGTGTCCGCGGTCACGGCAACCGGCACGCCGCTCACGCCGGACCGCACCAGCCGATCTGCGGCAGCAGGCACGGCGTGGAGTTGGCCGTCCAGAGTTCGGTGACGAGCCCGGTCACCGCCCCGAGCACGTCCTCGGTCTGCTCGTCCGCGGTGCCGTAGGTGTGCGCGGCGACGGTGAATCCCGGTCCGTACGAGGCCGAGGCGACCTCGGGCACGCCCACGTCCGCCCAGCCCCATTTACTGCCCTGCACCTGCGGCAGCCGCGAGGTGCCCCAGTCCTGCACGGTCCCGTCGGCGGCGACCGGGCTCGCCTCGGACATCCACGTCAGCACCGGGCTCTCCGGATCGGTGCGCTGTTTGTCCGCCAGGAAATCCGAGACGTCGGCGGTGCTGGTCGAGGAGACCGCCCAGCCGCCCGCCCCCTGGGTCGCCGACAGCTGATACTCCGCGGCCACCGCGTCGATCGCCTGCGGATACTTGGCCGCCATGGCGTCGGCGGCCCCGTCGTCGGAGTAGCGAATCATGCGCTCCCCCAACTGTTTATCCTCGGCAGATCCGTCCCCGTGCCGCAGCGCGTAGTCGACCATGTAGAGCTTGACGATCGACAGCCCGCCCCGCGATTCGCGCTCGTTCGCGGTCCCCCACTGCACCCCCGGCACCACCGACCGCACCGAGATGGACGTGCGCGACGGCACCTCCCCCTGCGGCATCTCCGGCGCGGCCGCCGCCTCCCCGGCGACCCCGAGGCACGCGCCCGCCACCACTGCCCCGATCAACCCTGCTCGATAGCCCACAGCCACCTCCGCGTCGGACGTCGTGCAAACCCCCAGCTTCCCCCCTTTTCGCCCGCGAGACCCGCCCGCGCACCTCCGACACGCCGAACGCGGCACACCGAGCCGCGGTCGCCCGGCACTCCACGAACGGTCCCGCCGGTCAGAACGGTCTCCGCACGCCACTGCCCCGGCCCCGTGCTCCGGCGGCCCGTTGCACGATCGCCCCGGACCTCGAGACGGCGTGTACGAGTGCAGCGACCGAGCTCCGCCTGCGGAATCACCGTCGGCGGGCACCTACCGTGCGACTCACCCGCCAGAACCTAACCCGTAGCACGCCGAGCCGAACCCGATCCGGTCCCCACTCCGGCCGCGTAGATAGCCGCGCACGCCAACAGCGTTGTCCCGCCGCGACCTGCGGCGGTTCGACGCCCCGATCGCCCGCAAGCAGAGCCGTCACGCAGCGCCGACATCACGCCGGGGGCGAATACCGTTGTCGTGGAGAACGTTGCGCCGGGCTCGCAGCGAGTGCTGGATGCCCGCAGGGCGGCGTCATCCGGGAGCGACGGGTGAACGTCGCAGCCGGCCGAACCCGACGCCGGGACGGGCGAGCTCGGGGCGTCCCCATCGAAGGCGCGGCGGCGAACCGAGCGGGACGCGATCACCGGCCGAGTAGGAGCCGATAGATCCGGCAGCGAGCCGTCCCCACCTCGTGTGATCCCCTACTCCCCAGTAGCTTTCGCCCCGCCGCCAGCGCCCCGTCACTGAGCGGGACAGCCGTTTGCCGGGGCGTTCGCTCTCGGGTAGCGCCAACTTTCTCAGACGCCTATGCTCCTCCGCGAGATCCGAATCCGATTGCCGGTAGGCGCATTTCGTGCGCACCGCCGCGGGGCTCGGTCGCGCCGGGGCGTTCGCCTCGGTGAACGTGAGTGCGGAAGTGCGAAGCTTGTCGGAGTCATCGAATCCGCCGGGCGGCCGGCCGGATACCGTTCGCGGTATCGGGCAGCTGGTCGGAACGCTGTTGGCGTGCGCGGCGATTGCCGCAGCCGGAGTGGTCGCGGTGGTGTTCACCGCACCCGAAGAATCACGCACCGTCCTCACCATCGGCGGATCGATCGCCGGGGCACTGCTGTGCGCGGCGGTCACGACCGCGGTCTACTTCCGGCTCCAGGCCCAGCGCGCCAGGCTCGGCGAGGCCGCGGCGATCGCCGACACCCGGGCCCGGATCGCCGACTGCGTCGCGGGCGCCAACGCGCGAATCACCGAGGTGCACAACCGCGCTCAGGCACTCGAGGAGTCCCTGGCCAAGCGGGCGCGCGATGTGCGGGACAGCGAGAACCGGCGCGCGGCCGCCATGGCCGCCTTCGCGGGCGCCGCCGGCCGCATGCAGGCGATGAGCACCAGCATGCTCGCCGAGCTCCGCGAGATGGAGCACCGGCACGCCGACCCCCGCGTGCTGGAAGACCTGCTGGAACTCGATCATCGCACCGCGCAGGCCGGCCGCCTGGCGGACAGCATCGCCGTGCTCAGTGGCGCGCGATCGGGCCGCCGCTGGGCCAAACCCATTGCCATGGAATCGATTCTGCGCGGTGCGATGGGCCGCGTGGCGGGCTATCAGCGGGTGCGCCTGCGCGCGGTCGCCGAACTGGCGGTCGCCGGGCACGCGGCCGAGGGCGTGATGCACGTGCTGGCCGAACTCCTGGACAACGCCTGCAACTTCTCCCCGCCCACCACCGAGGTGCACGTGTACGCGGCGGAGGTGCCCGCGGGCGTGGTCATCACCATCGAGGACAGCGGGCTCATCATGAGCGAATCCGCTTTGCGCCGAGCCGAACTCGCGGTCGGCGGGGAATCCAAGTCCGGCGGTCGCGGTGAGCAGTCGGATCTGTCCTCGCTCTCGGGCACCCGCCTCGGCCTGCCCGTCGTCGGCCACCTGGCCCGCAAACACGATCTCACCGTGTCGTTCCGCCCGTCCGCCATCGGCGGCACCGCCGTGGTCGTGGTCGTCCCCCGCGAACTGACCACCCGGCTCGAGCGCCCCCGCCCGCCCGCACCCGAGCCGGCGCGCCCCGCCGGTCCGTCGATCCCCGTGCTCGCGGGCGGCACGACCACGTCCCCGGGCCTGCCCATCGTCCTGCCCCGGCGCACCGCCCTCGCGTCGGCGGCCGAACCCGAAGCGCTGCCGCCCGGCGCCTCGCACGACTTCTTCACCCTGCCCGCCGCGCTGACGGCCGAGCCCGCCGCCAATACCGCCGCCGCGCGCGCACTCTCGGACAACACCACCGGCATGCTGGGCTCCACCGCCGCCCTGGCCGGTTCCGCGCCCGAACGCTTCGCGGCGGCCCCGCCGGCGCTCGAACCGCCCCGGACCGCCGACCCCGCACCGGCCCAGGACTATTGGCAGTCCCCGGTCCCGGATTCGCACGCCGCGAACAGCTCCCCGGCCGCGAATACGCCCCCGAACCCCACCGCCGGCTTCTCGGGCAGCACCGCGCCGCTGCCCGGACGCGATCCGGCCGGTGACGAAAACCCTGCGAGCCCACCGGCTTCCGCAACCACCCGGCTGCCCAAGCGGCAGCGGGGCAGTGCGCTGGCCGCGGCTCATCCGCAGGGATTGTCCGCACCCGCCGCACCGGCGTATCCGATCTCGTCCCGTACCCCCTCACCCGCCGCGCTGGGCGCCTTCCAGCGTGCGGTGACCGGGCGCGAGAACGCCGGTCCGGCGAACCCACCCCCGCCCTTGGAGACCGATCGATGACCCTCTCGGCAACGCAGCTGGGCTGGCTGCTGGAGCAGCTGCTCGTCCGTACCCCGCGCACCAGGCACGCCCTGCTGCTGTCCGGTGACGGGCTGAAGATCTGCCACACCTCCGAGCTGGGCAACGACAGCGCCGATCAGCTGGCCGCGATCGCCGCCGGCATGCAGAGTCTCTCGCACGGCGCGTCGGTCGAGTTCGGGGACGGGCGCGGTGGGGTGCGCCAGTCGATGACCGAGTTCTACGGCGGCATCCTGTTCATCGTCGAGGCCGGGGTGGGGGCCCATATCGCCGTCGTCGCCGCCGAGGACGCCGACGCGGGGCTGGTCGGCCACAACATGAAGGAGTTGGTCGAGCAGCTCGGCGAGCACTTGGCCGCCGCTCCGCGGGTCCGGGGCGCGAGCGTGTCGTGACCAGGCCACAGGAGGATCCGGACCGGCTCTACACCCTTACCGGCGGACGGAGCCGGCCCGATTCGGACGCCTTCGATCTCGTGACCCTCGTTGTCAGCGAATGTGATCCGGCGCCGGGCATGCAATCCGAGCACGCGGCGATCCTGCAGATCTGCCGCACCCCGGCCGCGGTCGTCGAGATCGCCGCCGAACTGCGGCTCCCGGTCGGCATCACCACGATTCTGCTCTCCGACCTGCTGCTCGCGGGCAAGATCACTGTCCGGCATCCGCGGCACAGCCCTGCCGCGCAATGGCATTCGCTGCCGGACTCCACCACCCTCGAGAAGGTACTCGTTGGACTCCGCAATCTCTGATCCCCGTCCCGCGCGGGCCGACGCACCCCTGCACGCCTCCGCCAGCCAGGGTTTGAAGATCGTCATCGTCGGCGGGTTCGGCGTCGGCAAGACCACCATGGTGCGTTCGGTCAGCGAGATTCGCCCGCTGGACACCGAGGCCACCATGACGCAGGTGGGGCACGGCATCGACGACCCCACCGGCGCGCCCGACAAGTCCACCACCACCGTGGCTTTCGACTTCGGGCGCATCACCATCGACGACGAGCACGTGCTGTACCTGTTCGGCGCGCCGGGCCAGGAGCGGTTCTGGTTCCTGTGGGACCGGCTCTTCACCGGCGCTCTCGGCGCGATCGTGCTGGTGGATCCGCATCGAATCTCGGACTCCTGGTACGCCATCGACCGCCTGGAGCATCAGGGCACGCCGTTCGTGGTGGCCTGCAACAACTTCGGCGACACCCCGCACACCGATCAGGACGTGCGCGACGCCCTCGACCTCGATCCTCGGGTCCCGCTCGTCGATTGCGACGCCCGTCAACGTGATTCGTCCAAGCGCGTGCTGATCAGCCTGGTCGAGTACCTCTACAGCTCGGAGACCCCGTCATGACCGCCTCGGGCTGCCCGATCACCACCCCGCCCGGGGTCGTGCCGCTGAGCGGGCCGCGCTTCCACACCGATCCCCGCGCGCTCTACAACGACATGCGCCGCGAGCACGGTTCGGTCGCGGCCGTCGAGCTGGCCGGCGGCATCCCGGCCTGGCTCGTCATCGGCTACCGGGAGATCCACCAGGTCACCAACAGCCCGGAGCTGTTCCCGCGCGACGCGAGCCTGTGGAACCAGTGGGTCAACATCCCGGAGGACTGGCCGCTGCTGCCCATGATCGGGCCGCCCATGCCGTCCATCTACAGCACCGCCGGGGCCGAGCACCGCAGGCACGTGGCCATGGTGGAACCCGCGCTGGAATCGGTCGATCCCTTCGAATTGCGCAGGCACTGCGAGGAATTGGCCGATCGCCTGATCGACGAGTTCTGCGGTCGCGGGCATGCCGACCTGGTCGCGGACTTCGCCGTTCCACTGCCGGTGCTGGCGCTGGCCTGGCTGCTCGGCCTGCCCGACGAGCGCGGCCCGCATCTGGCCCGGGTCATGAAGACCCTCGCCGACGGCGGCGCGGACGCGCAGTCCGCCTACGCCGTGTTCATGGGCGAAATGCAGCAGCTGCTGATGGAGCGCAAGGCCGTGCGCGGCAACGACCTGGTCTCGCGCATGCTCGCGCACCACGATCAGTTCACCGACACCGAATACGTGCTGGACCTCATGGCGGTGGTCGCCGCCGGGCAGCTGCCCACCTCCGACTGGATCGGAAACTCGGTGCGGCTCATGCTCACCGACGATCGCTTCGCGGCCGCGCTGGGCGGCGGCCGCCGCAGCGTGGGGCAGGCCATGAACGAGGTGCTGTGGGAGGACACCCCCACCCAGATCCTCGCCGGCCGCTGGGCCGCCCGCGACACCCGCTTGGGCGACAGGACGATTCGCGCCGGGGACCTGCTGCTGCTCGGCCTGGCCGCGGCCAACGCCGATCCGCACGTGCGCCAGAGCGTCACCGATTCCGCGGTGCACAACGGCAACAGCGCGCATTTCGCGTTCAGCCACGGCGAATACCGCTGCCCCTTCGCCGCGCAGGAGATCGCCGAGGTGATCGCCCGGACCGGCATCGAGGTGCTGCTGGACCGGCTGCCGGACATCGACCTGGCGGTGCCTGTCACGCAGCTGGTCCGGCGGCCGTCACCCTTCCTGCGCGGAATGACTTCCCTGCCAGTTGTTTTCAGCCCAGTTCGTGCCGTCGGAGGTTTCCAGTGACTTCATGCCCCCATGCCATGCCCATCGACTTCATGGTGAGCGACCTCGATGGCGAGACCGCCCGCCTGCGCGAGGCGGGCGCCATCAGCCGCATCGAACTGCTCGGCGTACCCGCCTGGACCGTCACCGATCACAGCATCGCCCGGCAACTGCTCACCGACACCCGCCTGATCAAGGACATCAACGCCTGGGGACTGTGGACCTCGGGCGTGGTGACCCGGCAGTGGCCGCTGATCGGCATGATCGACGCCGGTACCTCGATGTTCACCGCGGACGGCGCCGAGCACCGCCGCCTGCGCATCAAGACCACCCAGGCATTGACTCCACGTCGGCTGGAGGCGCTGCGGCCGACCATCGAACGGCTCACCAAGGAACTGCTGGACGATCTCGACGAGGCGGGCCGCGACGGCGCGGTGGTCGATCTCAAGCAGGTCTTCGCCTACCCGCTGCCCATGCAGGTGGTCAGCGAGCTCATGGGCGTGCCGCGCTCGGACCAGGCCATGCTGCTGGACTGGTACAAGGCGTTCTTCTCCATGCTCACCCCGCAGGACGAGCGGCTGCGCGTGATCGACGAGCTGGACGTCTACTTCACCGAGATGGTGCGCCGCAAGACCGCCGAACCGGGCGACGATCTCACCAGCGCGCTGATCCTGGCCGACGAGGGCGGCGAGCCGCTGTCCGAGGAAGAGGTCGTCGGCAACCTCAAGGCGCTGGTCGCGGCCGGGCACGAGACGACGGTCAGCCTCATCATCAACGCCACCCGGGCGCTGCTGGCCCGCCCCGAACAGCTCGCGCTGCTGCGCTCGGGCGATGTCGAGTGGAAGCAGGCCATCGAGGAGACCCTGCGCTACGACGGCCCGGTCACCCACCTGCTCATGCGCTTCGCCACCGAGGACATCACCGTGGGCGACACCGTGATCGACAAGGGTGAGGGCGTGGTGATCTCCTACCGCGCGGTGGGCCGCGACCCGCAGATCCACGGCGCGGACGCCGACGCGTACGACATCACCCGCCCGACCGCGTCCCGCAACATCTCCTTCGGCTACGGCCCGCACATCTGCCCCGGGGCCGCCCTCGCGCGCCTCGAGGCGGCCATCGGCCTGCCGGCGCTCTTCGACCGCTTCCCCGGCCTGAATCTCGCTGCGCCCCTGAGCGAGATCGGCAATCTCCCGGTCCTGACCCAGAACGACGTGGCGGCCCTGCCGATCCGCCTGAGCTGACCGCACCGGCGGGGTTCGCTCTTGTCCGGGCGAATCCCGCTGGGTAGCTTGTGATTCGGCAGGGTTCGGCGAGGGGGCGGCATGGACGATTCGATTCCGCCCGGCGCCGATATCGGCGCCCTGCTCGCCGAGTCCCGAAGGCTCTTGGACACCGCGCTTTTCGCGGTGGCCGAGTCCCGGCACGCGGCGGCGGGCATCACCCCCGTCGATCCCGGCCGGGACTGGGCGGGCCGGTTGCAGCGGATGCTCGGTGACGCGCGCAGCGAGGCCACCCTGGCCATATCCAGTCCGATCCGCCGGCGGCACAGCTACGCGACGGGCGGCACCCTGCTGCACGAGTTGCACGGCGCGGGCAAGCAGGTGCGCCTGCTGCTCTCGCCCGGCTACGCCGAAACCCGGGAACCCGACCTGTATTCCACGGCGTACCCGCTCGAATCGCAGGTCCGGGTGGCGGCCGCGGACTTCTGCAACACCATGGTCATCGACCGCCGGGTCGCGGTCCTGTGGACCGGGGCGACCGCGCGCTCGCCCCGCGGCTACCTGGTCACCGAACCGATGCTGCTCGGCGCGATTCACGAATTCGCGGTGCGGGCATGGTCGTCCGCGCCGGTGTTCCGCGATCACCGTGCCCGCGTACAGCTCTCGGACGCCACCGCGCAGTCCGTGCTCGAGTGCCTCGCCGCCGGGCTCAAGGACGAGGCGGCGGCGCGGCGACTGTCGATGTCGCTGCGCACCTATCGCCGGCACGTCGCCGACCTGATGGTGCGGCTGCACGCGCCCAGTCGTTTCCAGCTCGGTGTCCGGGCCGCCGAGCTGGGATTGCTGGGCTGAGCGTTCTCGCGGGTTCTCCGCTACGGGTTCAGCGGGGAACCCGCAGCGCGCCTTCGTGTTCGGCCGCGTATCGCTTGGCGGCGGCGTAGTTCGCTTTACCGCTGGGCTGGCGCATGACCTGCGGCACCAGCCAATATCCGCGCGGCGCCTTGTAACCGGCGACGGCGGTGCGCACGTGCGCGTCGATCTCGCGCAGGTCCAGATCCGCACCGGGACGCGGCTGCACGAGCGCCACCACGCGCTGACCGAACCGCTCGTCGGCGACACCGATCACCAGCGCGTCCGCGATCCGCGGGTGCGCGGTGAGCGCGCCCTCCACCTCCTCCGGGAAGACCTTCTCCCCGCCGGTGTTGATGCATTCGGATCCGCGCCCGAGCAGGGTCACCGTGCCGTCGTCCTCGTAGCGCGCGTAGTCGCCCGGGATCACGTAGCGCACCCCGCCGATCTCGCGAAAGATGCTGTCGGACTTCACCGTATCCCGGTAGTATCCCAGCGGCACGTGCCCCGACCGCGCGACCCGGCCGGTGGCGCCCGGCACCCGGTCCAGGATCTCACCGTCCTCTCCGATCAACACCGTCTGCGCGTTGAACCGCACCCGCGGGCCCCGCGAGTGATCGGTGTCCACGGTGACCACCGCCAGGCCGTTGCCGCCGCTCTCGGAGGAGCCGACCACGTCGGTGATGAACAGGTTCGGAAACCGTTGCACGTAGCGCTGTTTGAGCGACTGGGAGAACAGCGCGGCGTGGCTGCTCAGCGCCCACAGCGTCGAGATGTCGTGCTCGCCCTCCCGATACGCCTCGAGCAGCGGTTTGGCCATGGCGTCGCCGACCACGGTCAGCACGTTGATCCCGTGCCGGGCCACGGCCGCCCACACTTCGGCCGGATCGAACTGCGGCAGGAAGACCAGGGTGCCACCGGCGTTCAGCATCATGAACGCCGCCCACTGGGCCGCACCGTGAATGAGCGGCGAGAGCGGGGCCATGACGATACCCGCGGGCGCCGCGGCCGCGCCGTTCGCCAATTCCCATTCGTCCGAGACGTATTCGCCGGTGACGTGGTTGATGCCGCCGCCGAGCGCGCGCCACACGTCCTCGTGCCGCCACATCACGCCCTTGGGCATGCCGGTGGTGCCGCCGGTGTAGAGGATGTAGAGGTCGTCGCCGCTGCGCTCGGGGAAGTCGCGGGCGGCGGAGTGCTGGAGCAATGCCGATTCGTACCGGGTGCCTTCGCATTCCACGTCCGTGCCGTCGTCGATGACCACCGCCTGGGTGAGTCGCGACGGCGCGGTGCGCGCGGCGGCGACGACGGGCGCGTACCGCCGTTCGTGCACCAGCGCCTTCAGATCCGCGTTGTCGATGATGTAGCGCACCTCCTCCGCCACGTATCGGTAGTTCACGCACACCGAGACCGCGCGCAGCTTGTAGGTCGCCAGCATGACCTCGAGGGCTTCGATGGAATTGCGGGAGTAGATGCCGATGTGATCGCCGCGCCCGATACCCCCGGCGGCGAGGTGGTGCGCGAACCGGTTGGCGCGCTCGTCGAGTTCGCGATAGGTGACCCGGCGGTCCCCGCAGATGACCGCGGTCCGGTCGGGTACAGCGTCGACGGCGTGTTCGAAGAGGTCGGCGATGGTGAAGGCCATGGGAATACCGTTCTGGAGCAGGGATTTTCCTGGACTTCGGCGGCCGCGCATCCAGTGCGAACGAGCCTGTCAGTCCCGATCCCCGCCCGGAAGATCCGCATCCGGCAGGAAGCTGCCGACCTTGTCAGGAAGCTGCCATCCCCGATCCGAGCGCCCGCGCCCAGCGCCCGTCCGCCTGCGCGGCCGCCATCTCGGCCAGGCCGGGTGCGCGCATCCGCCCGGCGGCGATCAGCGACTCCACCCGGCCCACGTTGATCCGGGACCACGGGCTGTTGCGGCGCCGCCGCGAAAACCGTTGCAGGAAGCTGTGATCGTCGAAGCCGCGGCGGTGGCTGTCGATCCAGCCGAAGCAGAGGCCCGCGTAGGCGGCGTCCTCGATGCTCAGCAGCGGCAGCCCCGAGTTCTTCTTGGCGATCAGCAGCCAGACGCCGCCGGGGTCGCCGTGGTGTTCGGTCAGCCAGGTTTCCCACTGCGCGGTGGTTTCGAATCGCATCGGCTCGAGGTAGTTGCTATCGGTCATGGAAATCATGATTCCGTGCAAAGTGCTCACCGAATGAGCAGTTTTATCACGCGCAGTCGGGGGCGATCGTGGACACCGTTGCCCGGTTTCCGATGCTGTGGATTTCGCGTCGGCCGAGGGTCTTGCCCGCTTCCGGCACGCCTAACGCGGCACCCACCCGATCGATCGGTCTTGACGTCACGGGTTTGAACGCGGTCGAGCCCCCGACGCGCCCGGGAGGGCGGATCGGGGGCTGGGATCACTGGGTGACGCTGCCTCGAGCCCGAGGCGCGGATGCCGCGCGTCGTCGGGCTCTCGACCGGCACGATGTCCGGATACCCGGACGTGAATCGCTCAGGCGCGCGCGAGCTCGGTGCCGCGCAGGATGGAATCCGCGGTGTCCGAAGGCCATTCGAGCCCGGTGTCGAGCTTAGCCAGCACGTCCGCGGCCGGATCCTCGTTGAGACACCGCTCGAGCTGGCTGACAGCGTTGGCCGAGAGCCCGCTGGTGCGCGCGAGATCGGCCTGCGTCCAGCCCATCTCCTTGCGCCGCGCCTTGATCCGGTCCGAGAGCGCCTTCAGGTCGGGCTCGCCCCCGGCGGCGGGCTCGGCCGCTACCGGCTTCGCGGTGCCCTGATCCTTCACCGGCTCGGCCTTCGTCGCGGCCGCGGGCTTCGCGGCGGCTTCCACCTTGGCCGCGGGCGCTGCCGCCTTCGCGGGCGCTGCCGCCTTCGCGGGCGCTGCGGCCTTCACGGGCGCGCCTTTCGCGGGCGCGGCCGCCACGGCCTTCACCTCCGCCGATCCGGCCTCTCCCCCTTGCTTGCGCGCGCCCCCATCCGGCACCAGGAGCCCCTGGGTCAACAGCCGCGACCGCTTCCGCCTGCCCATTTTCGCCACAAGGCCTCCTCGACCCGTCGTTTCCACTCCCGCTGGAGCACCCGAAAGGTTGCCACGAGTTCCCTGAAATCCCGGGCACGTCCCATTCCTCGGCGTGCCCACGGCCCCCAACCCCGATAATCACTGGTCAAACGACCGCAACGACAACAGTTTCCGGCAGCGACCCCTGCGGGCACAGGCTTGCCAGCCTATCCGAACGAGGCCGGAGGAGAGACGAAACGTCTCCCCCCGATCTGCTGCGAACAGGGGGTGAGCACCGCCGATCCGCGTAGTTCACCTGTGCTATCTCGCCGAAACCCGGTGACAGCTCAAAGCTTGCGCTCTACCGACGCCGCGTTGTCCGTCGGCGGCTCCGGCAGAAAGCCGCGTGACCGGAGTGCCGCGAGTGCCTCGGCCGCGACCTGCGGCGCGGAATGCCCGGTCTCGACCCGCACGACGTCGGTCTCACCGACCGGCTCCTCGAGGGTCGCCAGCTGTGAGTCGAGTAGCGCGGCGGGCATGAAGGCGTGGTCCCGGTGCGCCGTGCGCCGCTCGAGATCGGCGCGAGTGCCGTGCAGGTAGACGAACATCAGGTTAGGCGGCGCGGTCCGCCGCAGGCGGTCCCGATACGAACGGGTGAGCGCCGAGCAGGCGACGACGGTCGACTGGCCCGCGCCGGCGTGCTCGCCGAGCCGCTGGGCGATCGCCGCCAGCCAGGGCGCGCGGTCGGCGTCGGTGAGTGGTTGTCCGGCAGCCATTTTCGCGATATTTGCCGGAGGATGCAGATCGTCGCCCTCGAGCATCCGCCAGCCGAGCCGCGCCGCCAGGAGGTTCGCGACGGTCGATTTGCCCGCGCCGGAGACGCCCATGACCACGATCACACGCGGTGGGTCAGTGCTGTTGTCCCGCATGGGTACATGCTTCCTCCGTACAACCCGATGCGGTATGGGACACGCGGCTCAGCGGGGCGTCCGATGCTCCGGCGGCCGGGCCGATCGACGACAAAGCGGACTTGCGCCGTCCCCGGGAGCACCGCGTCACCCGTGCCGGCGGGCCTGCCCCTCAGCGGCGCAGCTCGTGCTTCGGCGAATGCCCGAAGGTCTGTTTGTACACCTGGGCGAACCGGCCGGGGTGGGTGAACCCCCAGCGCGCGGCCACGATCGACACCGAGATGTCGTCGCTGGGCTCGGCGGCGGCCAGGTCGGCGCGGGCGCGATCGAGTCGCACGATCCGCAGGTACTCCAGCGGGGTCATGTCGTGTTCGCGGCGAAACGCGTTCTGCAGGGCGCGAACACTGGTGCCCGCCTGGGCGGCCAGTTCGGCGACGGTCATCGGGTGACCGGGATTGGCCTGGATGTAGTCCACCGCGCGCTGCAGGGCCGTGGGCTGCACCGCGCCGGGGCCGGGTTGCAGGTGCAGGTCCATGGTCGTGTTGGGGAAGACCGCCAGGGCCGCGGCGGCCAGGGTGCGCGTGAGGTTCTGCACCACCAGCTCGGTCAGCACGGGGGAATCCGGGGCGGTGAGCTCGTGGTGGGTGAGGTCGAACAACCTGCCCCAGAATCGTTCGCTCCGAACGTCTCTCGGTTCGAGCCCGGTGAACCGGAACTCCGACGGATCGACCCCGGACAGCGCGGCCAGGTCGGTGATCATCGTGTACGGCACGTGCAGCAGGTTCACGTCGTGGCTGTCACACTCGGCGATGATCGGCACCCCGAACGGGAACATCACCAAATCCCTGCGGTGCTGCTGGAAGTCGTGACCGCCGCCCCGCAACCGGGCGCGTCCGCGCAGCGAGCGCTCGAAATACACGTGGTCGTGAATGGGCGCGATGTGGCAGCTGTATCCGATCGAACTGCGGATCTCGGTGGCGATGACCTCGCCCCACACCATGGCGGTGGTGCGAACGCGACTGTGCGGTGGGGCATCCCAGAACCGCAGTGCGTTGTCCGAATACATCTGGGTGACGAAGGCGACGGCCTCTTCGGCGTCCCGGGACGACAGCTCTTCCCGGCGCGCCTCGACCAGCCGGTGTTCGGTCATGCGTAACCTCTCCGGGCGGAAGCTGGCGATTCGCCAACAGTATTCACCCGGGCCCGCCACGGGATGCGGGATTCGCCCCGCACCCCGGAATCTGTCCGAAAAACGCAGCCGGCGCCGAACCTTCTGGACAGTCTGCGTATATCGCTGCACGAACGATCCACGGCTTCGTACCGTGGAGCCAGCACCCGGTACGCCGAAGGTGCCATCGGGCGATCCGGCTCGCCAACCCCGCGGGCCGCGTGTCCCGCCGCGACCCGCGGCAGTTCGACGCCCAATCGCCCGCAAGCAGAGCCGTCACGCGCCGACCCCCGTGGTCGGCTCGCACTGGGAGGGAAGGGATTCGACGATGACCGCCGTCAACGAGGTACGAGTACTGGCCGCCCTACACGTCCGCGCGACTCCACTGACAGTTCACGACCTCGCCACCGAGACCGGAACGAGCCCTCGTGCGGTCCGCAAATCCCTTGCCGCCCTGTCTCGCTCGGGCCTGGTGGAACAGACCACCCAGGACCCCCGCTGGCGCCTGAGCCTCCGCGGGCGCCGCTGGGTCAAAACGGCGATAGGCCGCGCCGCCCTGGATCTCCCCTCCCCCGAACCCCCGATCGCGCTCTGCGGCTGACGATCGGGAGCTCGGGTGGGGGTGCCATCCGACCGTCAAGAATCCACACTCCTTCACATCGAACCAATGGGAAAGGCCGACTCTAGAAGTCCGGTGCCCCGCCGGGTATCGGGCACGTGCCCTATACCCGGTCACTGAACCCCGTACGGCGGCTACGAGGAGAGCCGCTCCCTGACGAAAACCGCCGCCTGATCCCGATAGTCATTGCGGAAGTACGCGAAATGCCCGGGGCTCAACGCGTTCCCGAATCCCGCGGCCGGGTCCCCGCCCTGACACACCCGGTCACCGGCGGCACAGAACGACCGGACCCGATCACTGAATTCCCCCGCCGACCCCACCGGCAGCGCGGCCACACCCGACAGCGCGGGATCGAACTCACCACGGTTGAACGAGTCCGCCCCGTTGAACAACGGACTCCCGAACAACGCGATCGCGTCGATCCGCCCGGCGGCCTGGTCCGTCACCTCACTCCGCCGGTTCAGCATGTTGCCGATGACCCGAGCTCCCTGCGAGTACCCGAGCAACACGAGCCGCTGCTCAGGGCAGTCGGCCGCGGCCCGGTTGACCGTGGCAGTCAGGTTCTCAACACCACGCACGGCGCTGTCCGCCGCCATCGAGGCCGGGTACTCGAGCTCGGTGACCGCCCCGCCCCCACTTTCCCGGACGATCCGCTCGGCCAGCGGCGTCAGCAACAGACTGCCGCTCTGCGGTTCGAGCGTCCCCCGCACGGAGACGACCCGCACCTCCGCACAGCCGCCGCCGGGCTCCGCGGACGCGCCCGGCAGGACCGGCGCCACGAGCGCCACCCCGATCGCGGTCGAACACAGCAGAATTCGAGATCGTTGACCCATGCGCCCAATGTATTGCGCCCGCCCGCTCTGCCGCCAGCAGTCGACACGGGCGAGTTTCGTCTCCCGATCAGCACAATGCACCCCGCCGATCCATGCCCGAATGCGGGGCAATCGGCTCAACCGGAGAAGCGGAAAAGTAGCGGCGCCGTTGTAGTGGAAAAGTCGTGGATTCGACGCGAAACCAATCCCGCAACAAAAATGCCCCTGACCAGAAGACCTGGTCAGGGGCATTTTTCTGCTCCCCCATCTGGACTCGAACCAGAAACCTGCCGATTAACAGTCGGCTGCTCTGCCAATTGAGCTATAGGGGATTGTGTCCCGGTCACCCTCTCGGGCGACCGGAGAAAACTTTAGCGCATGGGTTGTTCAGTTCCCAAATCGGCTCTCTACCTGGGGACATGTCGGTGGGGGGCGGATCGACAGGGGGGTGGGGTGTCAGGCAGGATGGGGGGCGCTGACTGGCCTACGGGAGGAGCTTCTCGACATGCTGCGGTTGATCATCGGCGTCGCGGCCGGGTATGTGCTGGGCGCGAAGGCCGGGCGAGCCCGGTATGAGCAGATCAGCAAGACCACCCGCGCCATTAGTGAGAGTCCGGTCACACGGAAGCTGGTTCAGGTGAGCCGGCAGCGGTTGTCGGACAAGTTGAGCACGCAGCCCAAGCTGGAGCCCATGGTTCCACTGGACGAGCGGACCACCATCATGGTGCCGCACGACCAGCTGCGTCGATAGTTCGAAAACGCCTCGCGCCCGGCACATTCGACATGTGCCGGGCGCGAGGCGTATCCGGAGCACGCAGCCGTGCGAGAGATCAGCGCCCGGCGAAGTCCTCGGAGTTGCCCATCGCCTGGGTCATCAGGCTCTTGCGGTACTGCTCCAGCGCCACCAGATCCCCGAACAGCGCGAAGTACGCCTCGGACTGCTCGGTGGAGGAGATGCGCTGCAGCTTGGACTTGAGCTCGGCGATCTGCCGGCCCACCCAGGACTCCTGGACGCGCGCCAGCACGCCGGTGACCAGGCGCGGGATGTCGGCCTCGGACTTCACCGGCAGCTGTTCACCGGCCAGCTCCGAGACCAGCGCCCGCAGGGTGAGGTCGTCGGTGTTGTCCGCGACCGCGGCGACCCACTCCGCACCGCCCAGCCCGGCCGCCGTGCCGCCCGCCTCGGCGATGGCGGCGTGCACGGCCTTGAACGCGGGATGGGTGAAGACATCGGACTCGAGGGAGTCGAACACCGGCCCGGCGAAGGCGGGGTACTGCAGGGCCGCGATGAGCGCCTGGCGCTGCACCATGAGCGCCGGATCACGGGGCGAGGGCCGATCCGCGGCGGGCGCGGAAACCGGCTGCGCGACTTCCCGTTCCGGAACGCCCCGGCGCGGGGCCGCCCCGCTCGCCGCGCCGCGCGCGTTCTTACGTGCCTCGTCGCCCACCCGGCGCACGACCATCTGAATGTCGTCCCAGCCGACCCACCCGGCGAGTTTGGTCGCGTACGCCTTGCGCAGGGCGTTGTCCTTGATCTGCGCGACCACGGGCACGCCCCGGCGCAGCGCGTCGACCTGCCCCTCGGGGGTGTCGAGATTGTGCTCGGCCAACAGGCCCCGGATCACGAACTCGTACAGCGGGACTCGCCGCGCGACCAGATCCCGCACCGACCCGTCGCCCGAGCGCTGGCGCAGCTCGCACGGATCCAGGCCGTCGGGGGCCACGGCGATGTAGGTCTGCCCGGCCAGCTTCTGATCACCGCTGAACGCCTTGAGCGCCGCCGCCTGACCGGCCTCGTCGCCGTCGAAGGTGTAGATGATCTCGCCGCGCCAGAAGTTGTCGTCCATGAGCAGCCGCCGCAGCAGCGCGAGATGCTCGTCACCGAAGGCTGTACCGCAGGACGCCACAGCGGTTTTCACCCCGGACAGGTGCATGGCCATGACGTCGGTGTACCCCTCGACCACGACCGCCTGATGTCCCTTGGCGATCTCGCGCTTGGCCAGATCGAGCCCGAACAGCACCTGGGACTTCTTGTACAGCACCGTTTCCGGGGTGTTGATGTACTTGGCCGTCATGGTGTCGTCGTCGAACAGCCGGCGCGCGCCGAAGCCGATGACGTCGCCGCCGAGATTGCGGATGGGCCACAGCAGCCGCCGGTGGAAGCGGTCCATCGGCCCGCGCTGGCCCTGCCGCGACAGCCCCGCCGCCTCCAGCTCCTTGAACTCGAAACCCTTGCGCAGCAGGTGTTTCGTGAGCGTGTCCCAGCCGCCGGGCGCGTAGCCGCAGCCGAACTGGTGTGCGGCGTTGTGGTCGAAATTGCGCTCGGTGAGATACGTGCGCGCGGTTTCGGCCTCGGGTGTCCCCAGCTGCGCGATGTAGAACTCGTGCGCGGCGGCGTTGGCCGCGACCAGGCGCGAGCGGGTGCCGCGATCGCGCTGGACCGAGGTGCCGCCGCCCTCGTAGGTGATCTTGTAGTTGAGCCGGTCGGCCATCTGCTCGACGGCCTCGATGAAGCCGACGTGCTCGATCTTCTGCAGGAAGGCGAAGACGTCACCGCCCTCACCGCAGCCGAAGCAGTGGAAATGGCCGTGATTGGGCCGCACGTGGAACGACGGCGACTTCTCGTCGTGGAACGGGCACAACCCCTTCATGGAGTCCGCGCCCGCGCGCTTCAGCGAGACGTACTCACCGACCACATCCTCGATCCGAACACGTTCACGAATCGCCGCGATATCGCGGTCTGGAAGTCGGCCGGCCACGGCAGCGAGTCTAGACCCGACCCACCGACACGCTCGACCCGGACGCACGGGCTGGACACCGGACCGAGAGCTCGCTCCCCCGCATGCCAGGATCTAGCGGTGCTCAGCCTGTTCCACGACGCCAGGACCCCGGTGCACGCCGTCCCCGCCGGGGCGAAACTGCTGGTCCTGGCGGTCGCGGGCACCGGGCTGTTCTTCGTGCGGTCGATCCCGTGGCTGGGCGTGGCGCTGGCGGTGACCCTCGGGCTGTACGCCCTCGCGCGAATCCCGTGGGCGGGCACCGCGCGCCAGGCGCTGGGCGCCGCGCCGGTGCTCGCGCTGATCATGCTGGCGCAGTGGCTCTTCGTCGACGGGCACAGCGCGGTGCTCGTGGGCCTGCGTCTGCTGACGCTGATCCTGCTCGCCAATCTCGTGACCCTCACCACGCGGACCTCGGCGATCATCGACACCATCGAACGCCTGCTCGGCCCGCTGCGCCCGCTCGGCGTGCGACCCGACCGCGTGGGACTGCTCGTCGCCATGACCATCCGCTTCATCCCGGTCATCCGCGAACAGGCAGAGCTGGTGCGGTCGGCCCAGCGCGCCCGCGGCATCGAGCGCAGCACGGTCTTCCTGATCCCGCTGCTGATCCGGACCCTGCGCATGGCCGACCAGGTCGGCGAGGCCCTGGACGCCCGCGGCCTGGACTGAGCCCGGATCGCACCGCGGCCGAATTCCGAGAGAGTCGCGAGCGCGACGAAACGTACCCGCGAGGCCCGAATCCGCCGCCGGGCGGGAAGAAGCCGAACGCCGCGGCCATGACGAATTCAGCGAGCCCGGCCGCCGGGCGGCGCACCCGCGAATCCGCGCCGAACGCCGCCCGCGACCGCAGGCAGATCCGCCCGATCGCCGATGCCCAGAATTCGCTGTGATCCCGCCAACCAGACGTGGCGACCCCGCTCACCCCTTAGCACCCCTAAGATTCCCCGGGTGCGTAGTAGGGATTTGGCGCAGATAGCGCTGTTCGCGGCAATCATGGTGGTACTCGGGTTCTTCCCGCTCATCCAGTTGCCGGGCGCGTTCGCGCCGTTCACCTCGCAGACCCTGGGCGTGATTCTGGCCGGCTCGATCCTCGGCGCGAAGCGCGGCGCCCTGGCGATTCTGCTCTTCGACGTGCTCGTGTTCGCGGGTCTGCCGGTGTTGCCGGGCGGTCGCGGCGGGCTCGCGGTGGTCATGGGCCCGACCGGCGGATTCATCATCGCCTACCCCATCGGCGCGCTGGTGATCGGTCTGCTCACCGAACGCCTGTGGAAGCACTACAACCTGCCCATCGCCCTCGCGATCAACTTTCTCGGCGGCGCGGTCGTGCTCTACGCCATCGGCGTGCCGTGGATGGCCGTGGCCGCCGACCTGCCGCTGTCCAAGGCCATCACCACCTCGGTCGCGTTCCTGCCCGGCGACGTGGTGAAGACCGTCATCGGCTCGCTGGCGGCCCTCGCGGTGCGCAGGGCCTATCCGCTGATTCCGGCCCGCGCGTGATCGAGCTCGAGGGGGTCTCCCACCGTTTCGGCGAGCGCGAGGTGCTCACCGGACTCGACCTCACCCTGACCGAGGACCGCATCGCCGTCATCGGCTCCAACGGTTCGGGCAAGTCGACGTTCGCGCGGCTGCTCAACGGCCTGCAGGTGCCCAGCGCGGGCAGGGTCCGCGTGGACGGGCTCGATACGCGTAAGCAGGGCAAAGCGGTCCGGCGATTGGTCGGCTTCGTGTTCCAGGACCCGGACGTGCAGATCGTCATGCCGACCGTCGCCGAGGATCTGGCGTTCGGGCTCAAGCACCACGGGCTCGCCAAAGCCGATATCGCCGAACGGGTTACCGAGGTGCTCGGCGAGTACGGGCTGACCGAGTTCCGCGATCATCCCGCGCATCTGCTCAGCGGCGGGCAGAAGCAGCTGCTGGCGATCGCGGCCGTGCTGGCGGTCCGGCCCCGGTACGTCATCTTCGACGAGCCGACGACGCTGCTGGACCTGCGCAACAAACGCCGGGTGACGACGCTGCTGCGCGAACTCCCTCAGCAGGTCGTGGTGATCTCCCACGATCTGGATCTGCTCACCGATTTCGATCGGGTGCTGGTGTTCGACGGGGGGCGTGTCGTGGCGGACGGGCCGCCGGGCACGAGCATCGCGCACTACCTCGCGATGCACGACTGCCCCCCCCTACGGAATGACCGCCGCTACCCGCTCCAACCGGCTCTCGGTGTACGACGCGATCTGATCGACGACCACCCGCACCCGCGCGGTGTCGTTCTCGGCCGCCTCCCACCACGGCAGCAGCAGCCGATCCAGCCCGCGCGGCGCGGCGTCGAGCAGGTGGTGGGCGACCATCAGGATCCGCTCGCGCTGGCCCGCCTGACGCACCTGGTGGATCGGATCGGAAAGCACGTAGCGCAGCGCCATGGTCTTGAGCACCGCGACCTCGGCCGCCACGATCCGCGGCACCTCCAGATCGGCCATGTACCGGCACAGTTGGCGTCCGCCCCAGGCCGCGCGGGTGGCTTCCACGGCCGCGGTGGCGAAGCGCCCCACCAGATCGCTGGTCATGCGTTTGAGCCCGACCGAGGCGATCAGCGAGCCGTCGTAGGTGGCGGCCGCGATCACCACCGGCAGCTCGGACAGTCGCTGGGCGGCCGCGATCAGTTCGTCGGTGGTGAGCGAACTGTTCTGGCGCGCACCGAGTTCGGCGAGCGCGGCCTGCTCGACCGGGTCGGCGAGCGAGCGCAGATCGATGCGGCCGACGATGACGCCGTCCTCGACGTCGTGCACCGAATACGCCACGTCGTCGGCCCAGTCCATGACCTGGGACTCCAGGCACTGCCGCCGGTCCGGCGCGCCGGCGCGCACCCAGCTCAGCCTGTCCATGTCGACGTCGTACGCCCCGAACTTGGTGCCGGGACCCGTTCTGCCCCAGGGATATTTGATGACCGCGTCCAGCGCGGCCCGGGTCGGGTTGAGGCCGTAGCTCTGCCCGCGCGCGTCGAAGACCTTGGGTTCCAGGCGGGTCAGGATGCGCAGGTTCTGGGCGTTGCCCTCGAAACCGCCGTGCGCGTCGGCGAATTGGTCGAGAGCCTTCTCGCCGTTGTGCCCGTACGGCGGATGCCCGATGTCGTGCGCCAGCCCGGCCAGATCAACCAGATCCGGGTCGCAGCCGAGCCCGTCGGCGATGCTGCGCCCGATCTGGGCGACCTCCAGCGAATGGGTGAGCCGGGTGCGCGGGGTGTCACCGTCGCGCGGGCCCATGACCTGTGTCTTGTCCGCGAGCCGGCGCAGCGCCGCCGAATGCAGCACCCGGGCTCTGTCCCTGGCGAATTCGCTGCGCCGCGCCGGGGTCGGCGACCAGCTCAGGCCCGCCGTGCGATCGCGTTCGGGGACCAGGCGCTCGCGATCGGCGTCGGTGTAGATGTGGTCGTAGTCGATGCGCGCGGTCATCACTGGTCCGCCGTGTACGCGAAGTCGGCCGAATAGTGCGACAGCTGATACCACAGCAAGGCGAAGGTCTCCCGAGTTATGCCGTGCGCCTGCGACTCTCGCGTGTAGACGGCGGGTCCGGTGCGGGTCGGCGCCGTCCACGCGGACAGCCCGGCGTCGCGGGCCATGGTGCGCGTGCGCAGCGAGTGCCACGGATCGCTCACCAGCACCACCGAGGACTTGTCGCGCGCCAGCAGCGCCGTGGACACCGCCTCCACGCTCTGCAGCGTGTCCGAGCCGGTCTCCACCGCGAGGATCCGATCCGCCGGCACCCCACGCGATTTCAGGTAGTTCTTGCCCGAGGCCGCCTCGGTGTATTGGTCACCGACCTGTTTGCCGCCCACGGTGACGATCAGCGGCGCGACGCCCTTGCGAAACAGCTTGTACGCCTGGTCCAGTCGCGCTTCGAACACCGTCGAGGGCACCCCGTCGTACTGGGCCGCGCCGAGCACCACAATGGCGTCGGCCGGGGTGTGATCGCTGATCCGCGCCACCTGCCACACCCGGAAGGCGGTCCCGCCGATCACCAGCGCGCCCATCACCAGCGCCCCGACCGTGATGCGCCGCGCCCAGCGCAGAATCCCCCCGGCACGGCCGCCGCGGGACTTGTCCGCCTCCTGCTGAGTCGCCATGGGAGTGGGCTCGGGAATGCGATTCCGGAGCTTTACCAACCTCGTCGCCGCCACTCGGGCAAGCTGTCTCGCTCCGCGCCGAGGGTGGTGTCGTCACCGTGCCCGGGATACACGACGGTGTCGTCCGGGTAGCGGCCGAACAGCTTCGACTCCACATCGTCGAGCAGTGCGGTGAACTCCGCGGGCGAGCCGGTCTTGCCGACTCCCCCCGGGAACAGCGAATCGCCGGTGAACAGGTGCGTGCGGCCGGCGCCGTCGGTCAGCGCCAGGGCCACCGAGCCGGGGGTGTGCCCGCTGAGGTGGACGGCGCGCAGTTCGAGGTCGCCGAGCGCGACGCGGTCGTCGTCGGCGAGTAGGCGATCGGGCTGGACGGGTAGCGCGGCGGCGTCGAGTTCGTGGGCGGCGGTGGGCATCCCGGACTTGGCGTGCACATCGGCCAGGGCCCACCAGTGGTCGGGATGCTGGTGCGTGGTGACCAGCAACTCGACGCCCGCGGGGGCTTCCTGATCGAGCAGTTCGAGGATGCGCTCGGCCTCGTTGGCGGCATCGATGAGCAGCGTGGCGCCGGTGTTCGCGCACTGCACCAGATAGACGTTGTTGTCCATGGCGCCGACCGACATCTTCACGATGCGCGCACCGGGCACCGACCGCTGTTGCGGGTTGGAACCGGGGGTGACATGACCCGTGTAGGGCGAATCGATCGTGATCACCTCACCGATCGTAGTCATCGTCGACGACACGGGTGGACGGAAGAATCTCCACGGCCCGGGTCCGGCGGATAGATTCGTGGCATGCGGCTATCGAAGCAGCTGTCCCTGCTCGCCTCCGGATTCCTGCTGAGCCTGGCCGTGCTGGGCGGCGGTGCGGCCCCGGCCGTCGCCGAACCGCCGGAGCGACTGCCCGGCTACGTCACCGACAAGGCCGGTGCGCTGCGCGGCGGGCAGACCGCCGAACTGCAGGCCGCGATCGACGAGCTGTACAGCAAGGACCACGAGCGACTGTGGGTCGTGTACGTGCACGATTTCGACGGGCTCGACGCCACCGAATGGGGTGAGCGCACCGCGCGGGCCTCGGGGTTCGGGGATCGGGACGTGCTGCTTTCGGTGGCCGTGGACGATCGGGCGTACGCGTTCACCGGTCAGGCGCCGGACTCGGTCAGCGACAAGGATCTGGACAACCTGCTCATCGACCGGGTCGAGCCGAAGCTGCGGGCCGGGGATTGGGCGGGGGCCGGGGTCGCGGCGGCGAACGGGCTGTCCGATGCCATGAACTCCTCCGGCGGGGTCGGTCTGCGGACGATTCTGGTGCTGGTGCTGATCGTGGTGCTGGTGGTGCTGGCGCTGTGGCTCTTCGGCCGCAGGCGCAAGGCCCGCCGGGGCCGGGCGGAGTTGGCGGCCGCTCGAAAAATTGATCCGGCCGACACGCGGGCACTCGGCGCGTTGCCTCTCGACACGCTGGATGCGCGGTCGAAGGAGGTGCTGGTGGACACCGATGACGCGTTGCGCACGAGCGCCGAGGAATTGCGGCTGGCCACCGACGAATTCGGGGCGACCGCGACCGCGCCGTTCACCGCGGCCCTGACCGCGGCGCAGAACGCGCTGGCGAAAGCGTTCTCGATCCGCCAGCAGTTGGACGACGACATTCCCGAGACGCCCGATCAGCAGCGCGCCATGCTGGTCGATATCATCGGCGGCTGCGGGCGGGCCAATCGCGAACTCGACGCCAAGGTCACCGAATTCGACGCCATGCGCAATCTGCTGATCAACGCCGGGGAGCGGCTGGACGCGCTGACCAGGGCGGTAGTCGATCTGACAACGCGCACACCGAATTCCGAGGCGACGCTGCGGGAATTGACGGCGGCGCACCCGGCGTCGGTGCTCGCGCCCATTCACGACAACGTGACGATGGCGCGGGAGCGAATCGCGTTCGCGGAGCGCGGGATCGCCGACGGGCGGACGGCGGCGGCGCGGCCGGTGGGCGAACAGGGCGCGGCGGTCGCGGCGATCCGCGGGGCCGAATCCGCCCTCGACACCGCGCGGGCGCTGCTGGACGCGGTCGACACCGCGGCCGCCGATATCGAGCAGGCGCGCGGCGGACTGCCCGGCATCATCGAGGAACTGCGGCGCGATCTGGCGACGGCGACGGGTCTGACCCAGCACGGCGGCGCCGAGTTGACCGGGGCCGTAGCTACCGCGAATTCGGCTCTGGAACAGGCGACTCGGGACGGCGGGGCCAATCCGCTCGGCGTCTTCCGCGCGGCGGTGACCGCGGATACCGCCCTGGATCGGGCGATCGCCGCCGCGACCGACCGCAAACTCGCGGCCGAGGAACTGGCGCGGCGACTGGAGCAGACGCTCACCGCGGCACGCAGTCAGATCACCGCGGCCGCCGACTTCATCGGCACCCGCCGCGGCGGGGTGGACGCCGAGCCCCGGACCCGGCTGGCCGAGGCCCAGCGCAATCTGGAACAGGCCCAGCGGCTTTCGTCCACGGACCCGGCCGGGGCGCTGCAGGCCGCCCAGCGCGCGGCCGAGCTCGGCGCGAGCGCCCTGCACACCGCGCAGGCCGCGGTGCGCGACTGGCAGTCGCGCCAGCCGAGCTCGAATTCCCAGACCGGCGCGGTGCTGAGCGGGATCCTGATCGACGGGATGCTGCGTGGCATGGGCACCGGATACCGCGGTGGCGGTGGCAGCCGCGGCGGTGGGGGCGGTTACGGCCCGGGCTCTTTCGGCGGTTCGAACGGTTCGCGGCGCATCAGCCGCGGCGGCCGCTTCTGATTGCCCCACGGTGATCGGTTCGGACGCCGAGATAGCCGTGACGGCAGCCTCTCCCACGAAACACTGCTCACGGCAAGGGAATTCGGCGAGGTCGTCCAGTAGCGCGCCTTTCTTCTGACCGGGGCGAGCCGTGCCCTACCGCGCCGGTGCTCAGAGCCAGCCGAGGCGTTCGGCGGCGCGGACGGCCTCGGCGCGGGTGGTGGTGCCGGTCTTGCCGATCGCAGAAGACAGGTGATTGCGGACCGTGCCTTCGGACAGGTGGAGCTGTTTCGCTATCACGGCGGCGGTCGCGCCGTCCGCCGCCGCGGTGAGAACCTCGCGTTCGCGCGGGGTCAGGGGTGATGTTCCGGCGGTGAGGGTTTCGGTGGCCAGGGCCGGATCGACCACGCGCAGGCCCATGTGCACGCGGCGGACGGCGTCGGCGAGCTCGCGGGCGGGGGTGTCCTTGACCACGAAGCCGTCGGCGCCCGCGTCCATGGCGCGGCGCAGGTAGCCGGGGCGGCCGAACGTGGTGACCATGAGGATGCGCACCCCGGGATGCGCGGCGTGCAGCCGGGCGGCGGCCGAGATCCCGTCCAGGCCGGGCATTTCCACGTCCAGCAGGACCACGTCGGGTGCGGTGCGTTCGACCGCGGCCAGCACCTCGTCGCCGCGCGCGACCTCGGCCACCACTTCCAGATCGGGCTCGAGGCCGAGCAGGGCGGCCAGCGCCCCGCGCACCAGCGCCTGATCGTCGGCCAGCAAGAGTTTGATCATTCCAATTCCTTCATCGGACGGGCCGGGAACGTTGCCAGCACCCGGAGCCCGCCTTCGGGCCGATTCGTGACGGTGAGCGTGCCGCCGGTGGCCCGCACCCGCTCGCGCAGGCCCGACAGTCCGGAGCCGAAGTGCGGGTCCGCGCCGGAACCCACACCGTCATCGGTGATCTCGATCGAGGTGGCGGTGACGCTCACGACGCAGTGCCGGGCGCCGCTGTGCCGCACGACGTTGGTCACCGCTTCGCGCAGCACCCAGCCGAAGACCACGCTGTGCCGCAGGGGCAGCTCGTCGGAGTCCGGCAGCGTCGCCTCGATCTCCGCGGCGCTCAGCGCGGTTCGCGCGTTGGCGAGCTCGCCGGCCAGGGAGACCTCCCGCAGGCCGCCGACCGTGCTGCGCACCCCGGACAGGGCTTCGCGGGCCAGTCTTTCGACGTCGGCCAGCTCGGCGCGGGCTCGCTCCGGGTCCACGTCCAGCAGTCGCTGTGCCAGTTCGGTTTTCACGGTGATCACCGTCAGCGAGTGGCCGAGGATGTCGTGCACGTCCCGCCCCACCCGCAAGCGTTCCTCGGCAATAGCCAACTCGGTCAACTGTTTCCGGGCGAGGCTCAGTTGCTGGTTGCGCCGGATGACCTCGCGGATGCCGCCGACCGCGAACGCCGACATCGCGATGGAGGACATGGTCGCCCACGCGGGCGGCTCCCCCGCCAGCAGCTGCGGGGTCACCGTGGTTCCCGCGATCAGCACGGCCAGCGCCACCAGCGCTCGCGACACCGGCAGGGCGAACGCGATGAAGGTGCCCACGAAGATCGCGAGCCCGAGCGCTTCCGACCGCAGCGTCAGCGCCGCTGCCGCCAGCAACCCGCACAGCAGTGCCAGCGGCAGGATCACCGTGCGCGGATGCGGGTCGATCCACACGTCCCGCCCGCCGGACCCGCGCAGCAGGTACCAGTAGGCCCCCACGAAGCACACTCCGAAGGCCACGACCACGCCCAGGCTGTAGGCCCGCTCGAGCGGGTTGTCCAGACTCCACGCCCGCCGCAGGGGATCGACGAGATACACCGCCCACACGGCGGCGAAGATCAGCCCGACCCGCCGCCGGGTCGCAACACTGTCCCGCACACCGCGCGACGCTACCCCAGCGGGAGCCCAAGCCTCCGCCCCGAACCACCGCCGACCACCGCTCATCCCCCAACTCTGACCTACCCCAGCCGCCGGCGCCGCTCACGACCGTCACGACTCGCCCATGACAGATGTCACGTGCTCCCGGGCTGATCACCGGCCGAACGCGACTGGGTTCCGGATCCGTCGCAGCGGTGTAGGCGATCAAACAACGCCCCCGGCGGGGTTCGCGTTGGATCACGAGCAGCGGGAGACCGCACACGACAGACGGACACCACGCAGCGGCGCGAAGGCGTGTAAGTGCCACGTCGCCCGGCCCAACGCAACTGGTTCCCGGATCTGTCGCGGCGATGTAGGCGATCGAGCAACGCCCCGGTTCGCGTTGGGTCGCGAGCAGCGGGAGACCACACACGACAGACGGACACCACGCAGCGTCGTGCAGGCGTGAAAGTGCCGCGTCGCCCGGCCTTCCCGTTCGGCGACCGCCACCCGCTCGCGGTCCTTCCGGCTCACCGAACGCGCCAACTGCTCTGATCTAGACGCCTTGCCGAGTCCGACTGTGTCGCCGCTGAATTCGCGGACGTGGGATAGCCGGCCCGGTGGGCACGACTCACCAGGGCCGGGCCGCAAGGGGTACCCGCGAATTCCGTTGAGCCGCTGCGAGGCTGGGATGCTGCACGGTACCGGCCGCGCGAGCCGACCGGTACCGCGGCGCAAACCCTTCGGCTACACCGTCACCGTCACCGTGTGGAACCCGCTGGGGCCCACCGGGAACGGGGCGGCCTTCTCACCGCTCTGGACCTGGCCGGAGCGGCCGGTCACGCGGGCGGCGATCGTGTGGGTGCCCGGGGGCAGGTCGACCACCGTGCGCCAGCGGCGCCACGCCGCGGGGGCTATCTCCGAGCCGAGTTCGACGGGGAGCCAGTCGGTGTCGCCGACCTGGATCTCGACCAGGGAGACGCCCTGGGGCGGGGCCCAGGCGACGCCGGCGAGGGTGGTCTTGCCGGAGCCGGGCTCGGCGGTGGCGGTCACGTCGATGCGGGCCTGGGGAGTGACGCGCAGGAGCTCGTTGGTCCAGCCGCGCTTCCACCAGTAGTCGACGTGCGAGTCGTCGGAGAACTCCAGCTCGGCCAGGTACTTCGCCCCGGCGTACTGGCCGTACAGGCCGGGCACGAAGACGCGGGCCGGAAAACCGTGCTCGGGCGGCAGCGGCTCGCCGTTCATGCCGATGACCAGGTAGCCGGGCAGCTCGCCGCTGCGCAGTTCGTCCAGCGGCAGCGAGATCGTGTAGCCGTCCACGGCGCGGGTGATCAGGCGGGTGGCGCCGGACTCGGGGACCGCGTGGTCGAACAGCGTGGTGAGCGGCACGCCGAACCAGCGGGCATTGCCGGCGCGGCCCTGACCCGGCGTGTTGTGGACGCACACCATGACCGCGTCGAACTCGACGGCCTGATCGGCGAGATCGGCGAGCGAGAGCCGCAGCGGATGCGCGACCTTGCCGGTGATGGCCAGCCGCCACTGCGCCGGATCAACGCGCGGCGCGCGGGAGTTCACGTCGGCGACGTAGAACCGGCCCGCCTTGGTGATGAGCGGGGACAGTCCCGGTTCGTTGCTGAGCCCGTCGTCGGGCACCGGTGTGCCCGACCCCATCGGCCCGAGCTTGGCGACACGGTCGCGATGCTGCTGGTCGGTGCGCCGCACCAGGGTTTCGGCGGCGGCGAGAAGCCCGGCTCCGGCGGTCGCCCAGAGCAGTCCGCGACCGAACCCGGCGGGCGGACGGCGCAGGCCCGCGCGCAGCACGGCGGCGGCGGTGATGCCGCCGAGCGCACCCGCGACCGAACGATCGGTGCTGCGCAGGGCGACGGCTGCGGTGCTCGCGCCGAGGGCGGCCGCGGCGGTCGAACGGAAACGCTCGGGCACGGCGGCGATGCCGGCGGACGCGGCGACGACCCCGGCCGCGACCCCGAATCGGGTGGCTTCCTTGTCGTGCTTGCCGGACTTGGCGACCATCTCCTCGACCACGGCGATCGGGACGGTATCGGCGAGCAGGCGGCCGACGCCGTCGAGCATCGAACCGCCTCGTGCGGCGGCCACCAGTTCTCCCGCGCCGAGCGCGCCCAGCCCTACCGCCGCCGCGCTGATGAGTCGACGCTTACCGTTCTCCGACACCGTTCGAACCTTCCGTGAACCGGACTGCTTCACCCCGTTCCCCAGCCGGGCTGTGTCCCAGAAGGATTCGTCCGGGGGCTCCCCCATCTCACACGAATTCCCGCGAGAGGGCCAGACCTCCCCCATTCGGACGAGGGCGGCCCCGCAAGATATCAGCCTCGCCCCGGCCTCCCGCGGACGCGGTGCGCGACGACTACCGGGCGCCAATCCGCTCACTGCGCGACGGCATGATCCGCGCCGAGCTACACGTGGAGGTGGTGAGAGTTCGGACGCCGAGCCGCCCCAAGTATCGACATCGCGGCGGTCTCCGGCCCTTGCCGAGCACTCGCGGCCCGTCGGGTGATCTCCTTGGCGGGCGACCCCGTCTGGTCGATATGAACACCGACGTGGGTGCACGGTCAGCGGATCAGGTGGGCGTTCACGATCGGGCCGACCTGAGCGAAGGCCTCCGGGGTCACGAGCTGGTTGTGGCCGAACTCGAGTGTGTGCTCGATGATTTCGCCGCTGACGTAGGGCCGCCAGGTGGCCACGTTCGGGACCGGATCGGGATTGCCCGCGGCGGTGAAGAACAGCAGGTCGCCGTCGAACACCTCGGAGCGGTGCGCGGACAGCCGGTGCAGCAGCGCTCTCATATCCTCGTAGAGGCGTTCGACTTCCGTTGCCGTGAAGGAGATTCCGGCGTTCTCCAGCAGTTCGGCGGCCTGGGCGGCGTCGAGGCCGGCGAACTCGGGGGGAATGTCGAGTCCCGCGAACTCCTCGAGCAGCAGCCCCAGCGCCGGGGCCTCGCTCTCCCGCCCGACGCCGGCGTCGGCGCGCGCGTCCATCATGATCAGCGACGGCACCTGCTCTCCGGCACGGCGCAATTCGACGGCCATGGCATGGGCGAGCGGACCGCCCGACGAGTAGCCGAGCAGGTGGTACGGACCCCGGGGTTGTACGCGGCGGAGCTCGCGCACGTAGCGCGCGGCCTGTTCGACGATCGTCGGCTCGACGACGCCGTCTGCGGCCGCACCCGGTGACTGGATGCCGTACACCGGATGCGCCGGGTCGATGTGGTGCACCAATCCGCCGTAGCACCAAGCCAATCCGACGGCGGGATGGACGCAGAACAGCGCGGGGCCGGCGCCGCCGGAGCGGATGGGCAGCAGCACCCGCAGGGAGGCTTCGACATCGGGATGGTCGGCGTCCTCGCTCATTCTGCGGGCGAGGGCGGCCGGTGTCGGGTCCAGGAACATCCACTGCAGCGGGACGGCGCGGCCGGTCTCATCGCGCAGCAGGCTCATGAGCCGGACCGCCGCCATGGAGTTCCCGCCGAGGTCGAAGAAGTTGTCGTCGACGCCCACGCGCTCTACGGCAAGGACGTTCGCGAACGCGGTGGTGACAGTGTTCTCGGCCGGGGTGCGCGGGGCGCGGTAGGCCCGGCGGACCACCGGTTCGGAATCGGCCGCGGGCGTAGTTGCACCGGGCACGGTCTCCGTCTCTTTGAGGGCCGGAACGGTCGCGCCGGGCACCGGCAGATCACCGACCGCAAGCTCCGGGCTCGCGGTCACCGCCGCGAGCAGGTTCGCGAAGCCGTCGGCCAGTTCCCGCGCGGTGTCCCGATCGAACAGGTCGGTGGCGAAGGTCAGCGACGCCGTCATGCCCGCCGGATCGCCTGCCGGGCCGAACTTCTCGGCCAGCATCCATTCGAGATCGAACTTCGAACCGGGCGCGGGCGCTTCCAGCGGCCGAATGTCCAAGCCGGGCAGCGCTATCGCGGTCGTCTGGACGTTCTGGAACGCCAGCAGGACCTGGAACAGCGGATGGTGCGCCGCGGTGCGCGCGGGGGCGATCGCCTCCACCAGTCGTTCGAAGGGCAGGTCCAGGTTGCCGTACACGGCCAGGTCGTCCCGGCGGACGGTGTCGAGCAGCGCGGCGAAGCCCGCGGCCGGATCGATCCGTGTGCGCAGGACCACCGTGTTGACGAACATGCCGACCAGGTCGTCGAGTTCGCCGTCACCGCGCCCCGCGACGACCGAGCCGAGCACGACATCGGTGGTGCCGGACAGCCGCGCGAGCAGCAGCGACAGCGCGGCGTGGACGACCATGAACGGGCTGGCGCCGTGTACGCGCGCGAGCAGCTGCAGCCGGTCGTGAACCGGTGCGGGGATGGTGAATTCGACGCGGTCGCCGATGCCGGAGGGCTGTTCGGGTCGGGGCCGATCGGTGGGAATGCCGTGGACGGCCGGGAGATTCGCCAGACGCTGCCGCCAGAACTCCAGCTGGCGGTGCGCGAGCGCGTCCGGGTCATGCTCCGAGCCCAGGATCTCGTGCTGCCAGAGCGCGTAGTCGGCGTAGTGCAGCGGCAACGGCGACCAGGCCGGGGCTGCACCGTTCGCGCGGGAGAGATAGGCGTTCAACACATCCCGGGCCAGCGGGGCCATCGACCAGCCGTCGGCGGCGATGTGGTGCACCGCCATCGCCAGGATCGCGTGGCTCGCATCCAGGTGCAGGACGCAGACGCGCAGCGGCGGCTCGACGGTGATATCGAAGCCCCGGGCCAGCTGTGTGGTCAGCGCCCGCTCGATTCCGGTTGCGCCGGCGTGTATTTCGAGCAGCGGGGTGCCGCCGGGGGTGGCGGGCAGGATGCGCTGGTACGGAACGCCGTCCGGGCCCTCGGGGTAGATCGTGCGCAGGGTCTCGTGGCGGGCTGTCACGTCGTCGACGGCCGCGCGCAGGGCGGCGATGTCCAGGCTCCCACGCACATCGAAGGCGCCCGGGATGTTGTAGACCGGCGACCCGGGATCGTAGCGATTGAGGAACCACATGCGCTGCTGGGCGGCCGAGAGCGGGATGCGTTCCGGGCGGGGACGCGGGCCGGGACGGACGCGGTCGAGCGCGCCGCCGGTGGCGATGAGCACGGCCAGCTCGGCCACCGTCGGCGCGTCGAACAGGGCCCGGACCGGGACGGACGTCCGCAGTGCCGCGCCCAGGCGGGCCACCACCTGGGTCGCGATGAGGGAATTGCCGCCGAGCGCGAAGAAATCGTCTGCGCGCCACACCCGGTCGATGCCGAGAACCTCGGCGAACACCGTGGCCACCGCTTCCTCCACGGGACCGGCCGGCGCCTCGTGCGCACCGGGGAACACCTGCGGGGCGGGCAGGGCGGCCCGGTCGAGCTTGCCATTGGCGGTGCGCGGCAATTCCTCGAGCACCATGACGGCCGATGGCACCATGTACGACGGAAGTCTGTGCGCCACCTCCTTCTTCAGTTGCCGGGCGGAGACCGTCGCGCCGTCGGCCACGACCACGTAGCCGACGAGACTGCCGCCGCCCTCGGGACGAACCTGTGCGACCGCTTGCACTACAGCGGGATTCGCCGTGAGCGCCGCTTCGATCTCACCCGGTTCGATGCGCAGGCCGCGCAGCTTTACCTGGGTGTCGGTGCGGCCCAGATACTCCAGCCGACCGGCCCGGCGGCGCACCAGATCGCCGGTGCGGTACATGCGCTCGCCCGGTGCGTAGGGGTGTGCGACGAACCGCGCGGCGGTCAGGTCGGTCCGGCCGTAATAGCCTCGGGCCAGCGCGATTCCGAACAGATAGAGTTCGCCGGCCACCCCGTCCGGCACCGGGCGCAGGCGCTGGTCCAGCACCAGCGCGCCCGTGCCCGCGACGGGGGTTCCGATGGTGATCGGGTCGCCGGGCCGGAGCGCGTCGCTGCCGGTGGCCCACACGGTGGTCTCGGTCGGGCCATAGTCGTTGAAGTGCAGCCGAGCCGGTGCGGCCCAGGCGGTGACCAGCTCGGGCGGGCAGGGCTCGCCGCCGTTGATGATCACCCGCAGCTCGTCGATCCCGCTCGGGTCGACCGTGGCCAGGGCCGAGGGTGTCAGCGCGATGTGGGTGACGCGTTGGCGTGCGAGCAGTCGCCCGAGATCGGGTCCGGCGAAAACCGTTGGCGGCGCGATGACGAGGGGGCACGCGGCGCTCAGCGCCATGGCCATTTCCTGGATCGAGGCGTCGAAACTCGGCGAGGCCACGTGCAGTACGCGCGCGTCGGCGGTGATGTGGTCGCGCTCGTGCTGCACGGCGGCGAGGTTGGCCAGTCCGGCGTGCGTGACCACGACGCCCTTGGGGGCGCCGGTGGATCCGGAGGTGAAGATGACGTAGGCCGGATTCTCCGGTCGCGCAACGCATGCCGACCGGGGCTGGTCCGGCGTGGGTGTCTGCTCCGATTCACCGTTACCGTCGACGGACAGCCAGTCGACATTGCCGCCCAGCCGATCTCGTTGTTCCGGGACCGTCACGCCGATGCGTACGCCGGAGACCTCGATGATGCGGGCGATGCGGCCGGGTGGGTAGGCCGGGTCGATCGGGACGAAGGCCGCGCCGGTGCGGGTGATCGCCCAGACAGCGAGGACCGATTCGACCGAGCGTGGAATGCCCACCGCCACCGGTATTTCCGGGGCAGCTCCGGCCGCCAGTAGTCGGCGCGCGAGGCGTTCGGCGCGCGTGTCGAGTTCTCGGTAGGTGAGGTGGCGGTCGTCGTAGACGACGGCGACACCATCCGGGTTGGTGGTGACGGCGGCCTGGATCAGTTGCGCAAGCGTGCGGGGTGGGGCGGCCGGGGACGGCGCGCGGCGGGCGGCGGCGTACTCGGCCGGGGTGAGGATATCCACGTCGCCGACCCGCAGTGCTGCGGCGGCGCGCGGCACGGCGGATCCTTCCGCTCGCTGTGCGGGGCCGGCTGACACTGCGGGGTCAGTGATTTCGATCAGGCTCGGTGCCGCTGCGGGAGCTGGGGGCGCAGCGGGAGCCTCAACCGCTCCAGGAGCTGAGGCTGCTGCGGGAGCCTCGACCGCTCCGGAAGCTGCGGCTGCTGCGGGAGCTGGCGCTGCGGGAGCTGGCGCTGCTGCGGGAGCCTCGACCGATCCGGGAGCTGAGGCCACTGTGGGAGCTGAGGCCACTGTGGGAGCTGAGGCTGCTGCGGGAGCCGGGGCCGTTGCAGGAGCCTCGACCGCTCCGGGAGCCTGGATCGCCACCGAGGCGATATCCGGCACCGAGTCGGTGGGCAAGTCGAGGTCGCCGGTCCGTACCGAGGTCAGCGCCGTGAGCAACGTGATTAGACGGGTGAGCAGTGTCGCGACGGTCGACTCGTCGAACAGATCGGTGGCGTAGCAGCAGCGGAGGTCGGTGCCGGCCGCGTCGGTGGTCACCGTCAGGCTCAGGTCGAATCTGGTGGTGGTTTGCGGGAATTCGAGGGGCGTGACGGTGAGATTCCCTAGATGTAGGGGCGGGATGGCCAGGTTCTGGTAGATCAGCATGATCTGGATCAGGGGGTGACGGGCGGCCGAGCGGTCCGGGGCGAGGATCTCCACCAGGCGTTCGAACGGCACGTCGGCGTTCTCGAAGGCGGCCAGATCGGCGTCCCGGGTGCGGCCGAGCAACTCGCCGAAGCTCTCGTCCGGGCGAATCTCGGTGCGCAGCACCAGGGTGTTGACGAACATGCCGACCAGGTCATCGAGTTCGGGCCGGCCGCGTCCGGCCACCGGGGTGCCGATCGCGATGTCGGCACTGCCGCTCAGCCGGGCGAGCAGTACCGCGAGGGCCGCGTGCACGACCATGAACGGGGTGGCCCGGTGGGCGCGTGCCCGGTCGTCGATCGCGGCCGTCAGGGCGGCGTCGAGACGGGCGGTGCACTCCGCCGCCCGGTAGGAGGCGTGCGCCGGACGTGCTCTGTCCGTAGGCAATTCCAGGTGATCGGGGAGGTCCGCGAGGTTGTCCGACCAATACGCAAGCTGGCGGGCCAGCAGCGAGCCCGCGTCGCCCGCGTCGCCCAGGCGGGCGTGCTGCCACAGCGTGTAGTCGGCGTACTGCACCGGGAGCGGCTCCCAGGCCGGGGCCTGTCCGGCGGCGCGTGCGGCGTACGCGGCGGCCACGTCGCGGGTGAGGGCGGCCATGGAGAAGCCGTCGGTGGCGATGTGGTGGGCGACGAGCACGACGACGTACTCGGGCGTCGAGCCGCCGGGATGCGGCTCGGCCGTGGAGATATCAGCGGCGGCATCGATCGACAGCGTCGCAGCGGCATGGTCAGCGCCGCGAAGGACGCCAGCGGCATTGCCCAGACTTCGTTGGAGAGCCGGATGCGCGCGATGAGTCCGACCTGGCGCGACAGCCAGATCCGCGACACCAGCGGAATCCGTTGCGGTGGTGTTGAGGTCGGTCGATGCGGCAGGTGAAACCGGAGACGCGGCCGGCTCGATCCGGAACAGACGCAGGCGCACCGGCACCGCCGCGGTAACATCGAAACCCGCCGTGACAACCTCTTTTACGGCCTCCAACAGCTCGGTCGCCGACACCACCCGAATATCCGATTCCAGCGGAACCTCCGAGGCCGCGACGACGCGCTGGCTGCCGACACCGTCGACGTCGGGGTACACGGTGCGCAGGCTTTCGTGCCGGTCGATCACGTCGAGCAGCGCGGCACGCAGCGCGCCCACATCGAGGTCGCCCGAAAGACGCAGGGCCACCGGCACGTTGTAGGCCGGAGACGCCGGGTCGTACCGGTTGATGAACCACATGCGCTGCTGGGCGGGCGAGAGCGGCACCGTGTCCGGGCGCTGCGCGGGCACCAGTTCCGGCTCGAGCGGTCCCGCGCCGTCCGCGCCGATTCGACGAGCCAGATCCGCGACCACCGGCGCTTCGAACAACAGCCGCACCGGGACCGACGTACCCAGCGCCGCCGCCAGCCGGGCCGACACCCGCGTGGCGATGAGGGAATCCCCGCCGAGGGCGAAGAAGTCGTCCCGCGCGCCGACGCGCTCGAGCCCGAGAACGTCGGCGAAGACTTCGGCCACAACGGTTTCGCGGCCGACCGGCTCGGCGAATTCGGCCGCCGAAATCAGCGGTTCGGGCAGCGCCCGCAGATCCACCTTGCCCGTGCGTGTCCGAGGCAGTTCCGCGAGCACCTGGATGGTCGCGGGCACCAGGTAACGCGGCAATCGACCGCCCGCCCAGACCAGCAGTTCCACGGACCGTTCGTTCAAACCCGAAGCGCCCGAGCCTTGGTCGTGTACCGCCCTCGCCCCCGGCGCGGCATCTGCTGCCTCGAAGTCCTCGCGCATTCCGTCGAGATTCGACGCGATCAGGGTGACGTACGTGTGCAGGGACAGGGTGCCCGCGCGGTTCCGCCGGGCGACGGTGATCGTCGAGTCCACCAGCGGGTGGGTGTGGAGAACGGCGTCCACCTCACCGGGTTCGACCCGGATGCCGCGGATCTTGACCTGGAAGTCGGTCCGGCCCGCGTACTCGAAACCCGCTGCGGTGCAGCGCATGAGGTCGCCGGTGCGGTACATGCGGCGGCCCGGTGTGTTCGGGTCGGCGACGAAACGGGCGGCGGTCAGGGCCGGGCGGGCGGCGTAGGCCCGGGCCACGCCGGGGCCGGCGATGTACAGCTCGCCGACCACACCGTCCGGAACCGGGCGGAGCCAGGCATCCAGGAGCAGCAGGGTCGTGCCGGGCACGGGTGTGTCGATGACTCCCGCGGTGCCCGGGCTCATCGGAGCGCTGTACCCGGCGGCGATGGTGGATTCGGCCGGGCCGTAGGAGTTCACCAGGATTCGACCGGGCGACATGCGCTCGATCAGCGGGCCGGGGCAGGCTTCGCCGCCCAGGATGATCGCGCGGACGGTGGGCAGCGCGTCGGCGTCCAGGGTCGCCAGCACCGTGGGCGTGCAGATCAGATGCGAGACCGCGTGCGCGTCGATCGCCGCGGCCAGCTCGGCGCCCGCGTTGGCCTCGGGTGCCGACAGCACCAGAGTGCCGCCCGCGGCGAAGGTGCCGAGCCACACCAGAATCGCGGCGTCGAACGCCGGGTTCAGGCAGTGCAGCACGCGGGCGTCCCGGTCGATACGGCAGTGCTCGGCCGTCGCGGCCACCAGGCTCGCGGGACCGGAATGGGTGACCACCACTCCCTTTGGCGTGCCGGTCGAGCCCGACGTGAAGACGATGTACGCGGCGTGGCCGGAGCGCAGTGGGCCGCGGCGGTCGGCGTCGGTGATCGGGGCGCTCGAGTGCGCGGCGACGCGCGCCGAGGTCCGCTCGTCGTCCACGGTCGTCCAGGCGACCGTGTCCGGCAGCTCCGTCGCCGGGGTCGAAACCGTAATGCCCAGTGCCGCAGCGCACTCGGCGGCGATCGCGGCCGTTCGGGCGGCGGGCTGTGCGACGTCGACGGGGACGAAGGCGGCACCGGTCTTGGCCACCGCCCAGAAAGCGATCATCGACTCGGCCGAACGGGGCAGGGCGACCAGCACCGCCCGCTCCGGCCCCGCGCCGGCGGCGATCAGCTCGCGGGCCAGCCGGTTCGAGGCTGCGTCCAGTTCGCCGTATGTCAGCCGGACAGTGTCCGACGAATAGTGCTCGGGCCCCGAGGAGTTCACCGCGCCTGTCTGCGGCATCCGTGCCGCACCGCCGAATTCCCACCGCAGCCCGCTCGACACCGCCGGCCCCTCGAGCGCGGTGGCTTCACGAATCATCGCGGCAGTCAGCAAGTCCGGGAGCAGTGTCGTCGTGCGAGCGGGGCCGCCGTGGCGTATCGCCGGGGTCGCGTCCGCCGGGGAAATCCCGAGTTCGCGAACGGGGGTCGCGAGGTCGGCGGTGAGCGCGGTCAGCAGTCGCGCCATGCCCGTCGCGAGCGAATCCCCTTGGTTTGCATCGAAATAGCGCGTCGAACGGGTCAGCTCCATCCGCAGGTGCGGATTGGCGTAGGTCGCCAGCGACAGCGGGTAGTGCGTGCCGTCGTGCGCCTCGAGGCCCGTGACCCGCAGGTCCGCCCGCTCGGTGGCGGCGGTGAGGGCGGCCGCGTCCAGCGGGTAGGACTCGAACACGGTGGCGGTGTCGAACAGCGGTCCCAGAGCGGCGGTGGCGTGGATGTCGTCGAGACCGAGGAACTGGTGTTCGGTCAGTGCGGCCTGTTCGCGTTGCACCCGGGTGAGCAGGGCGGCAAGGGATTCGGCCGGATCGAGGGTGATGCGTACCGGGACGGTGTTGACCAGCATGCCGATCATGCGGTCCGCGCCGGGGAGTTCGGGTGGGCGGCCGGAGACCGTGGCGCCGAAAACGATGTCGGCCGAACCGGTGCGCTCGGCGAGCAGCAGGGCCCAGGCGACCTGGACGAGGGTGTTCAGGGTGACCTGCGCGGCGGCGGCCGTGGCGCGCAGGCGATCCGCGGTGTCCGGGGACAGGGGGATCTCGTGGGCCACCGGGGCCGTGGCCGATTCGGCGCGCGGAGCGTTCGGCGCGACCAGGGTCGGGCCGTCCAGTCCGGCGAGGGCGCGACTCCACTCGGCGCGGGCACGAATCGAATCACGCACGGCCTGCCATTCCAGGTAGCCGCGGAAGGGCAACGGGCGGGCGAATCCGGCGTCGTCACCGTGGGTTTCGTACAGCGCCACCAGTTCGCCGAACAGCAGCGGCATGGACCAGCCATCGAGGATCAGGTGGTGGTTGGTGATGATGATGCGGAACCGCCGCTCCCCCAGCGCGAGACACAGGAAGCGGATCAGCGGCGGGTTGTCGACGGCGAAGGGCCTGCCGAGCTCGGCGGCGGCCAGCGCGTCGAGGTCGGCAGCGGTCGCGTCGGATGCCTCGCGGTATTCGAATGGAACCCGAACGTCGGAGGCGATCACCTGCACGGCGCGATCGCCGTTCTGTACGAAGGCGGTTCGCAGCACGTCGTGCCGGCGCACCAGCGCCTGCGCCGCCGCTCCCAGGCGGCCGCGATCCAGATCGGCGTCGACGTCGATCACGGCCTGCACCGAGTAGCCGTCGCCGCCGCCCTCGGCCAGTTGCGCACGGAAGAACAGCCCGCGTTGCAGCGGCGTCAGCGGCAGCACGTCGTCGAGACGGCCGTAGGTGCGCTCCCAGCCGTCGATGTCGGCCCGCGAGGCCGTGAGCAGGCTCAGATCCGACGGCGTGAGTCCCCCGGCCCCCGGGGTGTTCACCAGCTCCGCGATCTCGGTGACGGCCGCAACCCACTCCGCCGCCAGCATCCGGACGTCGGCGGCTTCGATGGCGTCCGGCGCGAACTGCCATATCGCTCGAATCCGCTGTCCCCGAGCGGATTCCAGTATCACTGCGTCCACCGCGAGCACCGCCGCCAGCGGCATATCCGCGTCGGCGTGGCCCCCCAACCGGTCCGCCATCCCATCGGGCAGCCAGTCGCCCTCGACGTCACCGTCCGGCAGCTGCCCGAGGTAGTTGAATCCCACCTGCGGCTCGGGCAGCCGCACCAGCTCGGCGCCCGTCGCCGCGTTCGAGTACCGCAGCAACCCGAACCCGAACCCGCCACGAGGAATGCCCCGCAGCTGCTCCTTGACCGACTTCACCACGTCCGCAATCGAATCCCGCTCCACCCCAACGGCCTCCAGTCGGACCGGTACCTGCGCGGTGAACCACCCCACGGTCCGCGACAGATCGGCGCCCGCCAACACCTCCTCGTCCCGCCCGTGCCGCTCCACCGCGACGACCTGCGCCGCGCCCTCTTCCCCGCGCCCCGCCCGCCACCGCGCGAACGCCATCGCCAACCCCGCCAGCAACACGTCCTCGACCCCGCACCGGTAGACGCCCCCGGCCCGCCCCACCAGCACCCCGGCCACGTCCCCCGGCACGTCGACCGAGAATCGCCCCGCCCGCCCGTGGGTGTCGACGGCGGGGTCGAGCCGCCGCCGCCCGACAAGGGCGTCCGGCGCCAGTACGCCCTTCCAGTAGCTCAATTCGTCCAGAGGCCACACTGGTTCGGCCGAGATGGGGCTGCCCTCTGCACCCGCCAGCTCGGCCAAGCCGTGCGCCCAGGTCCGCATGGAGGTGCCGACCTCGTCGAGCCGAGGCCGCTCCCCCGCCGCCACCTGCGCCCACGCAGACATCAGGTCCGGCAACAGGATCCGCCACGACACCGCGTCACAGGTCAGATGGTGCACCGCGATCAGCAGCAACCCGGACGCCGAGGGCCCGCGATCCAGCCAGGTGAACGCCACCATCCGCCCGGCCTCCGGGTCGAGCCGCCCGACAGCCACTTCGAGCTCTGTCGCTACCAGCGAAGACTGCGATGCCGCGATTCGCGCACCGCCCCTACCGGATTCACCTACGTCGGCGGGCTTCACGTCGGTGGACGCGTGCGGCCCCTCGGCCCGCGCGTCGGTCGTCTCTCCCACTGCTGAGGCCATGCCCGCCGCATCGTGGGCAGGAACATCATCGTTGTGCTCTCTGCGGATGGCCGCGGACCGTTCGTCTTCTACTCCCGGTCCGCGATCAAGGAGCGATCCGGCCTCCACAGCCTCGACGCTCAGGCTATCCACGTCCTCGTGCTGATCATCGCCAGCGCAGGCCACGTCGGGATCATCTCCGGCCCAAGCGATTCGAATCAGGCAGGCGCTCGCATCCGCGTGGTCGGGCGGGGGTACGTCGAGGCGGGGGCCGGACGGGGTCTGGACCAGGCGGGCCCGCAGGAGGTCGTGGCGGGACAGGAGGGCATCGAGGGTGGTCGTGAGGGACGGGAGGGTTATCCCCGGGGGGAGGCGCAGGGCCATCGACTGGGCGAAGTGGGTGTGGTGGGGGCGGCTCAGGAGCCATGTCGCCACGGGGGTCAGGGGCTGGCGGCCGACGCCGCCGCCGGGGAGTTCGGGGAGGCGGGTGGGGCGGGCGTCCACTCGGGTGAGGATCGTGGACAGGGCCGCGGGAGTTCGGTGTTCGAAGACCTCGCGGGCGGAGAAGGACAGGCCGGCGGCCCGGGCACGGGTGACCAGGGTGATGGCCATGATCGAGTCGCCGCCGAGGGCAAAGAAGGACGTGTCGGGGCCGACATCGGGGGTGCCGAGGATCTCGGCGAAGAGTGTGCAGAGCGTCTGCTCGGTGGGGGTGGCGGGGTCGCGGCGCGAATGGGGCGTTGTGGCAACGGGTTCCGGGAGGGCGCGGCGGTCGATCTTGCCGTTGGCGGTGAGCGGGAGGGCGCCCAGCACCGTGATCGTGGCGGGAACCATGAAGGGCGGCAGGCGATGGGCGGCGTGGTCGAGCAGATCCGCCTCGGTGACCGTCGCATCGGCGTGCGGGACCACGTACGCGGCCAGGGCGGTGCCGCCGCCGGGCGTGGATCGGGCCACCGTCACCGCGATCTCCACGGCGGCATGGGTATTGAGGGCGGCGTCGACCTCCCCCAGCTCCACGCGCATCCCGCGCAGCTTGACCTGGAAGTCGCCGCGGCCGACGTACTCGAGGATGCCGGGCCGGGTCCAGCGCACCAGATCACCGGTGCGATACAGGCGGACGCCGCCGGGCCCCGCCACGAAACGCTCGGCCGTGAGCGCGGCCCGCCCCACATAGCCGCGCGCGACACCGGGCCCGCTCACGTACAGCTCACCGACCGCGCCCAGCGGGACCGGCCGCAGCCACCGGTCCAGAACCCGCAGGCTCGCACCGGGAATCGGATCGCCGATGCCCGCCTGCTCCCCCGGCACCAGCCCCCGGGTGTAGGTGACGGCGACCGTGGTCTCGCTCGGTCCGTACGAGTTGAGCAGCTCACGCCCGATGCCGAAGCGCGCCACGATGTCCGGCGGCGTCGGCTCACCCCCGGAGGACACCGCGCGGACGCCGTCCAGCGCACCGGCGTCGAGGGTGGCCAGCACGGCCGGGGTGGAACACACCTGTGTGATGCCGAAATCCCTGACCAGCGCGGCGAGTTCGTCCCCGAGCACCGGATCGGCTTCGGCCACGACCAGGGTCGCCCCGGACGCGAACGCCATGAGCCACTCCAGGACGGCCGCGTCGAAACTCGGGTTGAGGCACTGCAGCACCCGCGAGTCCGGCGTCACCCGATAGGAATCCACGACCGCCGCCGCCAGGGCCGCGAGACCCGAGTGGGTGACCACCACGCCTTTGGGCACACCGGTGGACCCGGAGGTGAAGACGATGTACGCGGGATTCTCCGGCCGCGTTGGGCCCCGAATCTCACCGGGCTCGAGTGCGCGGGCGGAAAATTCGGTCCCACGCCAGAGTTCACCGCTCCCGGAGTCTGATCGGGGTGCCGCGACCAACAGCGGTTCGACACTCCCACTCGGGCCGGGGCGGAAGCCGCCGCGCAGGTCAGGCGCACTGTCGGCCTCGCCGGCCGGGACGTCACTCGTACCGTGGTCCGCGAATTCCCCGGCGGCCCCGAGTGATCCGATCCGACTCCCGCCCGCCGCGGTCCGTCCACCGCGCTCCGGCACCATCCCGTCCAGTTCCAGCCATCGCACCGATGCCGGTAGTTCCGCGGCCGCCGCCAGGGTCAACCCGAGCGACGCCCCGCACTCCAGCGCGATCCGCCCCACCCGCTCACTCGGCGATCCTGTACCCACAGGCACGAACGCTGCCCCTGTCTTCGCCACCGCCCACAGCGCGACGGTCGCCTCGACCGAACGTGGCAAGGCCAGCAGCACAGCCGATTCCGGCCCCGCACCCGCGGCAGCCAGTCGCCACGCGAGCCGATCGGATAGCGCGTCCAGCTCTCCATAGGTGAGCCGTCGCTCCCCGCCGACCACCGCGATGTGCTCGGACCCCGCCCGCCGCAACCCATCTCGCAGAATCTCGGCCAGCAACCGGGGCGCGGGCGCGGCACTTCCGTGCGCACCCCCCAGCAGCGGTTTCTCCTCCGCCGTCCAGTACTCCAGCTCCGAGATCGGCGTCCGAGCCCCCGCCCCGAGCACCGAATCCAGCAGCGCGAGGAACCGTCGATGATGCCGCGCCAGCGAATCCTCTTCGTACAACCGAGGATTGGCCGCGAAGTCCACGTGGATCGGCGCATCCGCCCCGTGCTGGTAGAAGTTGACGAACAGGTCCTCGATCGGCCCCGAGGTCACCACGTGCAGCGACGACCGCACGCCCGCGAAGTCGATCCCCGCCGGAAACAACATGATGTTGATGACCGGCCCGACGATCCCCCGCCCGAACTCCGGCCCCGCGCCGCGCCCGTCCGTCGGCTCGACCGGCCTCCGACCACCCACCGGGTTCGGACCTCCGGCACCCGTGACCCCCACCCCATCGGAGCCACCAGCACGCCGACTCTCCCCGGTACCGAGCACCCCGGCCGCGAAGGCCCCCGAACCCGAATCCCCCGGGCCGTCCGAAGCCCCTACGGCATCGCCGGCACCCACCGCATCCGCCACCGCGTGATCGAAACGCATCTCCTCGTGCCGGAACCGCTGGTGCCGCAGCGCACCCGAGGCCGCCACCCGCACGGCATCGACCACGTCCCCCAGACACCCGTCACGCGGCACCCGCACCCGCAGCGGCACCACATTGGCCAGCATTCCCCCCGACCGCCGCAGCAGCGCCGTCGTCCGCCCGGACACCGGCAGGCTCAGCACCACGTCCTCGGTCGCCGTGAGCCGGGCGTAGTACAGCGCCACCGCCGCCATCACCAGGGTCGCCGGGCTGGTGTCGAACACCTTCGCCGCCTCCCCCAGCCGGCCCGCCGTCGCCGCGCTCAACTCCGCGCGCGCCTCCCGCGCGAGCGCGCAGGCCGGTGCGGTCGCCGGCACCAGACTGCACCGCTCGGGCATCCCCGCGGTGACCGTCCGCCAGTACTCGGCATCACTGCCGTACCGGCTCGACTCCCGATAGGCCATCTCGGACTCGTGCACCGCGAGCAGCGACGCCGCCGTCCCCTCGGCGGCCACTTCCCCCCGCACCTCGGCGTTGTACAGCTCGGCGACCCGATACAGCATGGTCACCGACCCGAACCCGTCGATCAGGATGTGGTGCCCGCGCGTGTACCAGAGGTGATGGTCCACCCCGACCCGCAGCACCGTGGACAGCCCCACCCGGTCACCGACCATGTCGATCGGCGCGGCGACGTCGGCCCGCATCCACTCCAGCGCCGCCGCAACGGGATCCGGCCGCCGCGTCAGGTCCAGGAACTCCACGGCGGGCACCAGCCCGGGATCGATCACCTGGTGCGGCTGGTCCTCGATCTCGACCAGTCGCAGGACGCCGGAACCGAATTCACCCGCGGCCCGCTGCGCGGCCCTGCGCAGCGCCGGGACCAGCAGCGGCCCGCGCATCTCGATGTACTGCGCCTCCGACAGCGGCACGGCGGGATCCAGCCGCTGGGCGTACCACATACCCAATTGCGCCGGGGAGAGCGGGAATACGGTGGCGGTGGTCTGGTCCGCCGAGAGTTCGCGCGTCATATCGCAGCCTCATCGATTACCGGTCGAGCACGGTTCGTCTCGCTGCTCGGCGTACGCGGGCACCCACGCGTCCGGGCGAGCGGTCAAACGCCCGACCATGACCGCGCGGACGTGAGCGGGCAACGTGGGCGCGAACTTTCGGACGTAGGAGTCCATCCATTCCCGCCTGCCGAGCAGAAAGGGGAAGTCGGTGGTCATCATGCTGCGCACCACGAGCATCGGCATCGGCGCGTCCAATGGCCGAAAGTCTTTGTTCCACAGGCCCGGTTGATCACAGCCCGGATAGAATTGCCCGAACATCGCGCCCTGCGCCACGAATCTGCTCTTGAATTCCGCGTGGATGTCATCGATCAGCGAATAGTCGGACAGGTTCGGAAAGACGGTGATCAATGCGCGCAGTACCGAAGTCGAACTGCCGTTCCCAGTCGGCAGTGCGGGATAAATCGCAAGTGCGTCCTCGATAATTGCGCGCACCGTCATCGGGTGGGGTTCGGCACCCGGCACCCGGGCCAGCCACAGCAGATCGCGGCGCATGGCCGGTTTGACGTACGGGCATACCGGCCCGTCACGGCCCAGTTCGTCACTGGGACGGGTCAGATAGGAATCCGCCCATGATCGAAATGCCGCGACGGTCGATCGTGCGGCCGGACAAGATGATGCGGTGTCCCCCAATGAGACCCATTGCAGCCCCGAGCGGGGGCCGATAACACGCTCGCTCATGACTCACCTCGACAGATCGAAGCACAGCGGCAGGCGCCGTTGCCCCATACCTATAAATAGTCCGCCGATGGTGAGTTGTTAACCCGAGTAGTGGGATACCCGAATTCGCCGAGAGTGCCCCGAATTTCAGGGGCAGAGCGAAAAAGAAAAGACCGGTCAGATGTTGACCGGTCTTTTCCGAGAAGTGAAAATCAGGCGCCGAGCAGGCGAGTCGCCAGGTAGCTCTCCACCTGATCGAGCGCGATGCGCTCCTGCGCCATCGAGTCGCGCTCGCGCACGGTCACCGCGTGATCCTCGAGGGTGTCGAAGTCGACGGTGATGCAGAACGGGGTACCGATCTCGTCCTGACGGCGGTACCGGCGGCCGATGGCGCCGGCGTCGTCGAACTCCACGTTCCAGTTCTTGCGCAGCTGCGCGGCCAGATCCTTCGCCTTGGGCGAGAGCTCGGCGTTGCGCGAGAGCGGCAGCACCGCGGCCTTGATCGGAGCCAGCCGGCGATCCAGGCGCAGCACGATGCGCTTCTCCAGCTCACCCTTGGCGTTGGGGGCCTCATCCTCGCTGTAGGCGTCCACCAGGAAGGCCATGAGCGAGCGGGTCAGACCGGCCGCGGGCTCGATCACGTACGGGATGTAGCGCTCGTTCGCGGTCTGATCGAAGAAGCTCAGATCCTGGCCCGAATGCTCCGAGTGCGTCTTGAGGTCGAAGTCGGTGCGGTTCGCGACACCCTCGAGCTCACCCCACTCGCTGCCCTGGAAGCGGAAGCGGTACTCGATGTCCACCGTGCGGGTGGAGTAGTGCGAGAGCTTCTCCTTCGGGTGCTCGTAGATGCGCAGGTTCTCCGGATCGATGCCCAGGTCCGTGTACCAGGCCATGCGGGTGTCGATCCAGTACTGGTGCCACTGCTCGTCTTCACCCGGCTTGACGAAGAATTCCATCTCCATCTGCTCGAACTCGCGCGTGCGGAAGATGAAGTTGCCGGGGGTGATCTCGTTGCGGAAGCTCTTGCCGATCTGGGCGATGCCGAACGGCGGCTTCTTGCGCGCGGTGGTCTCGACGTTCTTGTAGTTCACGAAGATGCCCTGCGCGGTCTCCGGGCGCAGGTAGTGCATGCCCTCTTCGGTCTCGACCGGGCCGAGGTAGGTCTTGAGCATCATGTTGAAGTCGCGCGGCTCGGTCCACTTGCCGACGGTGCCGCAGTCGGGACAGCCGATGAGGTCCATCGTGACCGTGTCCGGGTCGTCGATCTTGTGTTTGGCGGCGTACGCCTCCTGCAGGTGGTCCTGCCGGTGCCGCTTGTGGCAGTTGAGGCATTCCACCAGCGGATCGTTGAACACCGCGACGTGGCCCGAGGCCACCCACACCTGACGCGGGAGAATGATCGAGGAGTCCAGGCCGACGACATCCTCGCGGCTGGTCACCATGGACCGCCACCACTGCCGCTTGATGTTCTCCTTGAGCTCGACGCCGAGCGGGCCGTAATCCCACGCCGAGCGTGTGCCGCCGTAGATCTCACCGGCCGGGTACACCAGACCCCGTCGCTTGGCGAGGTTGGCGACAGTATCCACCTTCGACTTGGGTGCCACTCGAGATATCTCCATCCGGTCCGGAAGATTGCCAGGGATTCGTTTAAGACTATCTGTCGCGGGCAAGGGAGTTTGCACCCGCTGTCCCCTGTTCGAACCGGACTCGTCACGACCCGCGCCGCGCGCCCATTTGACATGCGCACCCGTGCATACAAAAATGGCATCGATTTCCAATAAGGAGTTGGTTCGATGACAACGGAGAGTGGTGCGCCACTACGGCGCGCCCGCGTCGAGACGGAACCGCCGATCGCGATTCCGCACGACCCGTACCCCTATCGATCCCCCGTGCCGCCCGCGGTGCCCTCGCGCAATATCCTCGACTCGGCCGGGGAACTGCTGCGGGCGCTGGCCGCGCCGGTGCGCATCGCCATCGTGCTGCAGCTGCGCGAATCGCCGCGCTGCGTACACGAACTGGTCGATACCCTCGGGGTGACACAACCGCTGATCAGCCAGCACCTGCGGATTCTCAAGTCCGCGGGCGTGGTCCGCGGGGAGCGCACCGGGCGCGAAGTGATCTACGAACTGGTGGACGAGCATCTGGCGCACATCGTCATCGACGCCGTCGCGCACGCCGAGGAAGGGTGAACCGTGGGAACGACCGAGAAGACAGTCGGTGTTCGCAGCACCCGCCAGCGCAGCGCCATCGCGGCCCTGCTCGCCGACATCGACGAATTCCGCTCCGCGCAGGAGCTGCACGACGAACTGCGCCGCCGCGGTGAGGGCATCGGCCTGACCACGGTCTACCGGACCCTGCAGTCACTCGCCGACGCGGGCATGGTCGACATGCTGCGCACCGACTCCGGCGAGTCGGTGTACCGGCAGTGCTCGACCGGGCACCACCATCACCTGGTGTGCCGGCACTGCGGATCCACCGTCGAGGTCGAGGGGCCCACGGTGGAAGCCTGGGCCGACTCGATCGCGGCCGAGCACGGGTTCACCGGCATCAGCCACACCATGGAGATCTTCGGAACCTGCCCGGCCTGCTCGGCGAGCCGATCCGCCTGAGGCTCGAGATACGACGCGACCCCGCCTGTCTGTCAGGCGGGGTCGCGTCGTGCGTGGGTCGGATGTAGCTCAGACCGCGGGGGCCAGTTCCGGCTGCGCGGCCGGGGCGGTCGCCGTGCGCGGGGTGCGGTAGACGCCGATCCCGAGCAGGATCACCGCGGCGGCGGCCCAGGCCAGCAGGGTCAGCAGCGGGGCCGCGGCGCCCGCGCCGTCGAAGTAGGCGACCGAGCGCAGCAGGCTCGCGGCCGCGCCGGGCGGGAGCAGCTGGCCGATCGCGCCCCAGGGCTGCGGCAGCAGTTCGGGGGCGGAGGTGGCCGCGGAGAACGGGTTTCCGACCAGGAGCATGGTCAGGGCCGCCAGGCCGATGCCCGCGCGGCCGAGCGCCGCCGCGAGTCCGGTCACCGCGCCGGCCACCGCGAAGGAGACGAGTCCGGCGATGGCGGCCAGGGTCAGGTAGGAGCCGGGCAGGATCGACAGCCAGCCCTGGGCGATGGCCATGCTGAGCAGGCCGCCGGCCACGGCGAAGCTCACCAGGCCGAGACCGCGCTGCGCGACCGAGGGCACCAGCAGCGTCAGCAGCACGCCGGCGGCGATGCCGGACATGACCAGCGGCAGCACCATGGATCCGAAGCCGGCGCCGCGCGGATCGTCGGAATCGGCGGGCACCACGTCCTGCACGGCGGCGGCGGGCTGACCCGAGAGCTGTTGCGCGACGGCCGAGAGCTGTTGTGCGACGGCGGGACTCGCGGCCGAGGCGACCATGACCCGGGGCGCTCCCCCGCCGGTCACGATGGCGCCGTACACCTCTCGATCCTCGATGGCGGCGCGGGCGGCGGATTCGTCGGCGACAGTGCGGATCTCGAAGGCGCCGGAATCCTGCGCGGTGAGCTTCTGCTCGACCATGGCGGCCTGCGGCCCGGCGACCGCGAGGGGCAGATCACGCGGGGCGATGTTGGTGGCCGGCCAAGCGAACGCGATGAGCATGACCGCCTGGATGAGCGCTGCGGCCAGGCCGATGGCTACGGCCTTGCGTGTGGTGTTCATCTGTCCATCCCAAGAAAGCGAAGGTTCGTTCTTTTTGATGGGACAACCCTGACATTCCACTGTCAGCTTGTCAAGAACGGATATTCGTTTTACTTTTGACGCATGCCCCGAGTCAGCGAAGAACACCTGGAACGCCGCAGGCAGCAGATCCTGGACGCCGCGCAAACGTGCTTCGCCCGCAAGGGCCTCCACACCACGACCATGCAGGACGTCTTCGCCGAGTCCGGATTGTCGGCGGGCGCGGTCTACCGGTACTTCAAGTCCAAGGACGACATCATCGCGGCCCTGACCACCGAGGCCACGGTCGATCTGCGCGCCGCGCTCAGCGAGGCCGTCTACAGCGATCCGCTGCCCACTCCCCCGCAGCTCGTGCGCACCGTCGCCGAGTCGATCGTGCGGCTCAGCGGGCCGGGCGGGCCGGTGCGGCTCATCCCGCAGGCGTGGTCGCTGGCCCTGACCGACCCGAACATCGCCGACTACGTGCGGACCAACATCGGCGGCATGCGCCGGTTGTGGCTGGACTACGCCAACCGCATGCGCGAGGTCGGCTGGCTCGCCCCCGACGCCGACACCGACGCGGTCTCGCGCGCTTTCGTGGGGCTGCTACCGGGGTTCATTCTCCAGTCCCTGATCCTGGGCGACACCGATCCCGAGACCTTCGCGCGGGGCGTGGAGCAGATACTGCCGGCGTACCAGCCGCTGGCGGCGACATCCGAGGTGTCGCCGAACTGACGCCGGCGTAGCGGGGCCGTCCCGGCGGCACCGAACCACGAACGCCACCGCACAACTGGAAACAGCACTACGACGGGGTCGCGGTCCGCGATCTCGACGAGGCGGGATTCCGCACGCCGCCTCGTCCACCCGGGTCGTCGGCTCGTGTAAGTCCGCGTGCCAGCCTGATCCGATGTGCGGAACGGCCGCAACACCGAACAGTGTTGCGGCCGTTGGGAACTACTCTGCCCGACTCAGGCCAGCAGTCCCTGCCGGGCGCGGCCCGCGCCGGAGAGCACGAGCAGCAGCATGGTCGCGAACGGCTCGTCGTCCAGGCCCGCGGCCGGGAAGGTGTAGCGCAGGATGATGTCGGCCTGCTTGTCGTGCGCGACCAACGTGATCGAGCCGAACTGCAGGGCGGCGTTGCGTTCGGCGACGCGCTTGTGCAGCTGCGGTTTGAGCTGGCGGTCCCAGGCCAGCACGCAGGTCAGGGTGAGTACGTCCAGGCCGGGGGCCAGATTCACCCCGCGCAGCGAGCACAGCGCGCCGTCGAACTCGAAGCCGAGGCCGCCGTCCTCGACGCGGACGTCCACGTCGTACTTGGCCAGGCAGGCGCCGGCGCGGGCCTGCAGTTCCTCGGCGGTGGAGACGTCCTCGCTCACCTGACGCCGCCGAAGCGACGGTCCCGCTTGGCGTATTCGAGGCAGGCGGCCCACAGGTTGCGGCGGTCGAAGTCCGGGAAAAGCGTTTCCTGGAAGACGAATTCGGCGTAGGCGGACTGCCACATGAGGAAGTTCGAGGTGCGGAACTCACCCGAGGGGCGCAGGAACAGATCCACGTCCGGCATATCGGGTTCGTCGAGGAATCTGGCGATCGTGTCCTCGTTCACCTTCTCCGGGTCGATCTCACCCAGCTTGACCCGGCGCGCGATTTCCCGTGCCGCGTCCGCGATCTCGGCGCGACCGCCGTAGTTCACGCACATGGTCAGGGTCATCACCGTGTTGTCCTTGGTGAGCTCCTCGGCGACTTCCAGCTCCTTGATCACGCTGCGCCACAGGCGCGGTCGGCGTCCCGCCCAGCGCACCCGCACACCCATCTCGTGCATCTCGTCACGGCGGCGGCGGATGACGTCGCGGTTGAAGCCCATGAGGAACTTCACCTCGTCCGGGCTGCGCCGCCAGTTCTCGGTCGAGAACGCGTACGCCGAGAGCCACTTGACCCCGATCTCGATGCAGCCCTCGACGGTGTCCATGAGCACCGCCTCGCCGCGCTCGTGCCCCGCGGTGCGCGGCAGGCCCTGCTCCTGCGCCCACCGGCCGTTGCCGTCCATGACCAGCGCGACGTGCTTGGGCACGAATTCCGCCGGGATGGCGGGCGGGGTCGCCCCGGAGGGGTGCGGCGACGGCGGACGCACGTCGCGCAGGACGGTGGAGGGTTTGCGAGTACCGATCACGCCCACCATCCTGCCCGACGCGCGCAAGCCCCCGACGCCGCCCACGGCATTCCCCCAACCTCCGCCCAACTTCCCCACAATTCGGGCAGCTGGGGTGCGAGCCCGCCGCCCACTCGGCGGCACCTATATGACCGATCGCGACTGCCGGAAGCGCCGGCGACCTCTGGAAGGGACAGCGGCATTCACCATCGCTGACCGCCTGCGCATCGGGGCGACGCATCCAACCGGTGGCTGCGGCCCGCTCCCGTTCGCCGTCGACTATCTCGGCCCGACCGCTGATCAGCCGACGAAGTGACGGTCATCCGCCGTCACAGGCCGTGAGATTCGCGCGGCGAACGCGATCCGGCCGAACCGAGTAGGGGCAGCGAGCGAAGCACTGCCGCCATTCCTCCGGACATCGAGCTCTACCGCAGGGTGTCCAGTTCGCGGAGTAGTTCGGAGGCCTCGATCTCGCCGAGGCCGACGTACCAGGTCTGTTCCGGGCCGCCGAGGTCGTCCGGGAGTACGACGTTCTCGATGATCTGTTCCGGGATGCCCATGGGGTCGCGGCCGTCGATCCCCGGGGAGATGTAGAGCCTGACCTGGCCGCGATTGCCGGGCAGGGTGCGCAGGAAGCGGGTGGTGGAGCCGTTGTCGCCGTAACCCTTGGCCCAGCCGTAGCGGTTCAGGGCGAGCAGTCTGCCGGTCTGGACGGCGCTGCCCCGGAAGGCGTCCGGACCCTCCCGCAACTGCGAGGATTCCGCGTCGAAGTAGCGGCGCTCGAGCTGCTGGAAGGGTTGGGCCAGGCCGTAGTCGGCGAAGACCTCGGACCAGGTCTTGATGGAATCGCCCAGGTGCAGCGGATGTGCGATGCCGACCGAGGCGTCGTCGGGCAGTTCGATGCGGTCGTCGTCGATATCGGCGAGGGTGCCGTCGACATCGATGCGGAAGGCCACGCCGGGTGTGCCGTCGGCGTCGAAGGTCGCCCAGACCAGGCGGCGGGCGAGCTGTCGCAGCAGTGGATGGTCGATGTACAGCTCGCGCTGGGTGGCCGCACTCCAGCGACGGCGCTGCACCATGGCCGTTTCCATACGGATCGATTGATCGATGATGGCGGCCTTGAGCGCCTTCTTGAAGGAGGCGAACGCCGCGTGGGCCGCCGGTGCGCCCGGACCGTCGGTCGAACCTGGCCGGGGCAGACTCTCGCGCACGGTGCCGTCCGCCTCGCACACCATCGGATCCAGATCGTCGTCGAGGCCGATCACGAACTGCCGCGTGCCGTAATCCACGATGAACGTGCCGTGTTCGCTCAGGCCCAGATCCGGCACCGCGCGGTCGGCGAACTCGGCGGGTGACAGCCCGAACCCGGCGGCGAGGTCCCGCACGATCCCGTGTGCCCGCTCGCGCACCTGCGGCCAACTCGAGTTCTCCAGGGCCAGCTGAATATGCATGTGCGCGTTACGAGTTCCCATCAGCGCCAGCATGTCGAGCGCCTCGACCGCGCGGTTCACAGCTCGGTCGCCCTCGGCGAGCGTGCGCAGCCGGGCGGCGGTCTCGTCGTTGCCGAGCAGGCCGAGCGCTCGCAGCGGCCACATGTTGCGCTTGGCGGGGTACTTCGCCGCCACCCATTCGCGATAGAGCGCCCAGACGAAAACGCCGGTGGAGGCCGGGTCGAGGGCCGCGGCGGCGATCGCCACTCCCGGGTAGTCGTCGTCCGGTGAGCACATCATGAGCATGCTCACCAGGTGCTCCACCGCGGCCACCGGCACCACATCGGTGCTGTCCCGCAACCGGATTCGCGGCAGTTCCGCCACATCGAGCCAGGCCGGCGACTTCGGCACCCGAGTGGGCAGGCGCAACAGCGGATCCCGGTCGAGCATGGCGTCGATGACGGCGGCGACGTCGGCTCCGAAGCCGGCGGCCGCGGCGCGAATCAGCTCGCGGTGACCGTCCCGGTCCAGCGACCACAGCATCTGTTCGGCTTCGCGTCGTGCCTTGACGCCCTTGCCGACCGCGGCGGGGATCAGGTCCGGCACGGTGTCGGCGGCGTTGCGCTCGAACCACTTCCGCGCGGCGGCCGCGAGCAGGTCATCCCGCTCCAGCCACTCCAGCATGATGCCTGTGATCTCGGAGCCGACCATGGGCATCAGCAGCGGTACGCCGAAGTGCTCGTTGTGCCGCGCCGCGGCGAGCATCACGTCGGCCACATCGATCCCGAACCGGCCCAACAGCTTCCGGTGCGGGTCGTTGTGCTGGCCGTGTGGGCCGTTGGCCGGATAGTAGTAGATGTTGAAGCCGAAGAGCCGGTTCACCGGAACCTGCGCGAGCAGGGGTAGGTAGGGGCGCACCAGTTCGTCGGGTCCGGCGGCGAGTGCCTTGACCAGCGGATACTCGAATTCCGCCGCTGCCCGCTCGAGTTCCCGCGTCCACGCCTCCGAGGTTTCGGGCATGCGCCGGAGCCGGATACCGGCCCACTCTTCCTGTTCGCCCGGCAGCCATTTCAGCCGCACCGGGACCGGGGCGACATTCAGTTCGACCACGACCGGACGAGTCTTCTTGCGCGCCAACCAGGGTGGCGACGCCAGCACCTCCGGTAGCGAACCGATGCCGGCGTCGATCGATGAGTGCGTCAACTACTCCCCTGAGCTGCTTGCCGTTTGCCTTCGCCAGCAATGTATCCGCGCGGCCCGACACCCGGGCTCCCAGCGTGGTCAGCCGACGGAGGCGGACTCGGCGGCCTCGTGGGGGCGGGTGCGTTCGATCAGGGGGAGGGTCCGGAGCTGGCGTTCGAGGTGCCACTGGAGGTGGGCGGCTATCAGGCCGCTGGCCTGGCGGCGCATGTTGTCGGGGACCGCGTCCACGCCGGACCAGTCGCCGACGTTGAGGGCGACCATGTGTTCCAGGACGCCGAGGATGGGGGTGGCCGCGCCGGGCGGGCGGCAGTGCACGCAGACCGCGCCGCCGGCCGCGACGTGGAAGGCGCGGTGCGGGCCGGGGGTCGCGCAGCGGGCGCAGGCGTCTAGGGCGGGAGCCCAGCCCGCGAAACCCATGGCGCGCAACAGGAAGGCGTCGAGGATCAGTTCGTGGGGGCGGCGGCCCAGGGCGATCGCGCGCAGCGCGCCCGCGGTCAGGGTGTGCAGGCGGGGGGCGGGAGCGCGTTCCTCGCCGGCGAGGCGCTCGGCGGTCTCGAGCACGGCGCAGGCGGTGGTGTAGCGGCCGTAGTCGGCGACGATGTCCGAGGCGAAGGACTCCACCGTGTGCACCTGGGTCACGACGTCCAGGCTCCGCCCCGGATGCAGCTGCACGTCGATGTAGGCGAACGGCTCGAGCCGGGCCCCGAACTTGGACCTGGTCCGCCGCACCCCCTTGGCGACCGCGCGCACCAGCCCGTACTTGTGCGTCAGCAACGTGACGATGCGGTCGGCCTCGCCCAGCTTGTGCTGGCGGAGCACCACCGCGTTGTCTCTGTACAGCTGCACCGCAACAGTCTCGCACGCGACACCGACCGCGCACGCCCCGGTCATCGGCGTGCCCGCCCGAACCTCGCACCGTGCCCGATCTTGGCCGAAAGTGACATTGGACGTGTGACCAGAATCGCGCTACGTTTCCTGCTTACAGCTGGGAGACGGGACTCACATGACGATGGCGTCTATTGGTGAACTGGGGCTGGCGGAGCTGGCCGGCGCGCTCGCGCAGGGGAAGGTCACCTCGGTCGAGGCGACCGGGGCCGCGCTCGACCGGATCGAAGCGAGCCAGGCGGGCATGAACGCCTTCCGGGTGGTGCGCCGCGCGGCCGCGCTGGCCGAGGCCGCCGAGGCCGACCGCAAACTGGCCGCGGGCGAGCGGGCGCCGCTGCTCGGCGTCCCACTGGCCATCAAGGACGACACCGACATCGTCGGCAGCCCCACCGCTTTCGGGTGCGGCGGAAACTTCCCGGCCAAGACGCAGGACGCGGAAGCGGTTCGGCGGCTGCGGATCTCGGGCGCGGTGATCGTCGGCAAGACCAACACCTGCGAGCTCGGGCAGCTGCCGTTCACCAGCGGCGACGCCTTCGGCCACACCCGCAATCCCTGGGGCTCCGAGCGCACCCCGGGCGGCTCCTCGGGCGGATCGGCCGCGGCCGTGGCGGCCGGATTGGTGCCCGCCGCACTGGGTTCCGACGGCGCGGGCTCGGTCCGCATCCCGGCGTCCTGGAACAACCTGGTCGGCATCAAGCCCCAGCGCGGGCGCATCTCGACCTGGCCGCTGCCCGAGGCGTTCGAGGGCCTCACCGTGCACGGCCCCCTCGCCCGCACGGTGGCCGACGCGGCGCTGCTGCTCGACGCCGCCGCCGGCCCGCACGCCGGCGATCTGCACACCCCGCCCGCCCTGCGCGTCTCCGACGCCGTCGGCCGCGACCCCGGCCGCCTGCGCATAGCGCTGTCCCTGCGAATTCCGTTCACCGCCACCAGAACCCGCCTCGATCGCGAGGTGGAGGCGCGCGTGCACGCGACCGCCAACACCCTGCGCCGCCTGGGCCACGAGGTCACCGTGGCGGACCTGCACTACGGCGTCATGATGGGCGCGACCTTCCTGCCCCGCTCGATGGTCGGCATCCGCAAGGCCCTGGACGCGCTGCCCGGTGCGACGGTGGACCCGCGCACCGTCGCGAACGCGCGCACCGGCCGGATCCTGGGCCCCGCCCTGTTCGCCGCCCGCCACGCGGAAACCCTGCTGCGCATGCGAATCGGCCGGTTCTTCGATGACTACGACGTGGTCCTGGCCCCCACGACCGCCACCCCGCCCCCGGGCGTGCACGAGATCGACAACATCGGGAACTGGGCGACCGACGAGTTGATCACCGCCTGCTGCCCCTACACCTGGCCCTGGAACGTCCTGGGCTGGCCCGCGGTCAACGTCCCCGCGGGCTTCACCGCCGCCGGCCTCCCCGTAGGCGCCCAACTGATGGGCCCCGCCAACTCCGAGCCCCTACTGGTTTCCGTTGCCGCCCAACTGGAATCGGAACTGAAGTGGCACCGGCACCGCCCCGCCGACTGGTGGAGCGCCCCCGCCGCCTAGAACCCCAGGCGCCCCAGCTGTTTCGGGTCGCGCTGCCAATCCTTGGCCACCTTCACGTGCAGGTGCAGGTAGATCCGGGTGCCGAGGATGTGTTCGATCTGCTTGCGGGCGGCGGTCCCGACCTCCTTGAGGCGGGCGCCGCCCTTGCCGATGATGATCGCCTTCTGGCTGGGGCGTTCGACGTACAGCAGGGCGTGCACGTCGAGCATGCCCTCGTGCGAGCGCTTGCCGTCGGCCTCGGTGTCCTCGTTCTCCTCGCGTTCGAGGATGTCCTCGATCACGACGGCGAGCGAATGCGGGAGCTCGTTGTCCAGACCTTCGAGGGCGGCCTCGCGGATGAGCTCGGCCATGAGGGTTTCCTCGGGCTCGTCGGTCAGCTCGCCGTCGGGGTAGAACGCCGGTCCCTCGGGCATTTTCGAGGCGATGACGTCGACCAGGATCTCGACCTGTTCACCCTTGACCGCGGACACCGGCACGATCTCGGCCTCGGGCCCGAGCAGCTCCGAGACCGCCATGAGCTGGTGCGCGATCGCGTCGCGGCTCACCTTGTCGATCTTGGTGACCACGCCGATCACGGTGGTCTTGGGCGCCATGGTCTTGACCTGCTCGACGATCCACCGGTCGCCGGGCCCGATCTTCTCGTCCGCCGGAATGCAGATGGCGATGACGTCGACCTCGGAATAGGTGTCGCGCACCAGGTCGTTGAGCCGCTGCCCCAGCAGCGTGCGCGGCCGGTGCAGCCCGGGGGTATCCACCAGGATCAGCTGCGTGTGGTCGCGGTGCACGATGCCGCGAATGGTGTGCCGGGTGGTCTGCGGCCGCGAGGAGGTGATCGCGATCTTCTGCCCCACCAGGGCATTGGTGAGCGTGGACTTGCCGGTGTTGGGCCGCCCGACGAAACAGACGAAGCCCGAACGGAATTCGTCCTTCTTACCCTTGCTCACTCGAACACCTCCGACTCGGTTTCCAGATCGAAGCCCGCGGGAATCCCGGGCCGGGTGGCCGGATCGCCCTCGACCGGGGATTCGATGATCTCGAACACCGCGCCCTTGGCGTCGGTGAACACCACGCGGGCCGCGGGCGAGACCTCGCGCACCGCCGCGACGCCGGCGTCGGAGAACCGCCCCGCCACGACCACGGCCGCCTCGAATCCCTCTGCGCCACTGGAGATCGCGGCCGCGACCGCGGCCTGCAGCGCGGTCAGGCGCAGGTTCTCCAGCGTGACCTCACCGGCCGCGTAGGTGCGGCCGTCGGTATCGCGGATGGCCGCGCCCCCGCTGCCGCCGGTGCGCCCCATCGCGCCGCGGGCCAGGGTCAGCAATTTGCCGTCCTCGGCGTCCAGTTCCGTCATCGGGTTACTCCGTCCTCGTGCGCGCCGTCCGAAAGACGTTCGGCCGCTTCGGTCTTGGCTTTGGCGCTCTGGTCGCCGGTCGAGTGCGGCGCGGTATCGCCCGGCGCCGGCTTCGCACCGGGTTCGGCGGCGCGACGCACCACCACGGTGTGCACGCGCACGCGCCCGCGGGCGTCCGCCCCGCCCTCGCCGCGCAATTGCAGTCCGTACATGACGGCCTTGGAACCCGGCAGCGGCACCCTGCCCAGCGCGTGCCCGAGCAGGCCGCCGACGGTGTCGACGTCCTCGTCCTCGATCTCCATGCCGAACAGTTCGCCGAGGTCCTCGACCGGAAGCCGGGCCGAGACCCGGTATTTGCCGGGCCCGATCTCCTCGACCGGCGCGGTCTCGTCGGTGTCGTACTCGTCGGCGATCTCCCCGACGATCTCCTCGAGGACGTCCTCGATGGTGACCAGCCCGGCGATACCGCCGTATTCGTCCACCAGCACCGCCATGTGGTTGCGGCGGCGCTGCATCTCATCGAGCAGGGCGTCCAGCGGCTTGGAGTCGGGCATGAAGACCGCGGGCCGCATGACGTCGGCGACCTTCACCTTCTTGGCCCGATCCGCGTACAGCACCAGGTCTTTGAGGTATACGACGCCGAGAATGTCGTCGACGTTCTCCCCCACCACCGGAATTCGCGAATGCCCCGACCGCACCGCGAGCGACATCGCCTGTGCGGCGGTCTTGTCCGACTCGATCCACACCATCTCGGTGCGCGGCACCATGACCGCGCGGGCGGGCGTCTCGCCGAGTTCGAAGACCGACTGGATCATCCGGCGTTCCTCGTCGTCCACCACGCCGCGCTCGCCGGCCAGATCGACCACCTCGCGCAGCTCGATCTCGGATGCGAAGGGGCCGTTGCGAAATCCCTTACCGGGGGTGATGGCGTTGCCGAGCAGGATCAGCAGTCGGCTGATGGGTCCCAGCAGCGTGCCGATGGCCTGCAACGGCAGCGAGGCGCCCAGCGCCAGCGAGTAGGCGTGCTGGCGGCCGAGTGTGCGCGGCCCGACCCCGATCACCAGGTAGTCGACCAGCACCATGACGGCCGCGGTGACCACCAGGGCCTGCACCTCGGGCAGCCAGTCCATGAGGACCGCGGCGAGCAGCACCGTGGCGCTGATCTCGCACAGCACCCGCAGCAGCACCATGAGATTCACGTAGCGCGGGCGGTCGGCGATGATGCGCGTCAACCGCACCGCGCCCGAGCGATCCGCGCGCACCAGATCGTCGACGCGCGCGGGAGAGATCGTGTTCAGCGCCGAGTCCAGCGCCGCGAAAACACCGCCGGCCGGCACGAGCACGATCGCCAGCAGCAGCAGAACGAGAGAATTCACGCGGGGTCCAGCGGATCACCGGAATCGGTGAATCCGGTCTTGCCCAGCAGTCGCCGATCCCGCTCGGCGAGTTCTTCCCGGATCCGGGCTTCGCGCTGGTTCTCGTACCAGCCCTCCAGGAGCGAGGCCTGCAGGGCGAACATCTCCTTCTCCTCCTCCGGCTCGGCGTGGTCGTAGCCGAGCAGGTGGAGTACGCCGTGCACGGTCAGCAGCGCGAGCTCGTGATCCATGGAGTGCCCGGCCTTCTCGGCCTGCTGCGCCGCGAATTCGGGGCAGAGCACGATGTCGCCGAGCATGGAAGGGCCGGGCTCGGCGGCATCGGGCCGCCCGCCCGGCTCCAGCTCGTCCATGGGGAACGACATGACGTCGGTCGGACCGGGTAGATCCATCCAGCGCATGTGCAGGTCTGCCATGGTGTCGAGATCCACCAGCACCATCGACAGCTCCGCGGCCGAGTGCACGTCCATCTGACCGATCGCGAAGCGCGCGACACTGATCAGTTCTTCTTCGGATACCTCGATACCCGATTCGTTGGCGATCTCGATACTCACCCGCTCAGCCTATCGGCCGAGATCAGTGTCGCCCCTCCCGGCTCGCGGCACGCCGCTGCGCACGGTTGCCCGGGTAGTGCGAAACCTGCGGGCGGGTGTCTGTCTCCCACCGGTCGTAGGCGTCGACGATCTCCGCGACCAGCCGGTGCCGCACGACATCGCTGCTGGTCAGCTCGGCGACGTGGATGTCGTCGATATCGCCCAGCACCTCGACCGCCGCGCGCAGCCCCGACCGCGAGCCACCGGGTAGGTCGACCTGGGTGACGTCGCCCGTCACCACGATCTTGGACCCGAAGCCCAGGCGGGTGAGGAACATCTTCATCTGCTCGGCCGTGGTGTTCTGCGCCTCGTCGAGGATGATGAACGCGTCGTTCAGCGTGCGGCCGCGCATGTACGCCAGCGGCGCGACCTCGATGACCCCGGCCGCCATGAGCTTGGGAATGGCCTCGGGATCCATCATGTCGTGCAGCGCGTCGTAGAGCGGGCGCAGGTACGGGTCGATCTTCTCGTTGAGCGTGCCCGGCAGGAAGCCGAGCCGCTCGCCCGCCTCGACGGCCGGCCGGGTGAGGATGATGCGGGTGACCTGCTTGGTCTGCAGCGCCTGCACGGCCTTGGCCATGGCCAGGTACGTCTTGCCGGTACCGGCCGGGCCCACGCCGAACACGATGGTGTGCTTGTCGATGGCGTCGACATAGCGCTTCTGGTTCAACGTCTTCGGGCGGATGGTCTTGCCGCGCCGGGACAGGATGTCCAGGCTCAGCACCTCGGCCGGTGAGTCCGAGGACCCCTCGGTGAGCATGGAGTGGGTGTGCCGCACCGCTTCGGGGGTGACGACGCGATTGCGCGCGGTGAGCGCGACCAGCTGTGCGATCACGCGTTCGGCGAGGGCCACGTCGGCGGGTTTGCCGGTGAGGGTGACCGAGTTGCCGCGGACATGGATGTCGGCCGCGAGGAGGCGCTCGAGTTCACGCAGGTTCTCATCAGCCGAACCCAGGAAACCGAATACCGACTCGGGTGCCAATTCAATGCTGGAGCGTACGGTCCGGCCCGCCGGACCCGTCACGTTGTCGCCGACGCCGCCGTTGGACACGGGGCTGTTCTGGTCGCCGATTTTGCCTGGTGTACTCAAAAGTGGCTATAGCCTGCTTCCCGGTCTCGAGCCTCACTTCGTTGATGGAAAGTTTACCGCCGTACCCCGACAGCGCCCAGTGAATAAGGGGCTACCCGGACTGTGCGGCACAACCGCCGCACCCCTGCGGCCTGGGCGTTATCGGTTTCGTGGGTGTTCCCCGAGGGCGAAATCCCAAACCCCATCGAAAGTAGGATTTCCGGCGGGGCCCGGTGTGCACGCGCCGCGGGTCTACCAGCGGGGGGTGAGGGCGCCGAGCGCGCCGAGCGCCACCGCGGCGGCGGTGGAGGTGCGCAGCACCGTGGGCCCGAGCAGCACCGGCCGGGCGCCCGCCTCGGACAGCAGCGCGATCTCGGACTCGTCGAGGCCGCCCTCGGGGCCGACGATCAGGATCACCTCGCCGGCGCCGTCGAACGGCAGCTCGGTGAACCGGCCCGCGCCGGACTCGTGCAGCGCGGCCACGATCGCGCCGCGCGCGACCGCCGACCGCACCAGTTCCACGAGGTCGCGGGTGGCGTGCAGGTCGGCGACGTCGGGGATGTAGGCGCGGCGTGATTGCCGCGCGGCCTGTTTGGCGGCGGTGCGCCATTTCTCGACGGCCTTGTGCGCCTTGTTTTCCCAGTTGGAGACGCAGCGCGCGGCCTGCCACGGCACGATCGCGTCCGCGCCCGCCTCGGTCATGAGCTCGACCGCGAGTTCGGAGCGATCGGACTTGGGCAGCGCCTGCACCACGGTCACCCGCGGGGTCGCGGGGGCGGCGACCCGGTGCTCGAGAACCTTCAGCTCGAGCCTGTCCTTCTGTGCCGCAACCACTTCGGAGTCGGCGAGGACGCCGTGCCCGTCCGAGAGGGTGATCGCCTCACCCACCCGGATGCGCCGGACGGTCGCCGCGTGCCGGCCTTCCGGGCCGTCGAGTACGGCGGTCGCGCCCGGCGCCGGGACCTCGTCGAGGTAGAAGACGGTGGCGGCCAAGGGATCAGCGTCCGCTGAAGGACGCGCGCAGGCGGGCGAACAGACCGCTGTTGTGCTCGGACTGCGTGGAGAGCACCTCGGTGCGCTCGTTGGGGCGCAGGCCCTTGTACTTGCGCAGCAGGTCGGTCTGCTTGGCGTCGAGCTTGGTCGGAATGACGATGTCCAGGTGCGAGATCAGATCGCCGCGCGAGTTGGCGCGCAGTTTGGGCATGCCGTGTCCGCGCAGCACCGACACCTCGCCGGGCTGGGTGCCCGCGGGGATGGTCAGCTCGACCGGGCCGTCGAGGATGGTGTCGACCACGACCGTGGTGCCCAGCGCCGCGTCCACGATCGGCACGCGGATGGTGCAGTGCAGGTCGTCGCCGTCGCGCACGAAGGTGTCGTGCGGCTGTTCCACGATCTCGATGTAGAGGTCGCCGGCGGGACCGCCGCCGGGGCCGACCTCGCCCTGGGCGGCCAGGCGCACGCGCATGCCGCTGGCCACGCCCGCCGGGATGGGGGCGGCGATCTCGCGGCGCGAACGCACGCGGCCGTCGCCGCCGCACTTGCGGCAGGGGTCCGGGATGGTCTCGCCCGCGCCGCGGCAGGTGGGGCACGGCCGCGAGGTCATGACCTGGCCGAGGAACGAGCGCTGCACGGTCTGCACCTCGCCGGCGCCGCCGCAGGTCTCACAGCGCACGGGCGCGGAGTTGCCGTTGGTGCCCGCGCCGTGGCACAGGTCGCAGGTGATGGCGGTGTCCACGGTCAGGTGCTTGGTGACACCGACCGCGCACTCCTGTAGCGAAAGCCGGGTGCGCAGAAGCGAATCCGCGCCGGGCTGCACGCGGCCGCGCGGCTTGCGGGGGTTGCCGCCCTGGTTCATGCCGCCGAAGAACGCTTCGAAGACGTCGCCGAGGCCGCCGAAACCGGCGCCGGAGAATCCGCCGCCCATGCCGCCGCCGGAGTCGAGCGGGTCACCGCCGAGGTCGACGATGCGCCGCTTCTCGGAGTCGGTCAGCACCTCGTAGGCGGTCGACACCTCGCGGAACTTCTCCTGCGCCTCCGGATCGGGGTTGATATCCGGGTGCAGCTCACGCGCCAGCTTGCGGTAGGCGCGCTTGATCTCCTGGTCGGTCGCGTTACGTGCGACGCCGAGCAGTGCGTAATAGTCCCGTGCCACTTGCGCTCTCTAGTCCTGTTTCGTCTCCGCTGGCTCACCGTTCGGCGAGCACCTCACCGATGTATCGGGCGACGGCCGCCACCGAGGCAATTGTCCCCGGGTAGTCCATGCGCGTCGGGCCCAGTACCCCCATTCCTCCCAGAACGGTACCGGGCATGCCGTAGCCGGTGGACACCACCGCCGTCCCGCGCATCTGTTCGACCTTGGTCTCCTCCCCGATCTGGACGGTCACGGTGCCCTGCTGCTGCGAGGCCGCCAGCAGCTTCAGCACGATGACCTGCTCCTCGAGGGCCTCCAGAACCGAACGCAGCGAACCCGGGAATCCATTCCCGGCGAAGTCTCCCGCATTGCGGGTGAGATTGGCGGTACCGCCGAGCACGAGTCGCTCCTCGGGATGCTCGACGAGGGTTTCGACCATGACGGTGGAGACGCGAACCAGGACATCGCGCAGCCGCGCCGGGGAGTGTTCGGGCAATTCGGCCACCGAGGCCGAGGCCGAGGCGAGGCGTTTGCCCTCCATGGCCTTGCCGAGCATTCCGCGCAGGGCGGCCAGGTCGTCGTCCGCGATGACGTTGCCCAGATCGACCAGGCGCTGATCGACCCGGCCGGAATCGGTGATGACGACCAGCAGCAGGCGCGCGGGGTTGAGCGCGACGACCTCGATGTGGCGCACGGTCGAGGCCGAGACGGTCGGGTACTGCACCATCGCGACCTGGCGGGTCAGCTGGGCCAGCAGTCGCACGCCCCGGCGCAGCACGTCGTCCAGGTCGACGCCGCTCTCCAGGAATTCCATGATCGCCCGGCGCTCGGCGTTGGACAGCGGCTTGACCTCGGAGATGTGGTCGACGAACTGCCGGTAGCCCTTGTCGGTGGGAATGCGGCCGGAGCTGGTGTGCGGTTGTGCGATGTAACCCTCGGCCTCGAGTACCGCCATGTCGTTGCGCACGGTGGCGCTGGAGACACCGAGATTGTGGCGCTCGACCAGGGTCTTGGACCCGATGGGTTCCTTGGTCGAGATGTAGTCCGCGACTATTGCCCGCAGGACCTCGAGCCGCCGTTGTTCCGTGGTCGACATGGGGCCCACCTCCTCGCTCGCGTTCGGTTCGCCCGTACGCACGAGCGTCCCGGATCGATCGAGTCCAGTTTAGTTGCCCCCGGGCAAATTGCCTGTACGCCCGGCTCGAGGCCGGGCGTATCGGGTTCCGGTGCGGGTCAGCGGTTGAGCCAGCCGGTGGCTTCTGGGCCCGCGCCCGGCTTCCATTTGATGCCGCAACCCAGGCTCGGCGTATGTGGTTCGGGCACCGGGTCGCCCGCGAGGACGAGTTCGACCGCGGCGCGCAGCTCGACGCCGTCCGCGGGCTCGGTGTTGCCCGGGGTGGCGGCGTCGAACCGGCCGCGGTAGGCCAGTTTCCGGTCCGCGTCGTACAGGAACAGGTCCGGTGTGCAGGCGGCGCGGAAAGCCTTTGCCACCTCTTGTGTTTCGTCGACGAGGTACGGGAAGTCGAAGCCGGCCCGCAACACCTGCTCGCGCAGATGCGTGGCGTCGTCGTCGGGATAGTTCTCGGTGTCGTTCGAACAGATGCCGACCGTGACCAGCCCCCGCGCCCGGAACTCGGCGGTGAGCGCGCCGAGCGCGTACTCGATCCGCCGCACGTACGGACAGTGATTCGACAGGAACACCACCAGCAGCGCGGGCTGCCCGTCGAAGGCGGCGAGCGAGAATTTGTTGCCGTCCAGTGCGGGGAGTTCGAAATCCGGTGCCGGAGTGCCGATCGGGTCCATGTTCGATTCGAGCGCCATGTTCCCCAGTGTGCCCGATCTCCGGGATTTCAATACTGTTGCTGGTCAGCGCGGTTGGCTGCGGGCTAGCTCGGTCCGCCGAAGAAGGCTCGCAGGTCCGTGACCAGCAGGGCGGGGGTTTGCATCGCCGGGAAGTGGCCGCCGACCTCGAAGTCGGTCCAGCGGGCGATCGTGTTCAGTTGTTCGGCGAAGCGGCGGATCGCCAGGTCGCCGGCGAAATTGGCGACGGCCGTCGGGGTCGTGGAGTGGGTCGGCGTGTGTGGGGAGTGCAGGGACTCGTAGTACATCTGGGCGGAGGAGCTGCCGGTGTTGGTGAACCAGTAGGTGGCGACCGTCGCGAGCATGTGGTCGCGGTCGACGCGGACCTCGAGGGGGCCGGGGCCGCCGGTCCAGGCGTGGAACTTCTCCACCATCCAGGCCAGTTGGCCCGCCGGGGAATCGGCCAGGGCGAAGCCGAGGGTGTGCGGCCTGGTGCCCTGGATCTGGAAGTAGCCGCTGCCGTCGGAGAGGAAGGCGGCCAAGTGCGCCAGGCGTTTTCGTTCCACGTCGGTGAGGGCGGGGACGATGTCGTCGGGGACCGGGCCGTACGGGATGAAGCCCAGGGTGGCGGCGTTCACGTGCACCCCGATCACGCGGGCGGAGTCGACGCGGCCGAGATCGGGTGCGATGAACGCGCCGAAGTCGCCGCCGTGCACGGCGTAGCGCGGATAGCCCAGGCGGCGCAGGAGTTCGGCGTAGGCGCAGGCGATGCGGTGGCTGTCCCAGCCCGCGTCCGGCGCGGGACCGGAGAAGCCGAAGTTGGGGTGCGAGGGGATGATGAGGTCGAACGCGGGTTCGCCGGCGGGCGGGTCGCGCAGCGGTTCGATGACCTCGAGGAATTCCAGGACGGTGCCGGGCCAGCCGTGCAGCAGGAGCAGCGGTATCGCGCCTGGGTGCCGAGAATGTATGTGCAGGAAATGAATTCGGGCGCCGTCGATGACGGTGGTGTATTGCGTGTACGCGTTGAGCCGCCGCTCCCAGGCCCGCCAGTCGAAGCGCTCGGCCCAGTACCCGGCTAGTTCCCGCAGGTAGTCGACCGGCGCACCTCGCGCCCAGCCGACGCCGGGAACCTGTGCGGGCCAGCGGGTTTGCTCGAGTCGCCGCCGCAGATCCCGCAGCTGCGCCGGCGGGATCTCGACCTGGAAAGGAACTAAGTCCTCGTCGAACATGGCGATGGCGTCAGCGTAGCCCCGTGTTCGCGCGGCTGTGGCCGATTACCGCACAGCCGCGGGGCACACGCGGACGATGCCGGGGCGCACCGCCGCCGACCGCCACCGCTGGGACCTCCGGTGCGCCGCGGCAGCCGATCCCGTGGACAGCGTCGAGGTGCGTGCGTGAAGTCGCGGTGCCCACCGCGGCATGAGCGGCGGAGGGCAGACCGAGCCTGCGATACGTGCCGGGGACGCACCCGATGCCGCGAGCGCCGTCGCAGATCGGCGTTGCGGACACTCAGCGGCACGAGTGGCAGCGCGGTCGGCGCCGAGCGCGGGCGCGCGAATTGCCTGGTCCGCGAGCTTGCGCCGACGCGGGTCGAAGGAAGGGATGCGGTGAACCGGTCAGGTGAGGAGCGTGCGGACGACGGCATCGGCGAGGAGGCGGCCGCGGTCGGTGAGGATCAGGTTGCCGTCGCGGGTCAGCGCCAGGCCGTCGGCCACCACGCGTTCGGCGGCGCGGCGGCCGTCGGCGTCCAGGTCGGCCATGGGCAGGCCGGTGCGCAGGCGGGCGGTGAGCATCACGCGTTCGGTGTACCGCTCGTCGGAGGTGAGCGCCTCCCAGCCCGCGGCGGGCAGGCCGCCGGTGGCGACCCGATCCGCGTAGCGCGCAGGGTGTTTCACGTTCCACCAGCGCGTGCCGCCGATGTGGCTGTGCGCGCCGGGTCCCGCGCCGAGCCAGTCGCCGCCGTCCCAGTAGCCGAGGTTGTGGCGGCAGCGGGCGCGGTCGTTCGCGGCCCAGTTGGAGACCTCGTACCAGCTCAGGCCCGCGGCCTCGAGGCGGGAGTCGATGCGCTCGTAGCGCGCGGCGAGGATGTCGTCGTCGGGTGCGGGCAGTTCACCGCGCCGGACGCGGCGGGCCAGGGCGGTGCCGTCCTCGACGATGAGCGAATAGGCCGAGACGTGGTCGACCCCGGCGGCCAGGACCGCGTCGAGGCTGGCGTCGAGGTCGCTGTCGCGCTCCCCCGGCGTGCCGTAGATGAGGTCCAGGTTCACGTGCTCGAATCCGGCGGCGCGGGCTTCGAGCGCGGCCGCCACGGCCCGGCCCGGCGTGTGTGTGCGGTCGAGCACCTTCAGCACGTGCGCGGCCGCCGACTGCATGCCGAGCGAGATGCGCGTGAACCCGCCGTCCAGGAGTCGTTCGAAGAACTCCGGCGAGGTGGATTCGGGGTTGGATTCGGTGGTGATCTCGGCGTCGGCGGCGAGGGTGAAGTTGGCCCGCACGGCGCGCAGCACGTCGGCGAGCCCGTCCCCGCCCAGCAGCGACGGCGTTCCCCCGCCCACGAAGATCGTCTCGACCTCCGGCGTATCACTGGGCAACGCGTCGAATCGCGCTGCGGCGACGGCCAATTCCCCGCGCAACGCCTCGAACCACGATTCCGGCGAGGCCGAGGTCCCCAACTCCCCCGCCGTATAGGTGTTGAAGTCACAGTACCCGCACCGCGTGGCACAGAACGGCACATGGACGTAGATCCCGAACGCCCCGCCCCCGAAGTCCCCGAGCACCGGTTCGGCCCGCTCATCCGCCGCCGACACGGCCACGCTGCTCGAACTCACCGAAGACGTCACCCCACCAGTGTGACCGGAGGCCCACATCACACCGCACGCGGACCGACCCGCGGCGCAGCGCGGGAATTCCACGAGCTGCATGAAGACCGGGGCCGGCCCGGGGAACCACACGAAATCTCCACGGGATCTCCGGGGATCGGTGGTGGAAACCGGGGGCGGGTGGCAATAGCGTCGGCGGGGTGCAGCATGTGTGGGAACTGTGGGGCGGGGTCCTGATCGGGTGGGGCGTGCTCGTGCCGGTCGCGGGCGGGATCGGGTGGGGAGTTTTTCGGTGGCGGGTGCGGCGCGGGGGCGAGCGGGGGCGAGCGCTGCGATGGGGGCTCGCCGAGGTGGGGATCGTGGTCGGGACGCTGCCGTGGGTGTGGATGATCCTCACGCCGTTGGAGGGGGGTGCTCGGGGGGTCAACCTGGTTCCGCTCGTGGATCTGATCGACACCGTCGCGGAGGGGTCGTTCAACAGCTTCGTGCAGGTGAGTGCCAACCTCGCGGTGTTCGTTCCGCTGGGATTGCTGTTGCCGCTGCGGTTTTCGCGGTTCGCGGGGGTGGGGCGGATGGTCGCGGTGGGGGCCGCGCTGTCGCTGGGGCTCGAGATCGCGCAGTACGTCCTGGATCTGGGCCGGTACTCGTCGGTGGACGACGTGCTGATGAACGCGGCGGGGGCGGGGATCGGCGCGGCGCTGGGGCGGGCGCACGGGTCGCGGCGGGCGGCGGGGCGGTCGTACAGTACGCGGGTGCTGCTCCGGATGGGCTGGGCGACAGGGGGATCGAATGTGGGATGACGGCGCGGACTTCGAGGCGGTGACCAGGCACGCGATCGACGCCGACGCGATCGCGGTGGTGGACGAGGGGTCGGTGGCGCCGGTCGTCTACGAGATCCCGATGCCGAAGGTGCGCCCGGACGGCCCCAATTTCGCGCGGACCTTCTGCGGGGTGATGTTCGCGCGGGCGCTGATCTGGGATCCGGTCGCGGTGCAGCCGCCGACCAGGCACCTCGCGCACCTGACGATGACGACGCTGACCGGCCGGTTCCGCGAGCAGGGCATCGCGGCGGGCTTCGACAGGTTCGATCGGGTGCCGGGCTGGCGGTCCGCGTTCTGGTGGGCGCTCATCGCCCGCGACGAGCCGGCCCTGCGCGAGCTGACCGCGTATCCGGTCGAGCGGCTGCGCGCCGCCGGCGGCGACGCCTTCGACGACTTCCAATACGACTGGGCCGAACTGCTGCAGACCGCCCGGGCGCACGGCCCCGAATACGTCGCCGATCGCGCCTACGCGCTCGAGACGACGAGCCGGGTCGGCGCCCAGCGGCCGGTGGATCTGCTGCTGCGCCCGAGCATCGAGGTCTTCGCGCGCTTGGCGGCCGGTGATCAGAACGGTTTCACGTGGGCGCTGACCAACGCGCTGCGTCAGCACCGGGCGTTCTTCGAGCAGGAACCGTGGTCGACCGACCCCGAGGGCGTGATCGCCCTGCCGCTGCTGGGCCTGGCCTGCTGGGCGCACGATCGCGGACTCCGCGTCGAGGTCGAATCCGAGTACCTGCCCACGGGATTCGTGCGGCAACCGAACTGGGCGCGTGAATTGGCCGACGCGGCGACCGGAACCCCTTCGGGCGCAACGAATTCGGCGATGGGCTTCGGAACGGCCGCGGCGACCGTCGAATCGACGGTGCCCGGGACCGCACACGGCACCCCCGGCGACCCCACTCGCGAACGCTGACCCCACACCCGCAGGGCGCGCCCTCGAGGCGCGCCCGCGCGGCTCAGTGCTCGGCGACCGGGGTGTTCTGGCAGAAGGTGAGCAGCCAGCGCCCGTCCTCCTTGGTCATCCCGTAGAGCGGGGTGCCCTCGGCCTCGACCTCGCCGTCCAGGTTGAAGTACCGCTGCCGCACCTTCACCGCCGCCACGTCGGGCCGGATGAAGCGGACGAAGAACACCTCGTATTCGGCGTAGCCGTTCGCGGTCGAGCCCGGCAGCACCGCGCGGGTGAAGGCGGAGATCTCCTCGCGCCCGTTCAGGAACTTGCCCGCGCCGGTGGTCCAGATGGCGTCGGGATGGAACAGGTTCAGGAAGGCGTCGGCGTCCTCCGCGCGCTGTGCGGCGTTGACGGCGGCGACGACGGCGTGGATGGCTTCGAGTTCGGCCGCGGTATCGAGTTCTGACGTGGTCATGTGCCCATCTTGGAACCTCGAGTAGGGTTAAGGTCAACTGTCCAAGATCGTTTTCCGGCCGATCTATGACACCTGTCACAAATGGGGTCCGCTATCCAGGGGATTTCCCTCGAAAGTCCGGAAAATATCGCCCGGCGGTCGGAACAACCCATCTGACATGGCACAATAAGCTCCATGACCGGACTTGGGGTACGACTCGTGGCACGTCGCCATGTCGACTTCAAGCGTGTCTGCAGCGCGAGCTGTCTGGCCGGAAGCCTCCGGTAGATCAGCTCCCCTCTTCCCGGATCGACGCCAGGTTTACAGCGTCGAACTACCCCGGTTCGCTGATATCGGAGGCGTGAGTCAGCCCCTCTCGCCTGCCCGCAAGATCTTCAGGAGCGACCCTATGACGTCGAGCACCGACGCCGACAGTTCCGATTCCGTCACTCCCGCGCGCTCTGTGCGTCCAGAACGGCCCGCCGCCGAACGTCGTGTTCGCCCGGAGCGTCCCCGCGCGGCCGCCGGAGACGCGCCCGTCGCGCCGCGTGAGCGCACGGGCAAGCCCGTGCGCCGCAAGTCCGAGGGCCAGTGGGCCCTGGGCTACCGGGAGCCGCTGAACGCCAACGAGCAGTCCAAGAAGGACGACAACCCGCTCAACGTGCGCGCGCGCATCGAGAACATCTACTCCAAGCAGGGTTTCGCCTCGATCGACAAGAGCGACCTGCGCGGCCGCATGCGCTGGTGGGGTCTCTACACCCAGCGCGAGCAGGGCTACGACGGCACCTTCACCGGCGACGAGAACATCGATCTGCTCGAGGCCGAGTACTTCATGATGCGCGTGCGCTGCGACGCCGGCGCGCTGAGCGTGCGCCAGCTGCGCACCCTCGGGCAGATCTCCACCGAGTTCGGCCGCGACACCGCCGATCTCTCGGACCGGGAGAACGTGCAGTACCACTGGATTCGCATCGAGGACGTGCCGGAGATCTGGCGACGCCTGGAAGAGGTCGGCCTGCAGACCACCGAGGCGTGCGGCGACTGCCCGCGCGTGGTGCTGGGTTCCCCGCTCGCGGGTGAGTCCTTCGGCGAGATCCTCGACCCGACCCCGGCCATCGACGAGATCGTCAAGCGCTACATCGGCAAGAAGGAGTACTCCAACCTGCCGCGCAAGTTCAAGACCGCCATCTCCGGTCAGCAGGACGTGGTGCACGAGATCAACGACGTCGCCTTCGTCGGCGTCGAGCATCCCGAGCACGGTCCGGGCCTGGACCTGTGGGTCGGCGGCGGTCTGTCCACGAATCCGATGCTCGCCCAGCGACTCGGCGCATGGGTGCCGCTGGCCGAGGTGCCGGATGTGTGGGAGGCCGTGGTCTCGCTGTACCGCGATTACGGGTACCGCCGCCTGCGCACCAAGGCGCGCATCAAGTTCCTGGTCAAGGACTGGGGCGTCGAGAAGTTCCGCGAGGTGCTCGAGACCGAGTACCTCAAGCGCAAGCTGATCGACGGTCCCGCGCCCGCGAAGCCGGAGCGTCCCATCGACCACATCGGCGTGCAGAAGCTGCGTAACGGCCTGAACGCCATCGGCTTCTCCCCCATCGCCGGCCGTGTCTCGGGCACCATCCTGAGCAAGGTCGCCGACCTGGTCGAGTCCATCGGCTCGGACCGGATCCGGTTCACCCCGTACCAGAAGCTCATCGTGCTGGACGTGCCGGACGACAAGGTCGACTGGCTGATCGACGAGCTGAAACCGCTGGGCCTGCACGGGCGTCCGTCGCAGTGGCGCCGGAACCTGCTGGCGTGCAGCGGTATCGAGTTCTGCAAGCTGTCCTTCACCGAGACCCGCAAGCGGTCCCAGGTGCTGGCTCCCGAGCTGGAGCAGCGCATGGCGGACATCAACGCGAGCATCGACGTGCCCATCACCGTGAACATCAACGGCTGCCCCAACTCCTGCGGTCGCTCGCAGATCGCCGACATCGGCTTCAAGGGCATGCTCGTCGACGACGGCGAGGGGAATCAGATCGAGGGCTTCCAGGTTCACCTCGGAGGCAGTCTCGGGCTCGATTCCGGCTTCGGCCGCAAGCTGCGCCAGCACAAGGTGACCAGCGTCGAGCTCGGTGACTACATCGAGCGCGTGACGCGCAACTTCGTCAAGAACCGGGACGAGGGTGAGCGTTTCGCGGTGTGGGCGGTCCGCGCCGACGAAGCGGATCTGCGGTAGTTGGAGGAGACAGCAATGACGACGACCAAACTCGCCGAAACCGACCTACGCGCGCTGGCGGAGAAGGGCGCGGCCGATCTCGGGCCGAACGCCACCGCGCAGCAGCTGTTGCAGTGGACCGAGGAGAACTTCGGCTCCAACTACATCGTGGCCTCCAACATGCAGGACGCGGTGCTGGTTCAGCTTGCCGCGCAGGTGCATCCGGGTGTGGACGTGCTGTTCCTCGAGACCGGCTACCACTTCGCCGAGACCATCGGCACCCGCGACGCGGTGGAGATGGTCTACGGGGTGAACGTGGTGAACGTCGAGCCCGAACACACTGTCGCCGAACAGGATCAGCTGCTGGGCAAGGACCTGTTCGCCCGTGACGCCGCCGAATGCTGCCGGCTGCGCAAGGTGGTGCCGCTGACCAGGTCGCTGGCCCCCTACAACGCCTGGGTCACCGGCATCCGCCGTGTGGAGGCCCCGACGCGCGCCAACGCGCCCCTGATCTCCTATGACGAGGGCTTCGGGCTGGTGAAGATCAACCCGATCGCCGCCTGGTCCGACGAAGAGATGGCCGAGTACATCGAAGCCAACGGCATCCTCGTCAATCCCCTTGTGGAGGAGGGATATCCGTCCATCGGTTGCGCCCCGTGCACACGGAAGCCGGAACCGGGATCCGATCCGCGAAGCGGCCGCTGGGCCGGCCTCGCCAAGACCGAATGCGGGTTGCACGCCTCATGACTTCTACCGTGACCGAATTCGATACTCTCGCCGCGCTCGAGAGCGAATCGATCCATATCTTCCGCGAGGTGGCGGGTGAGTTCGAGCGACCGGTGATCCTGTTCTCCGGTGGCAAGGACTCGACCGTGCTGCTGCACCTGGCGCTCAAGGCCTTCTGGCCCGCGCCGCTGCCGTTCGCGCTGCTGCACGTCGACACCGGGCACAACCTGCCCGAGGTGCTGGCGTTCCGCGACCACGTGGTCGAGAAGTACGGCCTGCGACTGCATGTCGCGTCCGTGGAGGATTACCTGGCCGACGGGCGGCTCACCGAGCGCGCCGACGGCATCCGCAATCCGCTGCAGACCGTGCCGCTGCTGGACGCCATCAACGAGCACCGCTTCGACGCGGTGTTCGGCGGTGGCCGCCGCGACGAGGAGCGCTCGCGCGCCAAGGAGCGGATCTTCTCCCTGCGCGACGCCTTCGGTCGCTGGGATCCCAAGCGGCAGCGGCCCGAGCTGTGGAACCTGTACAACGGCCGGCACGCGCCGGGCGAGCACGTGCGCGTGTTCCCGATCTCCAACTGGACCGAGCTGGACATCTGGCGCTACATCGCCCGCGAGGACATCGAGCTGGCCTCGATCTACTACGCCCACGAGCGCCCGGTGTACCAGCGCGACGGCATGTGGATGACCCCCGGCGTGTGGGGCGGTCCGGCCGAGGGTGAGGAACTGTCGGTCAAGTCGGTGCGCTACCGCACCGTCGGCGACGGATCCACCACCGGCGCAATCATTTCCGACGCGGCCGACAACGAGGCGATTCTCGCCGAGGTGGCGGCCTCCCGGCTCACCGAGCGTGGCGCGACCCGAGGGGACGATCGCGTCTCCGAGGCCGCCATGGAAGACCGCAAGCGAGAGGGTTACTTCTGATGTCCGACCTATTGCGACTGGCGACTGCCGGATCGGTCGACGACGGGAAGTCCACCCTGGTCGGACGCCTGCTGTACGACACGAAATCCGTTCTCGCGGACCAGATCGACGCGGTCACCCGCGCCTCGGTCGACAAGGGTCTGTCGACGCCGGATCTGTCGCTGCTGGTCGACGGGCTGCGTGCCGAGCGTGAGCAGGGCATCACCATCGACGTGGCGTACCGGTACTTCGCCACGCCCGCACGGTCTTTCGTGCTCGCCGACACCCCGGGGCACGTGCAGTACACCCGGAACACGGTGTCCGGCGCGTCCACCGCGCAGCTGGTGATCCTGCTGGTCGACGCGCGCAAGGGCGTCATCGAGCAGACCCGCCGCCATGCCGCGGTGATGGCGCTGCTGGGTGTGCCGAAGCTGGTCCTCGCGGTTAACAAGATCGACCTGGTCGATGATCCGGCGGGTGTGTACAAGCAGATCGTCGCCGAATTCTCGGAGCTGACCGCCAAACTCGGCTGGGACGCCGAGGATGTGGTGGAGATTCCGGTCTCCGCGCTGCACGGTGACAACATCGCCTCGCGCTCGGAGAACACCCCGTACTACGACGGGCCCTCGCTCATCGAGCACCTGGAGTCGGTGCCGGTGGACGCGGACAGCACCCGGCACGAGGTCGGCCTGCGGTTCCCGGTGCAGTACGTGATCCGCCCGCGCACGGCCGAATACCCGGACTACCGCGGCTATGCCGGTCAGGTGGCGGCGGGCACCGTGCGCAAGGGCGACGAGGTCATCGTGCTGCCCTCGGGCACGCGGACCACGGTCGAGCGCATCGACACCCCCAACGGCGAGCTGGCTTCGGCGCAGCCGGGCCGCAGCGTGACGCTGATCCTGGCCAACGATGTCGACGTCTCGCGCGGCGACACGATCGTGGCGGCGGCGGATGCTCCCGAGCCGGTCGATTCCTTCGACGCCACCGTGTGCTGGCTCGGCGACAAGCCGCTGCGCCCGGGCGCGCGACTGCTGCTCAAGCACGGCGCGCGTACCACGCAGGCGATCGTCGGCGCGCTGATCGAGCGTTTCGACGAGCAGAACCTGGCCGCGGACCCGCAGCCGGAGTCACTGGCGCTCAACGACATCGGCCGGATCTCGATCCGCGTGGCCGAGCCGATCGCGGCGGACGACTACAGCATCAACCGCTACACCGGCAGCTTCCTGCTGATCGATCCGGCGGGCGGCAACACCCTGGCCGCGGGCCTGGTCGGCGACGCCCTGACCGCGGTCGAGGTCGGCACGGAAGTCGGACTCTGACATGAGTTCGCCCGGCAGCGGCGCGTTCTCGACCGCCTCGCTGCCGGTCGCCCTGCGCCACAGGCACTTCCGGTCCCTCGCGGCCGCACGCCCGGCGCTCGTCGCGGTGGCCCACGGCAGCCGCGACCCCCGCTCGGCCGCGACCATGCACGCGGTCGTGGCGCGGATCGCCGCCGCCCGCCCGGATCTCGAAGTGCGCCTGGCCTTCCTGGACCTGAGCATCCCGTCGATCGATCAGGTCGTGGACGAGATCGCCGCCGCGGGCCATTCCCACGCGGTGGTGGTTCCGCTGTTGCTGGGCAGCGCCTTCCACGCCCGCGTGGATCTGCCCGAGCTCCTGGCTGCCGCCGGTGACCGCCACCCGCACCTGCGCCTGACCCAGGCCGACGTCCTCGGCCCGGATCAGCGTTTGATCGCCGCCCTGCGCGACCGGGTGCTCGAACAACTCGGCGATTCGAACCCCGATCGCCCGGGGATCGCGGTGGCCGCCGTCGGCTCCTCGTCGGCCGAGGCCAACGCCCGGACCGCCGAGGTAGCTCGTCGGCTCGGTGCGCTGACGGGCTGGGACACCGAAATCTGTTTCGCCACCACCGAACCCACGGTTACCGAGGCGGTGTCCGCCCTGCGCGAGCGCGGAGCGAACCGGGTCCTGGTAGCCCCCTGGTTCCTCGCTCCCGGGCTGCTCACCGACCGGCTCCTGCATGCCGCACCCGAACCCGTGCACGCGCGGGTCATCGGCGCGCATCCCGCGCTGACCGAGATCGTGTGGAACCGGTACGACGACGCCGCGACGGCCTCACTCGTTCGCTCGGCCTGATCCGGCCCCCCGGCCGGTGCCCGATAGGGTGGGGCCGTGATCAAAGCTGCGGTGTTCGATGTGGGTGAGACGCTGATCGACGAGACCCGGATCTGGAGTCGGTGGGCGGATCGGCTCGGGGTGCCCGGGTTCGCTTTGATGGGGGCCATCGGCGGGATGGCGGCGACCGGGCGGCCGCTGACCGACGCGTTCGAACTGCTCCGCCCCGGCATCGACCTCGACGCCGAGCAGGAGGCGTGGGCGCTGGCCGAGCCCGACAGCCTGCGCAACAACTTCGACGCCGACGACCTCTACCCGGACGTGGTGCCGTCGCTGGCAGAGCTGCGCAGCCGCGGGGTGCAGGTGATCATCGCGGGAAACCAGCCCCCGCAAGCGAAGTCGGCCCTGGAGAAAATGGAACTCCCCGTCGACGCCATCTACACCTCGGCCGAATGGAACCTGGAGAAACCGGACCCGGCCTTCTTCGCGAAAGTCGCCGAAGTAGCCGGCGTGAAATTCCGCGAAATCTGCTACGTGGGCGACCGGGTCGACAACGACCTCCTGCCCGCGGCCGCCGCGGGCATGGTCCCCGCCCTCATCCGCCGCGGCCCCTGGGGCTACCTGCACTCCGAGCTTCCGCAGACCTCCCACGGAATAGTCATCGACTCCCTCGCCCAGCTCCCCGACGTCCTCGCACCGAAGTAGCACGAGACGGACAGCCTCGGCGGTATCCGGTAGGGAGCCGGCGGGATCAGGTTCGCACCGACCGGTCAGAAGCTGCCGGTGCTGGTTTGATCAGCGTAAGGGTTGCCGGTGTCGTTGCAGCCGTTGGTATTCGGATCCTCGGCCGGTGGGGGTGGGGTGCCGATCGGCGCGGCGACTGTGTTCACCGTGTAGGTCACGCTCGTGCCGGCCGCGGTCGCGACGATGCTGTGTGTGCCCACCGTCTTCGGAACCCAGATGACATCGATGGTCACGGAGCTGAACACCCTGCTCGAGCCGGTGGAGTCTTTGTTCCCTATCCGCCAGAAGGCGGCGAAGCACTGCCCGTTGTCGGTGAAGACGATCCGATTATCGAAGTCGGCTCCGCCGTGCTCCGGCATGGTGATGCGGTATTCGGTCCCGGTCACGTAGCCGCCGGGAGGGGCTGCTTCCAGGCTCATGTTGATTTCCGCGGCAGCGGCGGAGGGCGCCACCATCGCTACTGTCGTGGCCATCAAAGCGGTTGCACTCCAACCGATTCGCCGCCTCGGTCCACTGTTCGCACTCATCCGTCACTCCTGCTCATCCCCGGGATCAGGGTCGCCGAACGGTAACATCGAGAGTTAGTGAAACGTCACAATTTCGGAAACTGCGGTACGTTTCGTCATACTGCCTGGTCATGCCCCGAAAACTGTGGGCACTGCGACTTCCTGAAATCGAAGCGTTTCACTCCGGATGGACGCTACTGTTCCTCGACCCGGTCTCCCCCAGGGTCGATGAACAGGAGCGACATATGAGTACCCGGACCCGCCTCGGACATCGGATCGCCGGCGGCACTTCGGCATTGGCGGCCGCCGCCGCGGCGGTCTCCCTGGCAGCGCCTCAGGCCGGTGCCGCGCTCATGCTCGAGCCAGAGCCGAATTCCGCGGGCAAGTTCGTGGTCGGCGAGTCGTATTACCTGAACTACGAGCCGAACTACGGACCCGAAGAAGGCTGGATCGTCTTCACCGACAACGACACCTGCTTCCGAGCGAGGTCGGTCATCGCCGTGCCGGGCACCGGATCCTTCAGCACGGGAATCCCGTCGGTCGGTCGGTCGACCGCCTGGAGTCCTCAGACTCCCGGCACCCACGTGCTCGAGCTCGTCCAGGGCAAGGCCACCAAGTCCGTGACCGTCACCGTCCTCCCCTCCCCTGACGGGACCCCGCCGCCCCCGCACAGCTTCGAAGGCTGCGACGACCCCCGCACCGCCAACCCGCCCACCACCGGGTCGTTCTGATCCCGTCGAGTCGTACGGATCGAGCGGTCCACGGCACGGTGGGATCGCTCGAATCCCGTGGGCACCCCGCCATATCGGAGCGCAGCGATGCCCCCGGAATTCGGGTCGGCGAAAGATTGCGGCGGGTTTGCGCCTCTGCCATTATCTGCCGATGAAGAAATCTAAGGCTGTGGTGTTCGGTGCCGCAGTGCTGTTGTCCGTGGGAATCGCCGGCTGTAGCGCGGACCAGGAGTCCTCGTCGGCCGAGACGTCGTCCGCGTCGGCCGCCACCACCACGGTCGTGTCCCCCGGCGCGGGCGAGTACGCCAATCTGCTGATCAAGGCCACCGACATCGACGCCGACTGGACCCTCAAGTCCAGCAAGGCCGAACAGAACGGCATCACCGGGATCTACGGCAACGGCGCCGGGACCGAGAAGATCACGACCGCGGTCATCGTCCAGCCGGACGCCGCGTCCGCCGTCGCGGCGGTAGCGGCGGCGAAAACCGATGTGGCCCAGAAGGCCGGCGCGGCCTTCACCCCCATCGACGTCGGCGTCGACGGCGGGATCCTGAACGGCCCCGACGGCACGACGGTCGCGATCTTCGCCGAAGGCAAGGCGTTCTCGATCATCGAGTTCAACAGCAAGACCGGCGAGTACGTCCCCGCCGAGGTGGCGGTCGCGATCGCCGCGCGCCAGGCAGCCGCGATCACGAGCGGCGTGAAGTAACCGAAGGTTTGATGTGACCCGCTGCCGGATTCCCCGGCAGCGGAAGGGTTGTCGGCTGATTCTTCTTGGACGGCTACACGCCATCGACGATGAGGCCGCGTCGTAGACCTCGGCGGAAGCGACGCACCGCAGGCTTTCCGTCACGACCCGGCGTGATCCACGAGCCGCAGCGGCACGCCGCGGCCGACTACGAACTACTCGGAGGGTTCACGGGAACAGCTGGACTGCTGGGACCTTCGGCACGCTTGTACAGCGCGTTGAAGAAGTGGTCTTCGAGGGCGCCGAACCAGGCACGGCCCGACCCTTCCGCGACGTCACCGACCAGCGTGCGTTCCTCCCCCTCCTCCTCGTCGTAGATGAGAGTCGTTGCGGGCCATCGGCCCGAGCGGACCTCGTCCAGGAGGATCTCCAGCAGCTCGGTGAAGTTGTTCGCGCACACGAAGTGCCGCTCTTCATCCCGGCCGAAGTTGATGATCTGCCCGCGAACCCCGGCCGCGTCGGGGTCCAGGTCCAGGCCGATGTAGTCGGATCTCACCGGATCCGACCACAGCGGGATCCAGCCCGGCGAGGTGTACAGCGGCCGGACCCGGCCTTTCGCCCCGGGCATTGTCGCGCCGCATGCCTGCAGCGCGTCCATGTCCTCGAACTCGCGGATCGGAACCCATTTCGACCAGCACTGCTCGATGAGGGCGGTCGACAGGAACGAGAGGGTTGGTACGCACGGCACCGCATCGTCATCGTCGCGGTCGGCGGTGGCGGTCCGCAATTGACCGTTGTGGACCATCAGCACGGCGGCCAGATCGTCCGGGATGCTCTGCCCCAGCGCCTGTTCGAGCTTGTCGATGTCGGCCCGGCTCGCGGGTGGGGCGAGGTTCTCGTATGCCCGTGGAACATTGACCCGCAGCCAGGCCATGTAGTCCTCGAACAGCTCTGTCGCACGCACGACCGGAAGGTAGCAGGCCCCACCGACCTACAGTCCTCGTCGGTCGCGCGTGGCACGATCGGGCGCATGTGGAAGGACCTGATCGGCGGGCTGTACGACGATGCCGAGTTCGGGCCGGCGGCCCAGGACACCGAATCGACGCGATCGTGATGCGGCTCGGTCAGGCGGTGCCGGACGAGTTGCGAGAGCTGTTGCGCGGCAGCGACGGTGTGCGGGACGAGTACGGTTCGGGGCTGGTGTGGTCGGCACGGGAGATCGTCGAGCAGAACATCGAGTTCCGGCGGGATCCCGAGTTCGCGCGGCTGTACATGTCTTTCGACCAGTTGATGTTCTTCGGGGACAACGGCGGCGGGGACCAGTTCTGCTACGTGCGCGTGCCCGCCGAGCGGAACACCGACGTGTTCGTGTGGGACCACGAGACCGACTCCCGCACGTGGGTCGCCAGTTCCCTTGCCGACTACCTGAATCGGCGCGCGGGCGCCGACGGGGACGACTGGTATCGGTGACCACGACGGCGTGCGCGCTCACCGATCGGCGGCGGCCGTCGAACGCGCCGCCGCGGCGTGCCGGGGAGCCGGGTCGCGCCTACCGGGTCGGGAAGCAGGGGCCCATCGGGTCGCAGGGGTTTTCGTAGGAACCGGTCATGTCGAGCAGCCAGAGCAGGTTGTGCTTGGCGATCTCCGGTGACAGCGAGCCGGATTCGAGGGAGCCGGTGCCGATCGAGCCGGTCTCCGCGGCCGCGGGGCCGTAGCCGACGGACAGGGCCGCGGCCGTCGCCGCTCCGATCACTGCGAGCTGGACGGTTCGACGCATGGATGCCTCCGAGGTATCGGCCTGCGGCGCGGTCCGATGACCGCGCGCAGGGATTCGAGTCACCTGCGAAGCTAGCCAGCCCGGGGGCGCTCGCGCAGACCCCAGATCCGTTGGCACCCGCACCGACGGCGGCCGGGCTCGCATGGCCAACCGGCCGTCCACTCCATTGCATGACATATCAAGTTCCATGTCCTATTACCGCCAGCACCCGAAACCGGCCGCGGATTGAATATGACGTGTCAAGTAAATCGCTACCGCGAGGAGAACGGGAACATGGACGCTCGGTTCGAGGGCAAGGTTGTGCTGATCACCGGGGCCACCTCGGGGGTCGGGGAGGCGGTCGCGCGGCGGGTCGTCGCCGAAGGGGGTGCGGTCGTGTTGGGAGCCCGGGGGAAGGAAGCCGGGGACCGGCTGGTCGAGGAGATCGAGGGTCGGGGTGGGCGGGCCTTGTTCGTGCCTACCGACGTGACGGTCGAGGCGGACGTCGAGCGACTGACGTCGGCGGCGGTCGGCGAATTCGGGAGGCTGGACGGGGCTTTCAACAACGCCGGAGCCATCAACGCGTTCGGGGCGGTGCAGGACATCGAGGCCGGCGGGTGGCGGGCGGACATCGAACTGAACCTGACGGCCGTGTATTACGGTCTGCGGCATCAGGTTCCGGCGCTGCTGGCCTCGGGCGGGGGCGCGATCCTCAACAACGCTTCCAATCTCGGCGTCGTCGGAATGGCTTCGGTCGCACCGTATGTGGCGGCCAAGCACGGTGTCATCGGGCTCACCCGCGCGGTCGCGCTGGAGAACGCCGAGCACGGGCTGCGGGTGAACGCCATCGTCTCCGGCGCCATCGACACCCCGGCCTTCCGCGCGTCCATGGGCGCCACCCCCGAGGGCGAGGCCGCCATCGCCGCCCTGCACCCACTCGGCCGCATTTCACGCCCCGAGGAGATCGCCGCCTTCTGTACCTTCCTGCTCAGCGACGAGGCGTCGTTCGTCACCGGCGCGGCCCTGACCGTGGACGGCGGCTTCACCGCACGCTGAGAACCATAGGACCGCGCCGGGGCTCGGGCTTCACCGAATAGCCGAGGGGCTTTGGTCAATTCGGGTCCGAACGCAACCGGGCCCACCGTCGCGCTGGGCACATTAGGCGCGAGGGTGGGCCGGTCGCTTCATCGACAACGAGCGGGCGGGAGGCTTCCGGGTTCACCGCCCAGCACGTCGCCGTTCCTGGGTGGCGAGAGCTACTCGATCGCCACGGTCCCAGCGGGTTCGATACGGCGGTCGAATCGCAAGACCACCAACGGTTTCGGAAGCTCGGTCGCCACGGCGGCCCCCGCCCCACGCGGTTCCACAGCGCGCGCGGAGCCACCCCCACGGGACTCCCACGGCACCTCCGGCGCGGCCAACGCGCTCCGATGCCACAGGAAGAACTGATTCAACTCGGTGGGCGACTCCCCCGCCCCATCCCGAACCACCCCGGCCGCCAGCCGCTCGGCCAGCCGCCCCCGATACCGCTCCCCCGCGACGCCCGACCCGCCCAGCGCCCCGGCGCCCACCTCACCCTCGGCGTCCGCCTGCCCCGATCGCCCCGCCACGACCCGCAAATCCGGTCGCGGCCAGGCGGTTTGACGCATGGCCCGGTTGGTCGCCCTGCTCATAGTCGATGAGCTCCCGTTCCGCCGATAGCAAGCGAGCGGGTTGCGACGAGTACCCACGACGCCGCACCCGACCCGCGGACCGGAACGGACCCGCCGCGCAGGACCCCGTCAGCCGAGCCTTGCCCGACGGCCATGTGCGCGACACGCGCCACCCGAACCGAAGCCCCTGACGCAGCAGGCTCATCAATCCCACGGAGAGAGCGTTCAGTCGCGGCAGCCATGCGTATCACCAGCGGCGCAGCGTGTCCGCTCCGGATCGGCACGCCCATATCAGAACTCGCGGACCGACCGACCAGCCCAGCCACCTCCTCCGAGGCGAGGGGGGCAGCCACCGGGAGCCGGGCGGCCGGGTGTCCCGCCTCGCCGACCAGGGAATTCCTACCGGTGGACCGCGTCTCTAAGGCGCGAGACTCGACGTCCGAGGGTGCCGAGGGCACGGTACTCGGGGCGGAGTGCGTTGTGTGAGTGGGGAAACGGTGGGAGTTGGGGGCGACCGTCGGGAGCACTACTTCATGCCTCCGCCGCCGCCGGCACCACCACCGGACGCTCCGCCGCCTCCGCCCATCCCACCGCCACCCATGCCACCGCCGCCCATACCGCCGCCACGCGAGCCGCCGCCGGCGGACGCGCCACCGCCACCGCCCATGCCGCCACCGCCGGCCGAGGTGCCGCCGGAGCGGGAACCGCCGCCGGAGTTCGCGCCGCCGCCCATGCCGCCGCCCGAGTTCGCGCCCGCGCCGGAGTTGCCGCCGGGCTTGGTGCCGCCGCCGGAGTTCATGCCGCCACCGGAACTCACGCCACCGCCGGAGTTCGCACCTCCACCCGAGTTGGCCCCGCCGCCGGAGTTCGCTCCCCCACCCATGCCACCACCGGAGTTGCCACCGCCACCGGCACCGCCGCCCGCGTTCGCACCACCGCCAGCGCCGCCGCCCGAGTTCGCACCACCACCGGCACCGCCACCCGCGTTCGCACCACCACCGGCACCGCCGCCCGAGTTCGCACCACCGCCAGCGCCACCGCCCGAGTTCGCACCACCGCCAGCACCGCCGCCGGAGTTCGCGCCGCCACCGGCACCCGCGTCACCGCCCCCGGTGCCCGCACCGCCACCGGCCCCTGCGCCACCACCGGTGCCCGCGCCAGAGCCGCCGTTACCGGCACCACCACCGTCCCCGGCACCCCCGCCGGAAGTGCCACCCCCGCCGCCGGTTCCACCACCGGTCGCGCCGCCACCGCCCGCGCCCGCTCCACCACCCGTCGACCCGCCCGAAGCAGGTTCCCCGGTAACCGGACCGGGATCAGCCGGATTACCTGGCGCGGGAACGGTTCCCGGATCGGACGGCGAGCCCGGAGTCGTGCCGGGATCCGACGGCGAGCCGGGCGTAGTACCTGGGTCACCGGGAGCCCCGGGCGTCGTACCCGGATCGCCGGGAGCGCCCGGTGTCGTACCAGGATTCCCGGGGGTGCCCGGCGTCGTACCGGGCTCGGTGATCGGACCGGGCGCGCTGATATCGCCGGGACCCTGCGGGTTTCCGGGCTGCGGATTGCCCGGCTGCCCGGGCACGTTCGGCAACCCGGGCAGGCTGATGTGCGGCATCGTCCCGATCGAGATCGGCAGCTTCATGCTCCCCGGTGGGAACGGCATCGGGTTCACGAACTCCGCCGGGTTGGCGTACGTGGCGAGCTGCTCGGCCGTGCGGGTCTCGCACCGGGTTCCGGGGCTGGTGCGGTCGACCTCCACCACGGGGCGTCCGGCGAACCAGTTCGGGGTCACGGTGGCGGCCACGGGGCCGTAGCCGCGAACCGCCGCGGCGGGGGCTATGGCGTGCGGGCGGCCGCCGGGGGCGGTCGCGTCGTCGTAGACGAGGACATCGCCGAGGCTGAGGGGAATGCCGGGGGTCGTGACCCCGCCGGGCGCGGCCTGCAATCCGGGCGGGCCCGCCACCGGGCCGCCGAGGACGGTGGCCGCGGACATGGCGAGCGCGGAAGCGACCGCCGCACCGGAGAATACGGCCGCGCGCGGGGCGTAGCGCCCGATGGCCGAGCCGGTGTCGGCGCTGCGGAACGCGGCGAGGGCGGCGCCGACGGCCACGGTGTGCGCCGGATCCGGCGACATGAACACGGGCCGGCCGAGATCGGCGAGCACGGCGGAGACCTCGGCGGGCCGGGCCGCGCCGCCGATGATGAGAATGCGATCGATGTCGTCGATGACGAGTCCGGCACGGTGCACGGTGGCGCGCACCAGTTTTAGCGAATTCCGAATGTGCCAGCACCGCAGTCTGGTGGTGTCGGTGGCGGGCACCACGGCCGAAACCGGCTGTGCCGCACCGGGAGCGATACTGCGCGCGTACCGGGCGATCAGCGCGCCGAGCGGCCGCCCGCCGTAGTCGTAGGAACGCTCGGCCCGTCCGAGCACCCCGCGTTCGCCGAACTCGGCCTCGGTGCGCACCACCGCGATGTCGAGACAGTTGCCGCCGAGGTCGTAGACGAGCGTCAAACCCGCTCCGGCGGTGCCGAACTCGTGATCGAGCCATTCCACGGCCGCGACCGGCTCGGGCATGAGCTGCACGTCGGCGGCCCCGGACCAGTCCAGCGCTCGCCGCAACCGCGTGACGTGCTTGTCGGTGTAGGAGGCGGGATAGGTACTGACCGCCGGGGCTTCGGGAGCATTGGTCTCGATCAACCCGTTGACCACCGCGGCCACCAGATCCGCGGGCGACCAGATACGCCCGCCCACCACCACGGGATCCGGATCCGCGGTGAGATCGGCGAAATCGGTTACCACCGGCGCGAATTGCGGAATGCCCCCGATTCGGGGCCCGCCCGCGCTATCGAAAGTGACTGCCGTGCGCCGTACCCGTACGGCGGGCCGACTGCGATCGCCCGCCGCGGTGGCCCACACGGAGTTCACTGTGCCGATGCTCATACCAAAGCCAACAGTCATCGCCATCCCGTCAACGCACCGAGACCACGGCCTCACAGGCGTACCAACCATGTGGTCGCGGTCGTTTTCCAAACAGCGCGTTCAGGTTAGCTGGCGCATACCGGATGTGAATATCGAATCCGGAGAAAAGATTTCGTGTCCAGTAGCGAAGTTGGCGAATCCACTGGTCAGATCGATGACTCACCAAGATCGAATCAGACTGGACACCAGCGCAGTTGCGAAAACTCGCCCTTGTGGCTACACCGCAGCGAACCCTGAATTCATACCAACCGGTAGGCAACCAGTGTCCGAAAAACAAAACCGCAGTGTCAGTTTGCGCCGGTCAGAACACGATCACTGGCTGGTTGCTACCAACCGGACCCCATCACAGGCAGGTTGCCCAACCGCGATTCGACAGCGTTTCGCGCATACCCGGGAAGATGTCGCCGTTAGCCAACGGAGTATTACAACTCGCACAACACAATCCGTACACAAAACAAAACCGACCGCCCTTCGCGAACAATTCGCGAAGGGCGGTCGGTTTTATATGTACGGAAAGCCCGATTCAGCGCACGGGCGCCGATGACTCCTTACGACTCCGCACCAGCAGCGGCAGCCGCAGCCGCGACGGCCGATTCGCCGCGCCGCCACGCACCACGTGCGGCTGACGCGCACCGACCAGTCGGTCGAATTCCCGTGCCCCGCCGAGCGGTTGACCCAACCGCCCCGCATTGAAGTCGTCCACCAGCTGCCGCACCGTCTGCTGCGCACACGACTTGTTGGTGCCGATGAACCCCGTCGGCCCGCGCTTGATCCAGCCGGTCACGTAGGCCCCCGGAACCACGGACCCACCCGCGGTTTCGAGCACCCGCCCGTCCAGGTTCGGAATGATGCCGCCGCGCTCGTCGAACGGCAGCCCCGGCAGCGCGACGCCGCGGTACCCGACCGAGGTCAGCACGAGCCCGGTCTCGAGCGTCTCGACCTCGCCGGTCGCCTGGGCCCGCAGCACGCCGTCGGCGTCCGCGACCAGCTCGTTGCGCGCCACCTCGACCCCGGTGACCCGGTCCACGCCGTTGATCGCCGTGGGCGCGGACAGGTACCGGAACACGATGCGCTTGCGCCCGCCGGTCGGCCGATCGGCCAGCCCGCGCAGCAGCTTCAGCTTCTGCTCCACCTTCTGCGGCATGTCCGGCGTGATCTCCGGGATCTCACCCTCGACCACGATGTCCACGTCCGCGCCGAGCAGTCCGACGAACTCCGGCACGGTGAACGCGGATTCGGCCGGACCACGGCGGCCGAGCACGACCACTTCCTCGATCTTGCTGCGCCGCAGTGCCGCCAGCGCCCGCGGGGCCACGTCGGTGTCGACGAGCAGTTCGGGATCGGTGGTCAGCAGACGCGCCACGTCCAGGGCGACGTTGCCGTTGCCGACGATGACGGCGCGTTTCTGCGACAGCTCGAAGTAGCGGCCGGCCTGATCGGGATGCCCGTTGTACCAGGCGACGAACTCGGTGGCCGAGACGCTGCCGGGCAGCCCCTCGCCGGGCACGCCGAGCTTGCGATCGCTGGACGCCCCGACGGCGTAGAGCACCGCGTGATGGTGCGCGATCAGATCGGAGTGCGAAACATGCTCCCCGACAGTCAGATTGAGGTACGAACCGAAGCCCGGCTGCGCCGAGATGACGTCGAACAGCTCGGCGACCTTGCGGGTCTTGGTGTGGTCCGGCGCCACGCCGAACCGCGCCAAACCGTAAGGGGTGCTGAGCTTGTCGATGACCGTGACCTGAACTCCGGCCTGGGTCAACAGTTCATCGGCCGCGTACATGGCCGAGGGCCCCGAGCCGACGATCGCCACCCGCAGCGGTTCGCGCCCGGGCTTGACCTCCGCCGCCGGAATCGGCCGCGCCAGCAGGGGCCGCGGGCGTTCCTCACGATAGAAGTCGCGATTGATCTCGATGAAGGGCAGCTGCTCGTCGGTCAGCTTCTTCGAGGAGACGATCGCGTCCACCGGGCACGCGGTCGCGCACGCCCCGCAGTCCACGCACGCCTTGGGGTCGACGTACAGCATCTCCGCCGTCCGGAAATCCGGCTCATCGGGCGTGGGATGGATGCAGTTGACCGGGCAGGCATAGACGCAGGAGGCGTCGCTGCAACAGGATTGGGTGACGACGTACGGCACTGTACGGTCCCTTGTCTACTCAGGCGGCCTTGCCGGAGCGGATGGGCTCCGAGCGGTAACGGGAGGCCGAGCCGGCGATTCCGAAGAGCTTCCACACGCGCTTGGCGACGGGGTTCATCAGACCGATCTCGTGCGCGAGGGCGCGGACGTCGATGAAGTAGTCGCTGAAGGCCTGCTTGGAGTCCTTCGAGTCGTAGAACAGCTCCTTGCGCACCTTGTCCGGCACGTCGAACTCGTCGAAGAACGCCTTGGGCGGGGTCACGATGGACCGGCCCAGGATGAACATGACGATCGGCATGGCGATGGACAGCACGAAGCGGCTGGGCAGCTTCTGCTCGGGCACGTGCTTCTTGAGGAACTCGTGCGCGAAGGAGATGTGGCGGGCTTCCTCGGCGACGTGAATCGCCATGACGCCGCGCATGATCGGGTGCACGTCCTCGCCGGAGCGCAGGATCTGCTTCTGGATGTGGTCGATCGGCTCCTCGCCGGCGAGCACGGCCATGAAGAACAGGTTGGGGAACAGCACCGCGACCGGGACCGCGATCTGGCGGAACTGGCGCACGAGCGGGCCCATGCCGGGCACGTCGATGCCGATGCGATTCACCATCTCCTGGAACATCAGGGTGTGGTTGATCTCTTCGGACATCTCGTGGCTGCAGTACCGGAACTCCGGGTCACCGTTGGCGAGGCCGAAAGTGTGGTTGATCATGCCGCTGATCAGGATCGACTCGAACTGCAGGCCGACCTTGGCCACGTTGGCCTGCCGGTACTTGCCGACAGCGATCTTGTCTTCCTCGCTCAGGGCGAGGTACCACGGGTGGCGGCCGATCGGGTCCGCGGACGCCGGCAACACCCAGCGCTCGGGCTTGGTGTCGACGTCGAAGTCCGGGTTCTCCCAGTCGATGTCCTCGTACGGGTCGAAGCTCTTGTTGACCGAGCCCTCGGACAGCAGCAGAAGTTTCGCCGCGTATTCGATAGCCTCGGCAACTACGGGGTCGTCGACGTGAGTCGTAGTCGGGGACATCATCGTCACCTCTCCGGTTGGCGTTTATCTGTTTCTAATGGTTACACCAAACCGGAGTAGCGTCAACACGTGCTAGCAAGATGCTTGCACGAGTTCGTCCCATGAGTGGGCTCATTACGGGCAAACCGGCCGGTAACCAGCCGGTCAACCCGTGGAAATGAAGTGTTTCAGAGTGCGGCGACCCGCGTGATCCGCCGGAAGAATCCGGTGATCGGACCGTGTCCGTGTGTAGCCGAATCCTGGGCCAGTACCGCCTGCCGGGCAGCTATGGCGGCGCCGTCGGCGATCGTGCGCTCCGGGTCGGGGGCCACCACGATCGGGCGGGCCAGCCGGGTGGAGAGCACCTCGGCAACCTCGCGCGGGCGGGCCGCGCCGCCGACCACCAGCACCCTGTCAACATCGGCCATCGTGACGTCGGCGATCCGCAGGCACTTGTAGACCAGGCGCAGGGACTGCTCGATGTGCTCGGTGCGCAGCGCGCCGGTGTCGTCCTCGGACTGCACGCGCGAGACCACCGGACCGCCCGGGCCGTGCCGCAGCCGCGAAGCCACCAGCCCGCCGAAGGCCCGGCCGCCGAAATCGGCCGAGTGCAGCGGCAATCCGACGATGGGATTGGCGGGCGCGCCCGCGCCGACCCGGACCAGGGTCACATCCAGCCCCGAGCCGCCCAGGTCGTAGACGAGCGCCAGACCCGGCATGAGCGGCCCGCGCTGGGCGCCCAGCCAGGTGGCCGCCGCGATCGGCTCGGCCATCAGTGCGACATGGTCGAGCCCGAAACTGTCGAGCGCGGACCGCAGGTCGGCCACCAGGTTCTCGGAGTACCCGGCCGGGTGAGTGACGGTGATGCCCGTATCGGGCCTGCCGCCCTGCCCCGCCGGCGCCTTCCCCAGCACCTCCTCGAGCACGCTGCCGACCACGGTGGCAACGAGATCCGCGGCCGAGAGCGCCCGGTGACCGACCCGCGCGACCGGCCCCCGCTGGGACAGATCGGCGAACTCGGTGATAACCCGCCCGTGTCGTGGAATGCGGCCGACCCGTGCGGTGCCGGAACTGTCGAAGGTGAGGGTGGTGCGCCAGGTGGTGGGTGGCGCGACGCGGCGGCCCGGAGGTTTCCTGCCCGCCCTGTCAGCGGCCGTCACGCAGACCGTATTGACCGTGCCGATACTCAAGCCCACACCGAACGCCATCACATCCACCTCGATCGACGAGTCGTGCACGCGGGGGCTCCGTCGTCAGCCGTCGTGACCCGACCCGGGTTTCATGCAACCCCCTGAGCCGGATGCTTGCCAACCACCGGACACGAGGTTGTCCGCACGTGCGCCTGCGAATGTCCGCAGGTGCGCCTGCCTGCGCCGCTTCTGTCCGAATGACCGTCGGGCGTTGCGGTCGCGAAATGTTTGCCGGTTGGCGAATGCCGTTGGACGGGAAGCGCCCCGCCTCGACTGATCGAGGCGGGGCGCGGGGTGCTGTCGCGAGGTTCCTTCGCGCGTCAGCGCTTCCAGAAGTCGCTGCCGAGGAACGCGTCCCAGGCTTCGGGCGCGAACCACAGCTCGGGACCGCCGGGGGTCTTCGAATCGCGGACGCCGACACGGCTATCCCCGAGGTAGACCTCGACGCACTCGTTGGCGTCCGCAGATCGACTGGATTTGAACCAGGTATGAATGGGCGGGTTCTCGCTCACGCCGCATACTCCTTCGCGATCTTCAGCACCAGTTGCCGGGTGCCTTCGTCACTCAACGCTACCTGCCGAATTCCTTTGATTGCCTGCCGGAATCGACCGATCACATCGTCGCGCTCGAGATAGAGCGCACCTTCCACCCCCTCGATGTAGATCACCGGCGGCTCAGTCAGCCCACCGATCGTCGGAGGGAAGTCGAGCAACGTGAAGGACTGGATCCGAAGGCCGGGGTGCATCCCGACGTCGTGCGGAACAACCCGGATCGAAACATTCCTCTTCTCGCTCAAGGCCGCCAGCCACTGCAACTGCTCGGACATGACCCGCGCTCCACCCGGCCGGTGCCGCAGAACGGACTCGGACAGCAGACAGTCGAGCCTCAACTCGCCCTCTGTCACACGGGATTGGCGGCGGGCGGCCAACTCCAACCGACGCTCAGTGTCCACCGCCGACAGGCCGGGCTGACTGGCTCGAATGAGCGCGCGCCTGTATTCGGGCGTCTGCACGATTCCGGGCATGAGAACCAGCTGGTGCGACGTCATGCGCTTCGCGCTCGCCTCCAGCTTGAGATAGTGATCGAACCATTGGTGGTACTGGTCGGCATACGACTGCCACCAACCTTTGTGCACACCTTGCTGTCTGGCATCCTTCGCAAGCCGCTTGACCTCATCCCACAGTGCCAGCGCCTCGTCTCGCTCCGAATTGTCCGCACCGTAGAAGTCCAACAACAACCTGATTTGAGGCGTCGACAGCTTCGTCGGCCTACCTTCCTCCATTCGCATGATGGTTTGCGGAGAGGTATCCACATTCAGTCCTGCTGCAAGCAAAGACTTTTCGGCGCGCTCTCGCAGCGTACGAAAAAACCGACCGAGCGCCCTTCTAGGTACCGTTGAGCTGGCCATTTCGTTAGCCTCGCTATCTGGGGATCGCTACCGTGGAACGTTCCACGGTGCCGCTCCATCAAGTTTGCCGGAACGGTTTCGTGAACGTTCCAGAAATGCGAATCTGGGTGTGCACAGCAGAAGAGCGCACGGCAGCAAGGGATTCCATTCGTCGCCGAGTCAGCGCCGAGGGAGATCAAATCCGCACATCGAGGGGGTACTCGAAATGCTCTGGGACACAGTGGCACTGCTCGCGATCACCGCGTTATGCCTTGCCGTATTCACGTGGGGCTGCTGGGGTTTGCATCAAGACGGCCGCGAGGGTGATGCCCGCCCTCTTCGGCTCGCGCTCTCGACCGGCGGATACCTCTACATCCCCGTCGCGAGCGGAGGGACACGATCGCCCCGGCGACGCCGGAATCGGCAACGCGGCGCACACCGTGCGTAATTCGCCGGATTCTCCCGAAGGGAGGAACGGATGACCGCCGTCTACTCGCGGATCAAGCACTGTCAGATGGTCGATTCCGACGAGCTGCGGACGATCAACGGGTTTCGGATCGCGATGTGGAGGCATCGCAACTGCGTTGCGGGCGAGGGTGTCTCGGCCCGCTCGTGCAGTGCCAAACAGCAACTGCTCGAGATCGCCCGCGCGGCGGGATGGGCTCGGGCCGAGGACGTTCCGATGGAGGGCGAGTCATGACCAATCCGTATTTCCACGTCGGGTCGGGTGAGTACCCGACGAGGGACAAGAGCGCGGGCGGGCACGGGGAGCCGTCGCCGTACGCCGCCTTCTCCGATCGCGATATCGAAAGGCTCCTGGAGACGCACGGGGACGAGTGCGAGCGGCAGGGGTGTGCGCTGCGCGCTCATCTGTGCAGGCTCCGGCGGCAGCGCGCCGGGGACGCCGAGGCATGAAAGACGCCGAGGCATGAAAAATGCCCCCGCCTCGATGGATTCGAGGCGGGGGCGTAGGTCGTACCAGCGACCGTCTGTGTTTACTTGGCGGGCGAGGACAGCAGCGACGAGCTCAGCACCGAGACCAGGCTGTAGGCCACGTTGATGAGATCGGACGCGACACCGTCCTGACCCATGATCATCTTGGCGAGCGGGCCGAGCAGTTTCACCGCGGTCTGCATGAGCGAGCCCATGGACTCGATATCCAGCACGTCGGTGGACTTCTCACCGGGCGTCTTCACGCCCGGATTGCTCTGCGCGCCAGGGCTTGCCGCACCCGGAGCCGCCGCACCCGGAGCCGCAGCGTTCGGGATCGCCGCCCCGGGAGCCGCCACGTTCGGGAGAAGCGGGTTCACCGCGGCCGGAGCCGCGAAGCCCGGCTTGATCGCGTCGGGATGCACCGGCGCGGGCGGGTTCGCCTTCAGCGGGGCCGCGATGGGACGCACCGCGGGGACCTGCTTGTCCGGAACCGGCAGCACCTGCTCGAGCTGCGGCGCGGGAGCCGGTTCGGCCGGAGCCGCCTGCGGTGCGGCGGGTTCCGCCGGAGCCGCCTGCGGGGCCGCCGGAGCGACCTGACCCGGAACCGCCGCCTGCGGCGCGACCGAAGCCTCCGGGGTGGCGCCCTGACCGGCCTTCGAATCCGCCCCGGGGGCCGGAACCGACTGCGGGTCAACCGTGCTCGACTCCTGGCTCGGAGCGGGCGCGGCCGGCTGCTCGGCCGGAGCCGCCTTGTCGGCCGGAGCCGGGGCGGCGGGCTGTTCGGCGGGCTTGTCCGCCGGAGCCGCGGGCTTGTCGGCCTGCGCGCCCGGCTTCTCCGCCTGCCCCGGGGCCTGCGGATCGACCTTGCGCTCATCCGAATTCGGCTGCGCCCCGGGGACCATGCCGAGCAGCTCGGACAGGCCCGGGATGTCCGGGAGTTCCGGCGGCACCCGCAGCGCGGGCTGCGCGGGCGGTGCGGCCGAGTCACCCACGACCTGATCGGTTGCCGTCGCCGGGACCGGCAGGTTCAGCAGGTACGACACGACACCGGTGGTGATGGTGACCGCGTGCCGCAACTGACCTTCGGGCGACTCGAGCAGTGCCGCGTCCTCGACATTGGCGCCGTTGCCCATTTCGAGGAAGACGTCCGGGACGGTGGTCAGCGCCGGACCGGCGACGTCGGCGCGCGTCTGCAGACCCTGGTCCGCGCCGTTGTAGGCGGCGACCGGGAATCCGGCCTGCACGTACGCGTCGCGCATGGCCCGGCTGGCTGCCAGGCCCGCACCCGACTGCACCTGCGTGACCTTCGCGTCCGGGACCGGCAGCTGCGGCACGATGAGGTGGAAGCCGCGAGCGTTGGCGGGCGCGCTGTCGGCGTGAATGCTGATCGCCACATCCGCGCCGGACTGGTTGGCGGCCTTGGCGCGGTCGTCCACGCACCCGCCCCACCCGGTGTCGTCGGGACGGCTCAGCACGACGCGCGCGCCGAGACCCTCGAGCGAAGTACGCACCAGTTGCGCGACATTCCAGTTCACGGTGTGCTCCGGAACGCCGTTCACGGTGGTCATGCCGCTGGTTTGGCACTCCTTTGTGCCACCGCGACCGTCGTCGACCTGACGGGCGACGTCCTGATTGTGGTTGGGGCCCTGATGACCGGGATCGAGAAAAACGGTCTTCCCAGCCAGCCGCTGCGGCAGCTCGGGCGTAACGGGTGAACCCTGGGCGACGGCGGGCACGAGCCCAGCCACCGTCGAGAATGCCGCGGCCGTGACGGCGGTGTAGAGACCGGCCTTGACCATGCTCGGCTTCATAACGGACGGCACTCCCGGGCGGGAGCGCCCCTCCCTTCCCACTAGTAACACCAAACCCAGCCATTCACTTTGGCAACGCCAGTCACCTACTAGCAAGCGTAGTAGTTGGCGCTTTTGTGCTGTTCGAGGCGATTTCCTCGAGAGATCCGCAGGACAGAATGCGATTCGGCAAGCGAGAGAAAAGCGGCCTCGGCGCGTCGCGTGGACACGCCGCTGAGGGCCAGGGTGAGGGCCAGGGGTACGGCGCCGGAGTTCGGCCGCTGGATCACCCGAACACGCGACGGGCAACCGGGCGCCCGAACTAACCGCGGCTCGCCTGGTCGGCGTCGGCGCTCTTGTCGAGGTATTTCGAAACCCGACCTCCGCGCCTGCACATTGGCCGGCCAAGGGTTCGCTCGGTGCCATATTCACTCGGAAACTTATCGCCGATTTGACCGAATTACGTTGTATGCCAATAGAATTGGGCTATTCATGCTCGCTATCAAGGCGTAGAATAGAGGCATGGATTCGAAGAAGGTACCCACCATCGCGACCAGTGCCAAAGCACTCGCCGCCGCGGTGGAGAACCTGCTCGAATTACCGATGTACTCAATGGCCGATGGCGAGGTCATCGAGGTTATGCAGGAGCTCGAAACCAGTTTCCGCAAGTTGGAGGCCGCGCTGCTGGCGGGCGCCGGCGGCAAGGACGACGGCGCCATGGTGCCGGTCGGCGTGGACGAGGCGTGCG
>NZ_JBSFNO010000015.1:0-187630 GCF_053981095.1 Nocardia sp. NPDC003693
CCAGCGACAGGTACAGCGTCTGCAGCAGCGCCTGCCCGGGCCGCGGCGGCTCGGGTTCGACGTAGAGGATGCCGCCGTCTCCCACGGGCAGGGTCAGCAGATTGCCGAACCTGATCTTGTTGGTGTTGCCCGTGGTGAGCAGGTTCCTGGCCTGTGACACTTCGCCGTCGGTCGTCATCGAGGTCTGCGTCTGACCCGGGCCCGGCGTCTGCGAGTCGTTGGGCAATCGCAGGATCGTGAGCTTGCCGTAGTTCTCCGGATCCGAGTTGGCCTGAATGTAGGCCGACAGGAACTGCCGCTTGTAGCCCACCATGGCACCGGTCAGCGTGAACTGCGGCTTACCGGTCTTGGTGTTGCCCAGCAGCACGTAGTACGGCGGCTGATGCGCGCCCGCACCCGCGCCCTCCGCGGTCGGGTCGTTGGGGACCGACCAGAAGGCGTTGTTGGTGAAGAACTCTCGCGGATCGTTCACGTGGTACTTCGAGAGCATCTCGCGCTGGACCTTGAACAGGTCCTCCGGGTAGCGGAAGTGCGACCGCAGCTCGTCGGAGATCGCGCTCTCGGGCTGAACGGCGTTGGGGAACACGCCCATCCAGGCCTTGAGCACCGGATCGTTCTTGTCCGTCTCGTACAGCGTGACGGTGCCGTCGTACGCGTCGACCGTGGCCTTCACCGAGTTCCGGATGTAGGACACCTCCTTGCGCGGCAGCAGCCGGCCGGTGGTCTGGTCGATGCTGTCCTCCACCACGCCGTCGAGCGAGGTGCGCTGGGAGTACGGGAAGTTGTCGAGCGTGGTGTAGGCGTCCACGATCCACTGGATGCGACCCTCGACCACCGCCGGGTAGATGTCGCCGTCCGTGGTGAGCCACGGCGCGACCTGCTCGACCCGCTCCTTCGGGCTGCGATTGAAGATGATCTTCGAATCGGGTCCGATGGCGCCGGAGAACAGGATGTTCCGCTCGGCGTACTTGGCCGCGAACGCGAACCGGTTGAACCAGTTGCCGATCGCCACGCCACCCTTGCCGGTGTAGGTGTTCTGCTCGGTGGGCGTGTCGTACTCGCGCGGCGCCTGACCGTTCGCGCCGACGATGGCGTAGTCGGCATCGGACTTGGCGATCAGCTCGCCGTAGTAGATGCGCGGCTCGTCGACCGGGATGGCCTGCTTCTCCTTCGGAATGAAGGTGTCGCTGACGGTGTCCAGATCGCCGACCTTGAACACCGGGTAGCCGTAGCCACCGCCGGACTCGCTCGCCCCGGCGGCCTGCTGAGCCTGCTTGTCCTCCTTGGGCGGAGCGGCGTTGACCTGGTTGGCCGGGGCCGCCACGAAGCCGTTGCCGTGCGTGAAGACGGTGTGCTTGTTGATCCAGTCCGTCTGGTTGCCGGACAGGTTCTGCGGCACCAGTTCACGCGCGGTGACGATGAAGTCGCGCACCTCGCCGTTGATCGTGTACCGGTCGATGTCCAGCGGATCCGGGAAACCGTAGAAGTTCTGCAGCTGCTGGTTGCGCTGCACGAACGTCTGGGTCATGAGATTCGGATCGAGCAGGCGGATGTTCTTGATGGTCTCGGTGTCCGCGACCGCGACCTTCCCGCCGGGGGTGGTCGACTGTCCCACACCGCCGTACGGCACGTACTCGACCTTGTCGTCGGTGAGCCCGTACGCCTGCCTGGTGGCCTCGATGTTGCGCTCGATGTACGTGCTCTCCTTGGTGGCCGCGTTCGGGCGCACCGAGAACTGCTCCACCAGCAGCGGCCACACCGCGCCGACCAGCACCGAGGACAGCACCAGCAGCGCCGCCGCCATGGCCGGAACTCGCAGATCGCGCAGCACGATTCCGGCGAAGAACGCCAGCGCGCAGATGACCGCGATCGAGAGCAGGATCAGCTTGGCGGGCAGCACGGCGTTGATGTCGGTGTACGAACCACCGGTGAAGGTGGGCTCCTTGCGCTGACTCGACAGCAGCGCGTACCGATCGAACCAGTACGCAACCGCCTTGAGCAGCACGAACATCCCGGCCAGGACCGCCAGCTGCACCCGGGCCGCGGTGCTCAGCGTGCCCTCGCGCCCGGCCAGGCGCAGCCCGCCGAAGACGTAGTGCGTCACCAGGTTCGCGAAGAACGCGATCACCACGGCGACGAACAGCCAGTTCAGGACCATGCGATAGAACGGCAGATCGAAGGCGTAGAAGCCGACGTCCAGATTGAACTGCGGATCCCGCACCCCGAACGAACCACCGTGCAGGAACAACTGCACCGTGGCCCAGTTCCCCTGCGCCACCAGCCCGGACAGCAGGCCGATCAGCAGCGGGATGCCGATGCCGAACAGCCGGAGCCTGCTCATGACGGTCGTGCGATAGCGGGCGATGGGATCGCCCGGTCCGGCCACCGGCACGAAGACCGGGCGGGAACGATATGCCAGCAGCAGGGCGAGCCAGATGATCGCGGCCACGATCACCGTCACCGCCAGGAACAGCAGGACCCGGGTGAGCAGGACCCGGTGGTATACGCCCCGGAAACCCACCTCCCCGAACCAGAGCCAGTTCGTATAGGCGTCGGTGAGTCGAGGCCCGACCAGTAGTAGTGCCGCCAGCGCCAGAGCCGTCACCAACAGCACACGGCTGCGGCGTGACAGCGAAGGTAAGCCTGTCGGGGGGCGCATGCCCACGATGCCACTCTCCCAGGGTCCGGCGAGCCCGCGCCGGAAATACCGACCGGGGCAGCGCAGTCCGATGATGCGAGTCGGTCCCAGGGGACCTTTCGCGCCCCACTCTACGTAAATCGCCCGCCGCAGGGCCCGACACCTCACAGGACTGTCCGCGCGAAGCCGGAAAGATCGACTCTCGACGCCCGGACGGCGGCGAAACCCCGGTGTCGGGACGGGGTCGCGCGCTTGGGAGGATTGCCGGGTGAACCCTGAGCAGTGGGCCGCGTCCGCCCTGTACCGGTGTATTCGTGAGATCGCCGAATACGCCGACGGTGAAGGGTGGGATCGGCCGCCGCAGATGTTCGCGCTGGTGCCCACCGCCGATCTGGTGGCGGCCGAGCCGGCGCTGCTCGATCAGCTCGATGCCGAGGGCGCGCTGACCCCGATCGCGCAGGATCCGTTCCCGGAGGACATCTCCGGTGATCACCCGCGGGCGCTCGACGAGTTCCTGGGCACCACGAGCTGGCCGATGGCGGTCGAGGGCTGTGTGCTGGTGCAGCAGATCGTGGTGCTGCCCCCGGCCGCCGAGCAGACCCTCGACGAGGCGATCGCCCCGCTGCTCGCGGACCCCGACGCCGCCGACGACGCGGGCCGGCGCGCCGCGGTCGCGCATCCCGAGCGCCGCGACGCCCGGCTGTACGCCGGTGTCCTGCGCGACGGCACCTCGCTGTCACTGCTGCAGGTGCGGCCCGCCGAGGACGAGGAAGACCCGTTCGGGGATCTGGATCTGCGCACCGCGCCGAACCTCGCGCCCAATCTCATCGAGGCGCTCAAGCAGACGCTCGAGAACGAACCCGAGGAGTAGGACCACCGGGCGAACAGCCGCGCCCGCCGTCCGGGGACAGCGGGCGCGTCGCGTTGCGGGCCGGATCAGCTGTGGCGTGCCGGATCAGCTGCAGCCGGCCGTTTCCCGGCCCGCGTTGATGTCGTCCAGGGATTGCACTGCGCCGGACAGGTTTTCGATCTTCACCAGGCGCAGGCCGTCGGGCGTGCGCTGTGCGGCCTCGTTGCAGTTGGCGGCGGGGACGAGGAAGGTTTCCGCCCCGGCCTCGCGCGCGGCCATCATCTTGTACTGGATGCCGCCGATCGGGCCGACCTTGCCCTCGGGGTCGATCGTGCCGGTGCCCGCGACGAACTTGCCGCCGGACAGCTCGCCCGGGGTGAGCTTGTCGATCAGCGCCAGGGTGAACATCAGGCCCGCCGACGGACCGCCTATCTCGGCCAGGTTGAAGTCGACCTGAATCGGCCCGGACGAGAATTCACCGGGCGTGATGCCCAGGTAGCCCTTGCTCGCGTCGTCGGGGCGCGCGCCCAGGGTGATCTCCGCGCTCTGCTGCACGCCGTCGCGGCGGAACACCACCGGAATCGCGGTGCCGGGCTTGGCCGCGGACACCGCCGCCACCACGTCCTTGGCGGTGGCGATGGGCTTGCCGTCCACGCTCACCAGTTCGTCGCCCTTGTGCAGCACGTCCTTGGCCGGGCCGTCCTCGGTCACCGCGCGCAGGCGCACCACGGTCGGCATCTTCAAGTAATGCAGCGCCGCCAATTCGGCATTGTCTTCCGAATCCTTGAACTCCTGCTGATTGGATTCGTCGATCTTCTCGCGCGTCACTCCGGGCGGATACACCTCCGCGCGCGGAACCAGACCGTGTTCACCGTCGAGCCAGAGGCCGAAAGCCTCGAAAATATTCAGCTGATCGCGAACTGAGACGGTCGTCATGTTCAGATTGCCGGTGGTCGGATCGACCGGCACATCCCGCACCTCGACCACCTGTTTTCCGTTCACCTCACCCAAAGTGTTGAACGTCGGCCCAGGTCCGAGCGCCACGAACGGAACGGTGACGACGCTGCCTGCGATTCCCAGCACCAGAATGGGTATCAAGGCGGCGAGCAGGGTGAATATCCGACGGTTCACGCGGCCAAGGGTACTTGTCATGCACCCGATTGCCGCGCTCCGCTCGGCGGTTCGCGCCATCCGGGGCTCCAGTACCGTAGTGACTATGAGTGATTCTTCGTTCGGATTCTCGAACCGTGACGACGATCCGGAGCGCAAGCCGGGCGACGGGTCCGGTGGTTCCGGTGCGAACAATCCGTTCGGCTTCGGACCGGGTGGCTTCGACCCCTCGCAATTCGGGGGCGCGTTCGACCCCTCCAAGCCCGGCGGCGGGTTCGACCCCTCGCAGCTCGGCCAGATGCTCAGTCAGCTGGGTCAGATGTTCACCAGCATGAGCCAGCCCGGCGCGAACTCCGGGCCCGTCAACTACGACCTCGCCAAGCGCCTGGCCCGCCAGCAGCTCGGGGCCACCGTCGCCCCGATCTCCGCGGGCGCGCAGAGCGCGGTCACCGATGCCACGCACCTGGCCGAGCTCTGGCTCGACGCGGCCACCACGCTCCCGGCCGGCGCCACCCGGTCGGTGGCCTGGACCCCCAACGACTGGATCGAGGAGACGCTGCCGACCTGGAAGCGGCTGTGTGATCCGGTGGCCGAACAGGTTTCGGGCATGTGGACCGCGACGCTGCCCGCCGAGGCCCGCGAGTTCGCCGGCCCGATGATGGGCATGCTCTCGCAGATGGGCGGACTGGCCTTCGGCTCGCAGCTCGGCTCGGCCCTGGGTCAGCTCGCCAAGGAGGTGCTGACCTCCACCGATATCGGTCTGCCGCTCGGCCCGGACGGCACCTCCGCGCTGCTGCCCACCGCCATCGCCGAATTCAGCGCCGGGCTCGAGCAGCCCGAGAGCGAGATCCTGGTCTTCCTGGCCGCGCGCGAAGCCGCGCATCAGCGCCTGTTCGCCCACGTGCCGTGGCTGCGCCAGCAGGTGCTGGGCGCGGTGGAGGATTACGCGCGCGGCATCAAGATGGACTTCTCGGCCATCGAGCAGGCCGCGGCCGGGCTCGATCCGATGACCCTGGCGCAGGATCCGTCGAAGCTGGAGGAACTGCTCGCGCAGGGCACCTTCGAGCCGCAGACGACCCCGGAACAGAAGGCCGCGCTCGAACGGCTGGAAACCCTGCTCGCCCTCATCGAGGGCTGGGTCGAGACCGTGGTGACCGACGCGGTCGGTGACCGGCTGCCCGGTGCGGGCGCGCTCGCGGAGACCCTGCGCCGGCGCCGCGCCACCGGCGGGCCCGCCGAGCAGACCTTCGCGACCCTGGTCGGCCTGGAACTGCGCCCGCGCAAGGTGCGCGAGGCGGCCGCGCTGTGGCGGCGGCTGACCACCGACGCGGGCGTGGACAAGCGCGACGGGGTGTGGGCGCATCCGGACCTGCTGCCCGATTCCAGCGATCTGGATTCCCCGGCAGGGTTCATCGACACCATCCTGGGCGGCGGCACAACGGCTTTCGACGATCCGCTGGCTCAGCTGGCGGCGACCGAGGCGCGGGAGAAGGCCGAGCGCGAGGGGCGCGGTGACAAGCCGGAGGCCGGGACGGCGGATGGCGGCAAGGCCGACGGTGGCAAGATCGACGGCGATGAGCCGGAAGGTAATTCGCCGGGCGCTGCCTGACGGCGGACGGGCGGGTCGGTAGCGCGGGCGCGCCGCCGATCCGTCGACGACGCGGAACACCGGTCGCTCGCGAGCAGCACGGCCTGTGGATAACGCGGCAAGCTCGATCGTGAAGTTGTGGACAACCCGGGAAAGCGCTGGTGATCAAGCGTTTCCCCGGGTTTTCGCGTTTCGCGGGGCGCGCAGACTCGGAGCCATGACCGCACTCGCTCGGACCTCGGGGCCCGCATTGGATCCGCGCATCACCGTGCTGCGGCGTACCGACGGGGCGGTGCAGTTGGGCTGGGATCCCGAGCACGCGCTCGTGCTGCGCGCCCCGGGCCCGCCCCGCCAGCTCTGGGAGCTGCTAAGACTGCTGGACGGCATGCACACTCGCGCGCAGATCCGTTCCGAGGCGGCGGCTTTCGGCCTGGCCGAGGAACTCACCGACGCGCTGCTGGACGAGCTGAGCGCGGCCGGGCTGCTGCACGACGCGCCGCAACCCGCGCGGCTGCGGTCGATACGCGTGCACGGTCGCGGGCCGCTCTCGGACGCGCTATTGGCAGGGGTGCAGCGAATAGGGTTGCGGCCCAGCAGATCCCACGATGCGCTCGGTGGTGGTCTACGCGACGCGCACCAGGTCGGCCAGCGTGGCGGCCCGCCCGAGCCGCCCGGCCTCGTGGTGCTGGCCGACGCGCTCGTGCCCGATCCCGCGCTGACCCAGCAGCTCGTGCGCCGCCGCATTCCGCATCTGCAGGTGCGCATCCGCGACGGGCGCGGGGTCATCGGGCCGCTGGTGCTGCCGGGTACCTCCAGTTGTCTGCGCTGCGCCGACCTGCACCGCTGTGATCGCGAGCCGCAGTGGCCGCACCTGTGCGCCCAGCTGCTGGGCCGGGCCGGGTACGCCGCGCCGGCGGTGATCGCGGCCACCGCGGCGCTGGCCCTGGCGGAGATCGCGGCGATCGTGCACGGCGCGGCCGATCGCCCACCGGTGACCCTGGACACGACGCTGGAGCTGGACCCGGAGATCTATCGCATCGCGCGGCGGCGGTGGCCCGCGCATCCGCGGTGCGGTTGCCGCGCGTTCCAGCCTCGCTCCCAGCCGAAATCGCAGTCCCCGACCCCGAACCGGCCGCGTGCGGCCATAGCCGGAAGGCTCGGATGTGATGGATCCCACTTACCGCTCCGACCCGCGAGAACGGTCAATTCCCATGGCGAGCCGTCTGGGACATCGGCATGATGGTGTCGTGTCAGAGATTGTGAGCAAGCGCTCCTCCCGCAATGCCAAGTTGGCCAAGATTCCGCTGGGCATCGCGGGCCGGGCCGCCGTGGGATTCGGCCGCAAACTCGCCGGGGGCGACAAATCCGAGATCAACGCCGAGCTGAATCAGAAGGCCGCCGAACAATTGTTCGCGGTACTGGGTGAGCTCAAGGGCGGCGCCATGAAATTCGGGCAGGCCCTGTCGGTCTTCGAGGCCGCGGTGCCCGAGGAGTTCGGCGAGCACTACCGCGAGGCCCTGACCAAATTGCAGGCCGCCGCACCCCCTATGCCGACCGCCGCCGTGCATCGTCAGCTCGACCAGCAGCTGGGCACCGGCTGGCGGCAGCGCTTCAAGCACTTCGACGACGCGCCCACCGCCTCGGCCAGCATCGGCCAGGTGCACAAGGCCGTATGGTCCGACGGCCGCACCGTCGCGGTGAAGGTGCAGTACCCGGGCGCGGACGAAGCGCTGCGCTCGGATCTGAAGACCCTCAATCGCATGGCCGGCATGCTGGGCGCGCTCATTCCGGGCGCGGACGTGAAGCCGGTGCTGGCCGAGATCAGCGAGCGCACCGAGGAAGAACTCGACTACCGCATCGAGGGCGGGCATCAGCGGCAGTTCGCCAAGGCCTTCGACGGCCATCCGCGCTTCCTGGTGCCCAAGGTCGTCGCCAGTGCGCCCAAGGTCATCGTCACCGAGTGGCTGGAGAACGCCACCCCGGTCTCCAAGATCATCGCCCGGGGTATGGAGGATCCGGCCGGCACGCTGGAACTGCGCAATCGCGTCGCGGCCCAGATGGGCGAGTTCCATTTCTCGTCCCCGGCCATCGCCGGTCTGCTGCACGCGGATCCGCACCCGGGCAACTTCATGGTGCTCGAAGACGGCCGGCTCGCGGTCATCGACTACGGCGCCTGCGCCCCGCTGCCCAACGGCTTTCCGCCCGAGCTGGGCCAGATGGTGGCGCTCGCGGTGGAGGAGCGCTTCGACGAACTGGTCACCCTGATGACGACCAACGGCTGGGTGATCCCCGGAAAAACGGTGACGCATCAGGAGATTCAGGACTACCTGCGCCCGTTCACCGATCCGATCAAGACCGAGACCTTCCACTTCACCCGTAAGTGGATGCAGCGCGTGGCCGGCAAGGCCACCGACATCTCCAACCAGGAGATGCTCAAAACCGCTCGCGCCCTGCAGCTCCCGGCCGAACACGTGATGATCTTCCGCGTCCTGGGCGGCTCGATCGGGATCTGCGCCCAGCTCGACGCCGAACTCCCCTTCATGAAGCTGATGCAGGACTGGGTCCCCGGCTACAAGGAATACCGCACCGCGAGCTGAAAACCCTTCAGACGCAAAACGACCCGCTTACGAAAGCGTAAGCGGGTCGTATGCGTTCAACTCCCCCGGCGCTTGGGCCGATCATGCCACCGCGACCTTGCGCGGACGGCCGCGAGGCCGCTTGCGGGCGATGACGACACCCTGATCGAAGATCTCGCCGCCCCAGACACCCCAGGGCTCAGCGCGATCGATCGCGGCGGTCAGGCAGCCCTGACGGATGGGGCACTCGGCGCAGAGCGTCTTGGCCTCTTCCAGCTGGGCAGGGGACTCGGCGAACCAGAGATCGGGGTTGAGACCGTCCCGGCAGGGCAGAGTGGTGGTGACGCCCCGACGGATTCGGGGAGTGGAAGCCACGGTGTTGCGGCATGTCACGCGGTCACGGGTAACCGTGTTGGACACGTCGTGCTCCTTCAGCTCGTGCAGTGGTCGTCTTGTGGAAGACATTTGCGGTGGTCGTTCCGCGAAACCGGTGCCGGTGGCTGAGGCCGATATAAATATGGCCACGGTTTCGCGGTGTGCGATCCGTGGCCAGGGGTGTGGGGGTTGTCCCCTACCTGAGTCGACTTCGGTGTCGACTCCTGATCACGTTCGCTCGGTGGGTGTTACGGAGGCGGGCGGCCCGCAGACTGGCCGGGTTGGCGCCGGCTTCATCCGCGAAGACACCGGTGGCCGCATACGCGACTGCCGAATGCCAGCCCGCCTCGGGCTTGTCCTGATCAACGATCGTCTGCATCGCTTGGGCTTTGGTTGCAAAACCCTTGAGACCAAGATCGCCGCCGCCGGACACACGAATCCCCTGCTCCATGCCGAGGACTCCCCGGGAGGCGGACGCAACGCAGACAGCAGACGTCGCCACCAGATCGCCGGTAATCCGGACGGACAAGGTGTTCACGTAGTTGTTCATTGCTCTGCCTCCCTCCTGCACTCGAATGCCGATCAGTTACCCATGCACACCCGGGAGCCCTCCCGGTTGCATGGGAACTACCCTAGGTACATATACGCGAGCACACAACCTATTTTTGACCTGCGGTTTTATGGTCTTGCGGACAGCAAATCAGAAGCGAAGAGCCGCAACGCGGTTGGAGCGGGCGGCACGGCCCCGCGTGACGGAGATCAACACCGGCGGGCGCGGGCGAATTCGGGCTCGGACGGCGCCGGGACCGGGCCCGACGCGCATCGGGGGTATCGCGGGTTCAGTCCCGCATTCGCTCGCGCACGATCGCGAGCACGTCGGCGCCGTAGGTTTGCAGCTTCTTCGCGCCGATACCGGGGATGGCGACCAGCCCCCGATCGTCGGTCGGGCGCTGTTCGGCGATGGCGGTCAGGGTGGTGTCGCTGAACACCACGAAATGCGGCAGGGACAGGGCGTCGGCCTTGTCCTTTCGCCATTCGTGCAGGGCCGCGAGGAGTTCGGTGTCCACGTCGGCCGGGCAGCGCGTGCAGCGACCCAGCATGGTGGCCTGGGTGTTGAGCAGCGGTCTGCCGCAGACGCGACAGGTCGGGTGCACGCGTTTGGGGCCGCGGCGATCGGCGGCGGGCTGGGCGATGCGCGAGGCCGGGGAATCGTCGGGGACCAGGCCGATGAGGAAGCGGGAGCGGCGGCGCACCTTGCGCCCGCCCTCCGAACGCGCCAGCGCCCAGGACAATTGCAGGTGTTCGCGCGCGCGGGTGACGCCGACGTAGAGCAGCCGGCGTTCCTCCTCGAGACCCGCCTCGTCCGACACCGCGGCGTCGTGGCCGAGCACGTGCTGGATGGGCATGGTGCCGTCGGCCAGGCCGACCAGGAACACCGCGTCCCACTCGAGGCCCTTGGCCGCGTGCAGCGAGGCCAGGGTGACACCCTGCACGGTCGGTGGGTGCCTGGCCTCGGCCCGGGCGGCGAGCTCGCGCAGCAGACCGGTCAGCTCGAGGTCGGGATCGTGGGCCGTCAATTCCTCGGTGAGCGCGACCAGGGCCACCAGCGCGGACCAGCGTTCGCGGGCCTGCGCGCCGACGGGCTCCTCGGTGGTCAGGCCGATCCGGGCCAGGACCGCCCGGACCAGGGTCACCAGTTCGGGGCCGCGGGCGTCGGGCAGGTCGTCGCGGGCCCCGGCCTGGCGCAGGGCCTGCACGGCCTGGCGGACGTCGGGCCGGGCGAAGAACCCTTCGCCGCCGCGCACCTGGTACGCGATGCCCGCTTCGGTCAGGGCCTGCTCGTACGCCTCGGACTGGGCGTTGATGCGGAACAGCACCGCGATCTCGGCGGCGGGCACGCCCCGGCCGAGCAGGTCGGTGATGGCCTTGGCGACGGCGGCCGCCTCGGCGGGCTCGTCGTCGAATTCGGCGAAGGATGGTTCGGGACCGTCGGGGCGCTGGCCGATGAGTTGCAGGCGGGTGCCCGCGATCCGGCCGCGCGCCGCGCCGATCACGCGGTTGGCGAGCGAGACCACCTGCGGGGTGGAGCGGTAGTCGCGTTCGAGGCGGACGACGGTCGCCTCGGGGAAGCGACGCGAGAAGTCCAGCAGGTAGGACGGACTCGCGCCGGTGAAGGAGTAGATGGTCTGGTTGGCGTCGCCGACCACCGTCAGGTCGTCGCGGTCGCCCAGCCAGGCGTCGAGGACGCGCTGCTGCAGCGGGGTGACGTCCTGGTATTCGTCGACCACGAAACTGCGGTAGCGGCCGCGGAATTCCTCGGCCACCGCGGCGTAGTCCTCGAGCGCGGCGGCGGTGTGCAGCAGCAGATCGTCGAAGTCCAGCAGCAGGCCCTCGGAGGTGGTCTTGAGCGATTCGTACGCCGCGTAGACCGCCGCCACCTTGGCCGCCTCGTAGGGCGCGTCGCGTTGCAGGCGGGCGACCGCGCCCGCGTAGTCCTCGGGGGCGATGAGTGAGCCCTTGGCCCATTCGATCTCACCGGTCAGGTCGCGCAGGGTGTCGGTGTCGGTGGCCAGTCCCGAACGGCCTGCGGCCTGGGCCACCAGCGGGAACTTGCGGTCGATGAGCCGCCACGGCACGTCCCCGACGACCTGCGGCCAGAAGTATTTGAGCTGGCGCAGCGCCGCCGCGTGGAAGGTGCGGGCCTGGACCTGCCCGGCTTCGCCGCCGAGGCCGAGTGCGCGCAGCCGCCCGCGCAGCTCGCCGGCCGCGCGCGCGGTGAAGGTCACCGCGAGCACCTGGTCGGCGCGCACGTGCCCGGCCGAGACCAGGTGCGCGATGCGATGGGTGATGGTGCGCGTCTTGCCCGTTCCCGCGCCGGCCAGCACGCAGACCGGGCCGCGCGGTGCGCGTACGGCTGCCGCCTGCTCGGCGTCGAGGTCGTCGAGCCGGAGTTTGGCCTGCTGTGCGGAGGCGGCAGTCACGCGCACCATCATGACAGTGCCCGCCGACAGCGTGCCCGCGGTGCCCGCGACACCGTGCCCGCCTTGCCCCGGCGCGCCGGGATTCGCCGGGCCGAGGCGCCTTCCCCCGGCCGGTCACACACCGGGCCCGCCGGGATTCGCCGGGCCGAGGGGCTTTCCCCTGACCGTTCGCACACCGCACCGGAGGCCGTGCCTCACCCATCGCCGCGGTGGCGGGGATTAGCGTTCGGGGATGGCCGATGAGTCCGAGAGCGGGGGCGTGGCGGGGCGGCGGACCAACTGGTTGGAGTTGTTCTTCGACCTGGTGGCCGTGGCGGGGCTGGTGCAGCTCACGCATCTGCTGCGACATGGGCCCTCGTTCGGGTACTTCGCGCTGTATCTGGTGCTCTACCTGGCATTTTGGACGGCCTGGGCATGTATCACGCTGTACAGCGACATCGCGAACGACCGGACGCACCCGGCGCTGATGCTGGCGGCCATGCTCGGGCTCGGGGTGATGGCGGCGGCGGTCGCGGGGGTGCCCGAGCGGCACGCGACGACCTTCGCGGCGGTGTACGTGGTGTTGCGCGTCGCGACCGCGCAGGCCTGGGGGCGGGGGCTGGTGGTGGTGGACTGGCCGACGGCGCAGCTGTCCTTCGGTGTGCTGCCGTGGATCGTCTCGCTGTGGGTGGACGCGCCCTGGAAGTACTACCTGTGGGCGGCGGGACTGGCGATCGACCTGTGGCTCATGTTCGCGATCAGCGGTGAGCGGCTGCTGGCCGAGATGCAGGATCGGCTGGACCGGCGCCTGCGGAACTCGCGGCGGTTCGAGGGCGTCAGCGTCCCGAAACTCCGTGCGGTGCACGCGAATCCCGAGCATCTCGGGGAGCGCCTCGGCCTGTACGTGATCATCGTGCTCGGCGAGGGCGTCATCACGGTGATCGACGCGGTCGGCCAGGAACTGTGGACCGCCGAGATCCTGGCGCTCGGGCTGGGCGCGTTCCTCATCCTGTCCGGGCTGTGGGCGCTGACGCTGATGTTCGGCCCGGTCCCCCGGCTCATGAGCGGGGTGGACGACGGCCGGGGGCCGCTGCCGTGGCAGCACATCATGGCCACGCACTGCTGGGTCACCGGTGCGCTGGCCACCATCGCGGCGGGCCTGGGCCTGACGATCTCGCACGCGAACGAGCACCTGACCGCGGGCACCGGCTGGGTGCTCGGCGGCGGCGTGGCGGCCTACTTCGGGCTCGTGGGGATGAGCGGGCTGCGCAGCGGGGCGCGCTGGCAGAGCCTGTTCGCGCATCCGCTGCCGTGTATCGCGGCCGCGGTGGCGCTGGGGTGGCTAGCCCCGCACATCGGGCCGGTGGTGCTGGTCTACGGCTTGGTGCTGATCATCGTGTGGGCGCTGCTGTGGCAGGCGTACACCGACGGGAGGCTGCGCCGTGACGGCCGCGGCCCCGATCGGCCGCGCCGGGGTCCGCGCGGGGCCGCGGCCTAGCCGCGCGCGCCGGGCCTGCGATCCGCATTCGGCCGGGCCGCGCGGCCCGGGGGAACACGATCGGCCGGGACCACGTTGCACATCGCGTGACTGCAACCGACCTGACCATGTACTCGACGACCTGGTGTGGCTACTGCCGCCGGCTCAAGAAGCAGCTCGACGAGTCGGGCATCACCTACACGGTGATCGACATCGAAGAGAACCCGGAGGCCGCCGAGTTCGTCGGCAGCGTCAACAACGGCAACCACGTGGTGCCCACCATCAAGTACCGCGACGGGTCCACCGCCACCAATCCCACCCTGGTTCAGGTGAAGCAGGCGCTCGCCTCGATCTCCTGACCCGGGGAACACCGAAGCCGCACACCCACCTTCGCGAGTGTGCGGCTTTCGTCGTGCCCGAATCAGTCCTGGGCCGCCCAGGATTCGATGATGGTGCGGGCGATGGAGATCGAGCCGGGCAGCAGCAGGCGGGATTCGGTCTTCGCCGCGCCCCAGGCGCCGGCGGCCAGGGCCGCGCGGACCTCGGCGCGGGTGAACCAGTGCGCCTCGGCGATCTCGCCGTCGTGGAAGGTCAGTTCCTGTTCGGGGTCGGCCACCGCGGAGAAGCCGAGCATGAGCGAGCGCGGGAAGGGCCAGGGCTGGCTGCCCAGATAGCGGATGTCGGTGACGTCGACGCCGACCTCTTCGCGCAGTTCGCGTTCGACGCAGCGTTCGAGCGACTCGCCGGTCTCGACGAATCCCGCGAGCAGCGAGAACAGGCCCTCGGGCCAGGTGTGCTGGCGGCCGAGCAGGACGCGGTCGCCGCCGTCGTGGATGAGGCAGATGACGGCCGGGTCGATGCGCGGGAATTCCTCGTGACCGGATTCGCTGGTGCGGGACCAGCCGCCGTTGGTGACGGCGGTCGGGGTGCCGTCGGCGGCGCTGAAGCGCGCCTTGTCGTGCCAGTTCAGCAGGGCGATGGCGGTGGAGAGCAGGCCGGTGCCGAAATCGTCGAGATCCAGGGTGGCGCCGACGGCCCGCAGGTCCGAGAGGGTGCCCTCGATGTCGTTGTCGCGCACCGCCCACAGGTGGATGTCGCCGTCGACGCCGAGGAAGACCGCGTCGGCGGCGGGTTCGGCGGAGAGCGTGATCGCGGCCTCGAGCACGACGCTCTGTCCGTCGACGATCACCTGCCCCCGCCGGTTCATCCGCAATAACTTCGCCTGCGCCCAGCCCTCTTTCAGGGCCTGCTCGTCGCCGCGCAAGTGCTCCGCGCGATCCAAGGTCGTACGGGACAGAACCGGAACAGCATTCAGCTGAAAACCTGACACAGTGCCCATTTTGCCTCCGCTTCGCTCCGGCTGTTCGCGGCCCCCGAAGTCTCGTTCTTCCCTCCCTCCGCTCCTCCGCTTCGCTCCCCCGCTCCACTCAGTCCAGAACGAGACGGGCCGCGAACCACAAGGTTGAGGTCAGTGGGAGGAATCGACGGTCGTCAGGACTGCACTCGGCGGAGGTAGAGGAGTTTGTCGGCGGACTCGAGGGCGTCGACCTCCGGATCGCCGACGCGGATCAGCACGCCGTTGCGGACGACGCCGAGCACGATGTCACGCAGATGCCGTGGGGAGCCGCCGATCTCCTCGGGTTCGGCCTCGCGTTCGGAGATGGCGAAACCGGCCTCGGGGGTGAGCAGATCCTCGATCATCTCCACCACGCTGGGGGTGGTGGTGGCGATGCCGAGCAGGCGGCCTGCGGTCTCGGAGGACACGACCACCGAGTCGGCGCCGGACTGGCGCAGCAGGTGGGTGTTCTCGGCCTCGCGGACCGCGGCGGAGATGCGGGCCTTGGGGTTGATCTCGCGGGCGGTGAGGGTGACGAGCACGGCGGTGTCGTCGCGGTTGGCGGCGACCACGATGGACGAGGCGTGCGCGACGCCGGCCAGGCGCAGCACGTCGGATTTGGTGGCCGACCCGTGCACGGTCACCAGTCCGGCGTTGGCCGCGGCCTCGAGGACCGTCGGGTCGGTGTCGACCACCACGATGTCGCCGGGCTGGGTGCCGTCGGCGAGCATGGCGTCGACCGCGGTGCGGCCCTTGGTGCCGTAGCCGACGACGACGGTGTGGTTACGCACGGTGTGCCTCCATCGCTGAATCTTGAACGCCTGCCGGGACCGTTCGGTCAGCACCGAGAGGGTGGTGCCGACCAGGACGATGAGGAAGAGGATCCGCAGCGGGGTGATGACGAGAATATTGACCAGCCGCGCGGTGGGGGTGGCCGGTGTGATGTCGCCGTAGCCGGTGGTGGAGAGCGACACCGTCGCGTAGTAGGCGCAGTCGAGCAGCGACATCTCTTCGCGCGCGTTGTCGTTGTAGCCGTCGCGCCCGATGTAGACGACCATGGTCGCCGCGGTCAGCAGCAGCACCGCCATGAGCAGTCGTTTGGTCAGCGACCGCCACGGGCTGGATTCGGTGGCGGGGATGCGCAGGATGCCCACCAGCGCGAAGTCGGGGCGATCGGTGAGCCGGCCCAGACCACGTGAGTTCTCACCGAACACGCGAATCACCGGCCATTTCGGGGGATGTCTTCCTGCGGCACAGGACCGGAGCGTACCCGGCGCGCATCGACTCCGTGGTGTCGAGCGGCGCGCGTCGCGACTACCGGATCGGCGCGGGCGGGCGAGACGACCGCCCGCTTGGCGCTGGTGTCGAAAGCCGGGGGCGGGCGCGGTCGCGACCGGGTGAGGCCGAAACCACGGCGCGGGACACGCGCGGCGGCGATCGGGTAGCCCGAAACCGCTTGCGGCACTAGGACCGAGTGGGATCGGGGGGCAGCGACTCCGGGTCGGGCGGGGGCTCGAAGTCGAAGGGGAACGGGTCCTGGTCGACGGGCGGCGGCGGGGTGTCGTCCCATTCGCGCGGCTCGTCGTCGTCGGGAAGTTTGGGTTCGGGCGGTAGGTCGGCCCGGGCGCGGCGGTCGGCGGCCGCGGCGCGCACGGCGGCGAGTTCCGCGCGTTCGGCGGCCAGCGCGGCCGCTGCGTCGAGCCGTTCGGGTGCGGCGTCGGTGATCAGGGCCGCGAGTTCGGCGGGGCCGGGCAGCTCGTCGGGGGCGATGGTGCGGCCGGTGCGGACGTAGTGGAAGGCGGCGCTGGTGCGGGCGAGCATGTCGGCTTCCGAGGCGCCGGTGCGGGCGGCTTCCAGGCGCGCCCAGGCCAGCCGGTAGACCGCGAGCTGAATGGCCACCGCCCGTTCCTCGGCCGCGGTGGGCTCGCCGCCGGTCTTCCAGTCCACGACCACCCAGGTGCCGTCGGGATTGCGGAAGACCGCGTCCATGCGGCCGCGAATCACTGTGCCCGCCAACGAGGTCTCGAACGAGATCTCCACTTCGACGGCGTTGCGGTCGGCCCAGGCCGAGGCCAGGAACGCCTCCTGCAGGCGCAGCAGTCCGGCGTCGGTGTCGCCGGTGTCGGCCGCGCCGGGGAGTTCGTCGAAGGCGAGCAGGCGGCCCGCGCCGAACCAGCGCTGCAGCCAGGCGTGGAAGGCGGTGCCGCGCCGGGTGTACGGGCTGGGCGGATACGGCAGCGGACGGCGCAGGCGGGCGGCGAGCGCGGCGGGGTCACCGCGCAGATCGACCAGGGCGGTGGCGGCGAGCTGGCCGGGCAGTTCCACTTCGCGGATCGATTGTTCGGCGGCGTGATGTTCGGCGATGAGGGCGTCGACGTCGGCGCCCCAGCCTTCGGGGTCGGTGTCGTCGGATTCGGAATCTGCTGCCGCGCCGTCGGATTCGAGGTCGTCGTCGGCGTCGGTCGCGCCGAAGTCGAAGGCGATCTGCTCGGGGCGCGCCCGCTGGTGCAGGGCGGTGAGGGCCGACTTCACCATGGCCGCACCGTGTTCCACCGATTCCCGGCGCGGGCCGAGCGGGTCGCGGGGCCAGGAGGCGCTCTGCGGGTTGTCGGTGAACGGGTTCGCGGTGTCGGGCAGCGGCGGGTCGTCCCAGCGGTCGATCAGCACGGGACCTGTGGGAGCGCCCTCGGCGTCGTCGGCGCCGCGTACGAGTTCGAGCAGGAAGTCCGAGGGGCCCTTGGGTTTCGAGCCGGTTTCGCCCCAGTGGTGCGCCGAGACGAACAGCGCGCGTTCGGTGCGGGTGAGCGCGACGTAGAACAGACGGCGGTCCTCGTCCAGCCGGCGGCGGGCCAGGGCCTTCTTGTGTGCGTCGAGGGCGCGTTCGAGGTCCGAGCGGTCGTAGATGTCGGTGAGTTCGAGGACGGGGACGCCGTCGCCCGCGTCCCGGGACTGCCGGTCGCCGCGCAGCGCGGTGGGGAGTTCGGCCAGCGCGCCCATCCAGGTGGTGGTGCCGGTGCCCGAGGGGAAGGTGCCCTCCACGATGTGCGGGACGGCGACCACCTCCCATTCCAGGCCCTTGGCGGCGTGCACGGTGAGCACCTGGACGCGATCGTGCGCGACCTCGACTTCGCCCGGCTCCAAACCGTTCTCGACCTCTTCGGCGGCGGCGAGGAAGTCCAGGAGGCCGGTGAGCGAGGAGCGGAAGTCGGCGGAGTAGCCCGCGACCACGTCGGCGAAGGCGTCCAGGTGTTCGCGGCCCGCGGCGGCGACGGCCTTGCGGGCCTGGGTTTCCACGCCGACGCCGATGGTGCGCTCCACATCGGCGACGAGCTCGGACAGCGGCTGCCCGGTGCGTTCGCGCAGCGCCCCCAACTCCGCGCCGAGCGCGGTGATCCGCGCGAACCCCTGCGGCGAATACTGTTGCTCGTCACCGGGATCGGCGATCGCGTCGCCGAGTCCGGCGCGTTCGGCGGGTTCGGGCGCGACTTCGCGCAGGGCCTCGTCCAGGGTCGCGGTGTCGGTGATCTCGGCGGACGGGCCGCCCGGCCGCCGGATGGACAGCTCGCGCGCACGCCGCGAGAGCGCGGCGATGTCGGCGACGCCGATCCGCCAGCGGGCGCCGGTGAGAATGCGCACCGCGGCGCTGCCCGCGGCGGGATCGGCGATGAGCCGCAGCGTCGCGACGATATCGGCGACCTCGGGGGTGTGCAGCAGCCCGCCGAGCCCGACGATCTCGACCGGTAATCCCTGCGCCCGCAGCGCTTCCGCCAGCGGCGCGGCATCGGCGTTGCGCCGCACCAGCACCGCCGAGGTGGGCGGCGGATCCCCGGCGTCGGCCGCCGCGACCCACTCCCCCTTGATCCGCGCGGCGAGCCATTCCCGTTCCTGCGCAACGGTTTCGGTCAGCGCGGCCGCGACCAGCCCGGCCGCCGCGCCGGGTCGCGGCCGCAGCGCGTCCACGGTGACGCCGCCGCCCTCGACGGCCTTGCGCCGCAGCGGATCCGCCACCAGGTTCGCCAGATCCAGCGCCTCGGGCGGGTTACGCCAGCTGGTCAGCAGCGGCAGGATCGGCGCGGGCACCCCCGGCTCGACCGGGAAGTCGGTCGCGAAGCGCGGCAGGTTCGCCGCCGACGCCCCGCGCCAGCCGTAGATGGACTGCATGGGGTCGCCCACCGCCGTAACCGCCAGCGGCTGAGCGTGATCCGAACCGGGATCGACGGGCTCCACAGACTCGTCGTCGCGGTCGGCGCGCCGCCGTCCCGGCCGACTGCCCGGCCGCACGTTGGCGATCGGGGCGGTGTCCGACGATCGGGTGTTCGATTGTTGCGCAACGCCATCGGAGTCGGACGTTGCGTGCGGTGCGCCGAACAGCGAGGAGAGCAGGATCCGCTGGGAGTGGCCGGTGTCCTGGTACTCGTCGAGCAGGACGAGGCGGAAGCGGGTGCGTTCGGCGGCGGACACCTCGGGGTGCAGGGCGGCCAGGCGGGCGGCGAGGGACATCTGCGCGCCGAAGTCGAGGGCGCCGCGCCGGCGGAGTTCGTCGGCGAGGCGGGCCACCAGGGGCAGCAGGGCGATGCGTTCGTGCTGGGTGTCCAGCAGGGCGAGCAGGGACTTGCTGGGGCCGCCGCGCTGGCGGGGGCCGGGCGGCAGGGTGTGGACGAGGTGTTCGAGTTCCTTGTGGGCGGTGGCCAATTGGTGCGGTTCCACCAGGTGTTCGGCGAGCTGGCCGGAGAGCGCGAGCACGGCTTCGGTGACCGACACGGGGCTGCGGTCGGTGTCGAGATCGCCGTCCCAGGTGGAGACCACGCGGTAGGCCAGCTGCCAGAGCTGGGTCTGGGTGAGCAGGGTGGCGGTGGGTTCCACCGGCAGCAGCAGACCGTATTCGGTGAGCAGACGGCCCGCGTAGGAGTGGTAGGTGCTGATCTCGGGTTCGGACCCGCCGAGCAGGGCGCGCAGGCTCCCGCCGGGGTCGATGTCGCGCAGCACGGGCGCACCCGCCAGGCGGGCCAGGCGGGTGCGAATGCGAGTGGTCAACTGCTGTGCGGCTTTTCGGGTGAAGGTCAGGCCCAGCACCTGTTCGGGTTCGACCAGCCCGTTGGCGACCATCCACACCACGCGGGCGGCCATGGTCTCGGTCTTGCCGGCCCCCGCGCCCGCCACCACCAGCGTCGGGCCGGGTGCGGCGGCGATGACCGCGGCCTGTTCGTCGGTGGGTGGGGGCAGGCCCAGGGCGTCCGCTAGTTGACGAGGAGTGATGCTCACTCGTCGGTCACCTGCCGCCCGGTGTCCTGAACCGGGCAGCTGCCCGCCACCTTGCAGTGGCGGCAGCCGTCGTTGCGCATGGCCAGATAGCTGGGGCCCTTGGAGGAGGCGGCCGCGTCGTGGATGACGCCGCGCCAGGCGTCCACGCCGTCGGCGTCGAGGGCGGGCTGTTCGCGTTCGGTGGCCGAGCCGTCGCGGGCGCTGGGTTTGGCGACGTACACCAGTCGCGCGCCGCCGGGTTCACCGTCGCCGAGCGCGCCGCCCGCGGCGGCCACCTGGTACGTGGCCAGCTGGGCGTGCTCCTCGGCGGCCTGTTTGGAGATCGGGGTCTTGCCGGTCTTGACGTCGACGATGACGAAGCGGCCCTGCGTGTCTCGTTCCAGCCGGTCCATGCGGCCGCTGACCCGGACCGGGAGTTCGCCGGGGCCGCGGGCGGGCAGGGTGATGTCGATCGGGACCTCGACGCCGAGGGTGGTGAGTTCGTCACGGGTGTTGCGCAGCCAGGCCAGGAAGGTGTCGACCATGGTCTCGGTGCGCCGGTATTCCGCGCGCGAGTGCCAGTTCTCGCCGTCGCGGGCGGCGGCGGGGTCGACCTTCTTCCAGGCCTTGGCGAGCGCGATCTTGACCTGGGCCTCGGTGACCTGCCCGGCCAGCGCCTGCACCAGGGTGTGCACGAGATTGCCCTTGAGCGCGTGCTGGTTGTCGCCGTCGCCGCCACCGTGCCGCTCGAGCGCCCAGCGCAGCGGGCAGGTCTTGAGCTGTTCCACGGTGGAGGGCGAGAGCGCGATGGACCCGTCCACCAGATCCCAGAGCGGATTGTCGGTGGACACCTCGGCGGTGCCGTACCAGTCGTCGGGGTGCGCGCCGCGCACCCCGGCCTGCGCCAGCCGGGCGAGCTGGTGAGCGGCGCGATCGCGGCGATCCCGGGTGGTCTCGGGATCGCAGGCCGCGCCGCGCAATTCGGCGATGAGGGTGTGCATGGCCAGGGCGCGCCCCGGATCGATGGCGGGCGGGATCCGGCCGGGCTGCCCGGTGTCGGCGTCGGCGTCGAGTTCGGCCAGGAAGCGCGAGGGCACCAGATCCTGATCGCCGGTGACCGATTCGACGGCGGTCACCAGGAGCGAGCGCCGGGCCCGCCCGCACGCGACGAGCAGCAGACGCCGTTCCTCGGCGAGCATCGGGGCGGCGCGGCTCACCTTCTCGCCGGTATCGCCCACGCCGGCAAGCAGATCCACCATGTCCTCGACGCCGAGCAGGGTGCCGCGCGGTCGCAGGTTGGGCCAGATGCCCTCCTGCACCGCGGCGACCGCGACGGTGTCCCATTCCCGGCCCGCGGCCGCGTGCGCGCTGCAGATGGTCACCGCTTCGCCGGGATCGGTGTGCGGGGCGTTGTCCTGCGGAATCTCCTGCTGCTCCAGGTATTCCACGAAACCCTCGATGGTCGCGCGCGGCAGCCGGTCCACGTACGCGGCGGCCGCCTCGAAGAGCCCGACGACGGCGTCCAGGTCGCGGTCGGCCTGCATCCCGACCGCTCCCCCGCGCTCGGACTGCCCCACCCAGCGGCGTTCGAGCGTCGAGCCGCTCCACAGCCCCCACAGCGTCCCCTCGAGCCCGCCGCCGTCCCGCCGCGCCCTACGGGCCCGCCCGAGCGCTTTGAGCACCCGGTTGAGGGGTGCGGCCTCGACCGGGGTGAGCCGGGCCGCGATGGCCTGGCTTCCCTTCCCCACCAATAGATCTCGCAGGATCTCCGCGGACGAACGATCCAGGTCCGCGTAGCGATCCGCGATCTCGTCCGAGTCGGCCGCGGGGCTGACCCGCGCGCCGGGTGCGGCAGCCGGGCCGCCCTGCTCCGCCGCCGCACCCGCCGCATCGGCCGCATCAGCCCCGGCCACGAATTTCCCGGCGGCACGGGTCGTTCCGGGGTTCACCGCGGCCGGATCGACCGCTGCTTCTACCGAATCATGGTCCGGGACAGCGCTATCGCTCCGAGCGGGCGACTCCTCATCCACCGCCCCGGGCACGCGCTCGGGGTACCCGAGTTCCAGCACCGTGCGGCGGATGCCGCGGCGAAGGCGGCGCAGGCTGATCTGATCCGCGCCGCCCAGGGGTCCGGCGAGCAGGTCCAGGGCGTCGTCCGCGGTGAAGGCGATCGGGTGCGGATTCCGCGGCCCGGTCGGGTCGCCGGCGGCGATGGCGCGCAGCGCGAGCAGGGCCCAGGCCGCGCCGTGGCGGCGGGCCAGGGGCACTTCGGCGGGCGGCTGACGGACCGGGACCCCCGCGGCCAGCAGCGCGCGCCGCAGCGGGGCCAGCGAGAGCGGTACCGAACGCACGACGACGGCCATGCGCGACCACGGCACCGCGTGGGTGAGGTGCGCGCGGCGCAGGTGGTCGGCGATGAGCGCGGCCTCCTTGGCGGGCGTGGTGAGCACCTGCACCTTGACCTCACCCGAAGGCGTTGCCGCCCGGTCGATGTCGGGCTCGGCGGCCGAGGGCGCGAACTCCGGGAACTCGAGGTCGAGCATGCCGTCCGCACCGTCGACCCGGGTCCGGACGTCCTCGATGAATCGGGCGCCGGCTCCGGCGCCGCCCGGGTGATCGGGGACGGCGCGGTGGGCGGCGGCCCCGGGCAGGCGCGCGGCGATCCGGGCCGTCACGTCCTGGATCTCGGTGGCCGAACGGTGGTTGCGGCGCAGGATGATTCGGCGTTCGGCGGGTGCGCCGGGATCGAGGGCGAAGCGCGGGTCCGCGCCCCGGAAGGTGAACACCGCCTGGTCCGGGTCGGCGGCGACGACGGTGCCGGCCGCGCCCGAGCCGATGGCGCGAACCAGCTGGGCGGCAAGGGGATCCAGGTGCTGGGCGTCGTCGACGAGCAGGCAGTGCAGGCGGGCGCGTTCGGCGTTCAGCAACTCCGGATCCGCGGCGAGGGCGTCCAGCGCCGCGCCGACGAGTTCGGCGGCGTCCAGCGCGGGTGCGCTGGCCTCGGGCACGTCCATACCCACCGCCCAGCGCAGCATCATGATCTGCTCGAATCGTTCGAAGAACCGGCCCGCGGCGACCCATTCCGCGTGCCGGTGGGTCCGGCCGAGTTCGATCAGATCCTCGGGTCCGAGGCCGCGTTCGGTGGCGCGGAGCATGAGGTCGCGCAACTGTTCAGCGAATCCGGCGGCGGGCAGCGCGGGATGCAGCCGTTCCGGCCACTGCTCGGCGCCGTCGGCGAGTTCACCGCGCAGCATCTCGCGAATGACCATGTCCTGCTCGGAACCGGTGAGCAGGCGCGGCGGCGGATTGTTGTGCTGGGCGGCGACCGTGCGCAGCAGCGCGAAGGCGTAGGAGTGCACGGTGCGCACCAGGGGGCCGCGGGTGGCACCGGGCACCCCGCCCAGCGCCGGATCCGCGCCGGCCACCCGCACGGTGATGGCGTTGCGCACCGCGGTGGCCGCGCGCTTGGAGTAGGTGAGCACCAGCACCGACTCGGGATTCGTCCCGCTCAGAATGCGTTCGGCGGCGATGTCGACCAGCAGCGAGGTCTTGCCCGTGCCGGGTCCGCCCAGGACCTGCCAGGGCCGCCAGCCGGGGTCGATTCCGGCGGTCTCGAACAGCGGGCGGATAGCGGCGTCCCACTCCCGGGGATGGGAGACTGCCTCGGCCCGGCGCACCAATTGCACCGAGCTATCCGATCGCATCACGCAGGCTATTTCAACAGACCGCCCCGACAGGTTGCGTTTGCCATGAGTTGGCCGCGCCGACGGCTGTGGTTCGACGGGCAGAATGGTCGGCGTGCTCGATCTTCATACGCATCGTTTCGGCCCCGCGACGGGTCCTCTCGTGCTCGCCCTGCACGGTTTGACCGGCCACGGACGGCGCTGGGAGGCGCTCGCGCGCGAACAGCTGCCCGAGGTGCGGTTCCTCGCGCCCGACCTGCGCGGGCACGGGCGCTCGCCCGGTACGCCGCCGTGGGATTTCGAGACGATCGTCGCGGATCTGGCGCGGCTGCTGGCGGCCGAGTCCGTGGGACCGGTGGTCGTGCTCGGGCATTCGTTCGGCGCGGCGGTGGGCGTGCACCTGGCACATCGGCATCCCGAGCTGGTGCGCGCGCTGGTGCTGCTGGACCCGGCGATCGCCCTGGATCCGGATTTCCTGCTGCGGATCGCGGAGTCCGTGCTGGAGAACCCCGACTACGCCGATGCCGAGCAGGCCCGCTTCGACAAGCTGGAGACCGCGTGGGGCGAACTGGACCCGCGGGTGCTCGACGCGGAACTGGCCGAGCATCTGGTGCCCACCGGCGCGGGCCGGGTGGGCTGGCGGTTGACCATGCCCGCGATCATCTCGTACTGGGGCCAGCTGGCCCGGGACTTCGTGCTGCCGCCCGCGCACGTGCCGACCACGGTGGTGCGGGCGACGAAGGTGCACCCGCCCTTCGTGACCCCGGAGTTCGGCGCCGCGCTGCGCGAGCACCTGGGCGAGCGGCTCACGATGCTCGAGTTCGACTGCGACCACATGGTGGCGCAGGCCCGCCCCGAGCAGACCGCGGCGCTGGTCCGGGCGGCCCTGGCAACCCCGCCCGCCTAGAGTCGGGACATGCCCACCTCCGACGCCGACATCGAACGGGTTCGTGCCCTCGTCGCGGCCGTTCCGGCCGGCCGGGTCGCCACCTACGGCGATATCGCGGCCGCGGCCGGACTGTCCACCCCGCGCACGGTCGGCTGGATCATGCGCACCGATTCCGCCGATCTGCCGTGGCATCGCATTCTGCGCGCAAATGGCACGCCCGCACCGCATTTGGCGCATCGGCAGTTGCGCGAGCTCGCGGCCGAGGGCTGCCCGATGCTCGATGACCGCGTCGACTTGCGCCGGGCGCGTCACGTCTTCGAACCGCCTGTGACCGGGGCGAATCCACTCGACTGAGGCGCGGCGCGGGGCCGCTGCCCGGCCGCGGATACGCGGAACCCGCCACACGGAGTTCCCGGCGGCGGCTACCGTTGAAGCATGTCCACCCGGCTGGCGTGCGTGGTGTTCGATGCGATGGAGCCCCGAAGCGTGGCCCGCTTCTGGGCCGAACTGCTCAGTTGGGAGGTCACGGTGGAGCGGCCGGATTCGGTCGATGTCGCCGCGCCCGACCCGGACGGCCTGGACGTGGCCCTGACGTTCCTACCGGCCCAGCAGGCCAAGTCGGCGAAGAATCGCATCCATCTGGATCTGGCCAGCCGATCGCTCGATCATCAACGCGTACAGGTGGATAGGGCGCTCTCGCTCGGCGCCCGCCGGCTCGACATCGGCCAGGGCGCGGTGCCGTGGGTGGTGCTCGCCGATCCCGAAGGCAACGAGTTCTGTGTCCTCGAGCCGCGCGAGCACTACGTGGACACCGGTTCGGTGGCGGCGATCGTCGTCGATACCGAGAATCCGCTGCGGCTCGCCGAGTTCTGGTCGGCGGCGGCCGGGTGGCCGGTCACCCACGACAGTGATCGCTACGCCGGAATCCGTTCGGCTACCGGCCAGGGCCCGTGGCTGGAGTTCCTGCGCACGCCCGAGGCGCAGGGTGAACGCAGCCGTCTTCATCTGGATCTCATCGCTTTCCCCTCCGATGACCCCGTCGAAGAGGCTGCCCGCCTGCGGGCCGCGGGTGCGCTCCCGATCAGTCCGAGCACCCGGCTCGTCCCGCCCGCCGCGGCGCCGGTCACCATCCTGGCCGATCCGGAGACCAACGAATTCTGCTTGCTCCCAGCCGCTTCGGAATGATCACCGCGCCGGTGCGGCGATGCGCCGGCGCATATCCCGCTCGCGCGCGAATATCGGTCAGGCGGCGCTGTAGCGACGGCGTTCGCGCGGAGAGAGCCCGCCCCAGATACCGAAACGCTGATCGTGGGCGAGCGCGTAATCCAGGCATTCGCGCCGCACCTCGCAGGCCGAGCACACCCGTTTGGCTTCCCGGGTGGATCCGCCTTTGTCCGGAAAGAAGGCCTCCGGATCGGTTTGTGTGCACAGCGCCTGCTGATGCCAGGACGCGGGCTCCAATTCCTGCGGGCGCGAGATCGATTCGAACATTGCGTCGAAATTGGTAAAGTGCATTTTCACGACGTCCACCCTCTTCGATAGTTTTTCCGCCAGGTGCCGAAGCGAAATCAGATGCGGCCCATCATGGAGCAATCCCCACCGCCGACCGCCGTCAAACGTGCCTGTTCGCCGCTGAGGAAGATGCGCCGCGCGTGCACCGCCGCCGGGGCCGATGACCAGGGCGCGAGCGCCGTGGTGAACATGAGCTCGCACCAGGACAGCGCGGGCACGTCCCCGCCGGACAGGGTGTTGAGCATCGAGAGCTCGCTGTCGCACTCGTTCCAGGCGGCGAACAGCCAGCCGGCGTCGAGGCGTCCGAGAAACTCGTCGGCGTCCTCCGGCGGGCCCAGCGGCGTATCGACCGCGAGGTGTACGACCGCGGTGATCGCGTGGCGCATTCGGGCGTCCAATCCGGTGCCGTCGTGCAGGAGCAAACCCTCGAGCGAATCGCGCAGTCCGGCCCCCTTATCGACGCGGAAGTCGTTATGGCGAGCAGCGGTGGTGACGTCGAACATTGTGATTTCCTCCCTTGGAATTGGCGCTTGTCCCAAAAGCGCCACGGCCTGATTTAAATGGCCGCACAGCGATGTTGTCCAGTTTTGGCGGCATCTGGGGCAAACCCCTAGCAGTACTGACACTGGCCAGTGTTGGTACCGGTCGGGAAGAGTACTGAAGGGTGCCTGGCACCGAGCGGGCAAACATTAGGCCAGGAACACTTCCTGCCTTTACGGTCTGACCATGCCTTATGTGCGATCAGGTTCAGCCACAGTTCATTTCGTTGCCAGCAACATCCCGGGTCCGGCGCTTCTGCTCACCCACGGTTTTCTCATGGACGAAACGATGTTCGAACCCATGCGCGAACCTCTGGCAGCGGCCGGAATCAATCTCGTGACCGTTGACGCCCGATGCCATGGGCGTACCCAGACACCCGAGGGCGAACCCTTCACCTATTGGGATATGGCCGCCGACGTCCTCGCCGTTCTCGATGAACTGGAAATCCGCAGAGCGGTAATCGGCGGAATGAGTCAGGGCGGATTCATCGCGATGCGCGCGGCGCTGCTGGCGCCGGAGCGGGTGCGCGGGCTCGCGCTGATGTCGACCGAGGGCGATGCCTGCACGCCGGCCGAGCTCGCCTTCTACCGCACCTTCTTCGAACGCTGGTGCGGCACAGAGCCGATGGCCCCGCTGGTCGCGGAGTTGGCGCCGCAGCTGATCGGCGGCTCCGATCCGCGCCAGTGGCGGGCCTGGACCAGCCGCTGGTACGCCGCGGATCGGCGGGCGATCGCGCCGGCCGCGGACTGCCTGATGCAGCGCCGTTCGGTGCTGCACCGGCTCGACGAGATCGGCGCACCCGCCCTGGTCGTGCGTGGCAGCCACGACGGCACCAGCACCGCGCAGAAGTCGGAACTGCTCGCCGCCGGCCTGACCGGCGCCGACGGCGTGGTCACCATTCCGGGCGCGGGCCACGGCGCGGTATGGACCCATCCGGAAGTGGTGGCGCCGTTGCTGATTCGGCTGGTCCAGCGGGCACAGGCCGAGCAGCCGCCCAGGAGACCGCGGGCCAATCCGTGGTTCACCGCTCGCGGCGCGGACGGCATGAATATCGCGCAGTAGGCGCACCGGACCACCCGGCCACGGCGCGCGCCACGTCAATCCTCTTGCGACAGACTCCGCACGTGGCCGGGATCGAGTATTTCGCCGGTGTCCGAGCACCAGGTCGGAATGCCGAGGAAGATTTGGATCTGGGTCGGATAGGCCGCGGAGAAGACGCTGAACAACTGCACCGCGATGGCCCGGCAACGCCCGGTCGGAGCGTCGTTCAGATGCATGATCGCCCGGGGCCTGCCGTAGGCGGCGATACCCTCGTCCCACATCTCGCGGAACAGGCCGAAGCGGCCGAGTTCGGCCAGGAAATCCACCGACCACGCGGTGTCGCCGGAGCTGGCGATGAGGCCGCGCAGCCAGTGCACGGTGAGCCTGACCTCGTCCTCCCACTCCAGCATCACTTCGCGGGCGCGCTCGTTTCCCAGCAGCCAGCGCAGGATATTGACATCCTGTTCCAGTCCGGGGAACGCACGGGAGTAACTGGCGTTGCAGGCCAGCACATTCCATCGCGTATCGACGTACGCGGCGAGATTGGGTTCGTGCAGATCGAGTGCGCGGCGCATGTCGTCGGTGATTTCCGCGCGCAGTTGTTGCACCGTGGGGAATTCGCTCACGCCCAGACCGGCGAGATCGAGCAGATGCCGGCGTTCGACCGCGGAGAGCTGCTCTATTCGGTCCAGATAGCGGACGAGCGCGTCGACGACCTCGCGGGTGGGATGGCCGCGATCGCCCTTCTCCAAATGGCTGATGTAGCTGGCACTGACCCCGGCGTTGAACGCGAGTCTTTCGCGCGATACCCCCCGTGCGTCGCGCAGCTTTCGCAGCAGCAGACCGAAGGTCGGGGGTTTCAGCTCTTCGAAGTCTCTAGGCGGTTTCACGCTCAACACCACGCCGTTCCCTCTCCACAAACATTCAGCAAACCAACCTTCATCGATCCGGTAACCACCCGGTTCCGGACAGCGGGACCCGCTGTAACGCCTGTCGTGAACTGTGACGAATCGCCAGGAACGCCGTCAGCTCTGGCCTCGGATACTGCCATATGCGATTGTGCAGAAGTTCAAAACATGATCATTTCTACTATGTGTCGCAGCACTTCGCATAACGATGAAGAGATGAGCAATTGCTTAGCAAGCGAAGGAATCGGGCGCGGCGCAGGCCGGGATCGCGGTCCGGAATCGACCGGCAACTACCATCTTCAACCATGATCATCCCCACCCCCGGCGGCTCCTCGTGACGACCGTCGACGCCATCGTGCTCGCCGGCGGGCGGGCCAGCCGGATGGGCGGTGTCGACAAGCCGGCGATCGTGGTCGGCGGCCGATCCATGCTGGATGCGGCCCTGCGGGCGGTCACGGCGTGCACCCGCGTCGTGGTGGTGGGACCGCATCGTCCCGAACTCGCGCCGGAGATTCTGCAGACCCAGGAGGTGCCCGCCGGAGCCGGTCCGGTGGCCGCCGTCGCGGCCGGGATCGGCGCCCTGGCCGGGTGCGAATTCCCGGCCGGATCGATCGTCGTGCTCGCCGCGGACATGCCATTTCTCACAGCGGCCGCGGTCGACGAACTCCTGCTGCACGCAAGGGAATCCGGTAGCGACGCGGTCTTCGCGGCCGACGCCGCGGGACGCCCGCAATACCTGGTCGGCGTATGGCGGCGCGCCGCGCTGCTGGCGGCGCTGCGCGAGCTCGAATCGCCGGTCAACCGGCCGATGAAGGCGCTGGTGCCGGTCGACACCGTCACGGTCCAGCTGTCCGGCATCGAGGATTGCGACACCCCCGACGACGTCCAGCAGGCCCGGGCGGCGGCGGGCCGCGCCGCGACCCCGCTGACTCTGGACGAGGCGCGGGACACCCTGCGCCGGAACATCTCCCGGCTGCCGGTGCGCGACACCGCGATTCGCACGGCCAAGGGCGCGGCGCTGGCCGCGCCGATGCCCGCCGCCGGCGCGCTGCCCCGATTCGACGTCTCCGCCATGGACGGCTACGCGGTCAGCGGCGCGGGCCCCTGGCAGGTGCGCCGCGATATCGGCTTCGCGGGCGGGCAGCGCCCGGTGGGCCTGCTGGACGGCGAAGCGGTGCGCATCGCCACGGGCGCGCACGTTCCGGACGGAACCGGTTCGGTCGTGCGCGACGAATTCGTCACCCTGGGCCCGGACGGGCTGCTGCATCGCCTGCCGGACACCCCGATTCGCGACGACGTGCGCTATCGCGGCGAGGAATGGCAGCCCGGCGACGAGGTCGCGCCCGCGGGCGCGCCGGTCACCACCGCGCTGATCTCGGTGGCCGCCAGCGCCGAAGTGCACACGGTCGCCGTGCGCGGGCCGGTACGGGCGCGAATCGTCATGACCGGGGACGAGATTCGCAGCGAGGGCCCGCTGCACGCCGGGCAGACCCGCGACTCCATCGGGCCGGTGCTGCCCGATCTGCTCGCCGCCTCCGGCATCACCGTCGTGGACCGAGTCCATCTGCGCGACACCGCCAATGCCTTCGACGAGGTCTTCGACGCGGCGGTCGATTGCGACCTGCTGGTCATCGTGGGCGCGACCGGCGGCGGCGCGGCCGACCAGCTGCGGGCCGCGCTGGACCGGGCCCGGGCGCGCGTGCTGGTGAACCGGCTGCGGCTGCGCCCCGGCGGATCCACCGTGGTGGCCCAACTCGACACCGGCCCGGCCGTTCTCGGCCTGCCGGGCAACCCCTACGCCGCGGTGTCCACGCTGCTGGGGCTGATCTCGGCGCTGCGGGACGGGCTGACCGGCGCGACGCCCGCGCCCGCGTTCTCCGCGCCGCTGGCGAACGCCGCCGAAATAGCCGGGCCCGCACCGCGTATCGTGCCCGTCCGGCTCGGACCCGCCGGTGAGCTGATCGGCGACGTGCGCCTGCGCACCGCGCACCTGGCCAATCTGCTCGGCCGGGACGCGCTCGCGGTGGTGCCCGCCGACGCCGTGGACGGGCAACCGGTGGAGTTCATTCCGCTGCCCCGCTGACGGATTCGGCCGCGTTCGACACGGGGCCACCGTCCCGCTGATTCGGGTGACGGTGGCCGGTTCGGGACTCAGCCGGGCAGTCCGAGTACGGCGAGCAACTGGCCCGGGTAGGCGCCGCTGTCCAGGCGGCCGGTCTGGGCGTACAGCCGGCGGCGCACGCCGGTGACCGGGTTGCGCAGGTGCAGCGACCAGACGTGCGGGGCGAAGGCCACCCCGCCCTCGGCCCAGACCTGGCGGAACTTCGGATACGCGCCGAGGTCGCGGATGAGGTCGCTGAATCCGGCGACATTGCCCGAGCGGCCGATCAATCCGCGCAGCCAGCGCACCACCAGCCGGGCGTCGGACTCCCAGTTCACCATGACCCGGGTGGCCAGTTCGTTGTTGAAAAACCAGTGCAGCATGTTGCCGTCGTCGATCAGCCCCGGAAACGCCTCGGCCCACCCCTCGTTCCAGGCGATGACGTTGGCGCGCGTGTCCATGAACGCCGCCGGACCCGGCCGATGCCCGGTGAGGATGCGGCGCAGGTCCGGGGTGAGGGCGGCGCGCAACTGCTCGACGGTCGGGAACTCGCCGGCGGGCAGCCCGGCCAGATCGGTGAGCTGGCGCCGGTCCGAGTCCGACAGCGGCTCGAGGCGATCCAGATATCTGGTGAGCGCCTGGACGACCTCGCGGGTCGGATTTCCGCGATCGCCCTTCTCCAAATGCGTTATGTAGCTGGCGCTCACGCCGGCGTTGAAGGCCAATCGCTCCCGTGACACTCCCCGGTCATCACGCAATTTGCGGAGCAGATTCCCGAGCGTGGGGGCTTCCAGGGCGTCGTAATCACGTCCGCATGTCATATTGGCGACCACCGATCCTCCTTCATCAGCCGCCGGCAATCACCGCACCTCCCCGTTGAAGCGGGTCCCGCCGGAATTCACCCTGAAAGGGGATGTTTCCACAGTTCCGGACCGAATCGCGCACACGCGAGTTGCCCAATCTGTATCACCGAGCGCCCACGCCGGTATCGGTGTGCGAACGCGTCCGCCCGATCATCGTGCCGCGCTGGAATTTCCGCCCATCGGACGCGTATTCCGGTGTCGCGGGCGACCATTGCGTGCTGCCGCGCGAACACGCCGGGCCCCTCGTCCCCCACTATTGGGGGCTCGACGCGGTTATCCGTGAATGGCCTAATGAAACCATTTGGTCTGTATTGGAAAAGGGCCGGACGGCCCTTCCCAACAGCGTGAATACGGGAAAGAACGGCGTAGCGCTCAGGCTCCGATCGCGAATGGCGCGGCGACACCGGGCGCGTCCTGCGGACCGGACGAACGCGGGCGCGGCGTCGCCGCCGGCACCGCCGCCAGGAGTTCGCGGGTGTACTCCGCGCCGGGCCGGCGAAACACCTGCTCGACCGGTCCGGTCTCGACGATGCCGCCCCGGCGCAGCACCACGACGCGGTCCGCGATCTGATTGACCACGGCCAGGTCGTGGCTGATGAACAGGCAGGCGAAGCCGTATTCGGCCCGCAGATCGGCGAACAGGTCCAGCACCTGCGCCTGCACCGACACATCGAGGGCGCTGGTCGGCTCGTCGGCGATGAGCAGGCGTGGCGCCAGGGCCAGGGCCCGCGCCAGGGCGACGCGCTGGCGCTGCCCGCCCGAGAGCTCGCCCGGGCGGCGGGTGGCGTAATCGCGCGGCAGGCGTACCGAATCCAGCAGATCACCCACTCGCGCGCGCAGCAGCGCGCCGGAGGCGGCGCGGTGCACGAGCAGGGGTTCGCCGATGGAATCCTGGAGTGTGCGGCGCGGATCCAGCGACGCGGTCACGTCCTGGTGCACCAGCGCGACGTTCTTGCGCAGCCCGCGCAGCTCGCGGGCGGAGCGGCCGGTCAGCGAAACACCCTGCAGCACCACCTCACCCGACGTCGCGGGCACCAGTCCCAGCGCGGTGCGGCCGAGAGTGCTCTTGCCGGAACCGGATTCGCCGACCAGCCCGATCACCTCGCGGGGCGCCACCGTGAGCGAGACCCCGTCCAGCGCCCGGAAACGCTTGCGGCCGCGGCGATAGACGACGGTGAGATCGGCGACGCGCAGCACGGGTTCGGCCCGCCCGGCCGATGCGCGGGCGTCCGCGGGCGCGGCGACGGTGTCCGCCGTCGGCGCGGGCGATCGCGCCGGCCCGATCGCGATCGGCGATACGGCACCGGTCGCCGCGACCGGATCGACCGCCGGTTCGCCCGGTTCGCCCACCGCCGCCCGCTCCGGCAGCGCGGGCACCGCCGCGAGCAGGGTACGGGTGTACTCCTCGCGCGGATTCGCGAAAAGCTCGTGCACGTCCCGGGTTTCGACGACCTGCCCGGCGCGCATGACGACCACGCGATCGGCGATGGCCGCGACCACGCCCAGATTGTGCGTGATGAACAGGATCGCGGTACCGGTGCGGCGCTGCAGGGCCCGCAGCAGATCCAGGATCTCGGCCTGCACGGTCACGTCCAGGGCGGTGGTGGGTTCGTCGGCGATGAGCAGATCCGGTTCCCCGGACAGCGCCAGCGCGATGACCACGCGCTGCTTCTGCCCGCCGGAGAGCTGGTGCGGATACCAGTCCACGCGCTTGTCCGGCTCGGGAATGTCGACCAGGGCGAGCAGCTCGATCGCGCGGGTCCTGGCTTCCGCCTTGCTGATCGATCGCCCGCCGGCCGCGCCCGCGGCGTGCGCGCGCAGCGCCTGGGCGATCTGGGTGCCGATCTTCTGCACCGGGTTCAGCGCGGTCTGCGGTTCCTGGAACACCATCGCGGCCCGGGTGCCGCGCAGCGCGCGCAGTTCCGTGTCGGGCGTGCCGATGATCTCGGTGTCGCCCAGCCGGATCGAGCCGGTCGCGCGGGCGCCCTCGGGCAGCAGCCCGAGCACCGCCCGCGCGGTCAGGGACTTGCCGGAGCCGGATTCGCCGACCAGCGCGACGGTTTCGCCGCGGTCCACGTGCACGCGTACCCGATCCACGACCACGCGGTCGCCGAACCGCACGGCGAGATCGCGGATGTCGAGCAGCGTGTTCGCGGCGGGGAGTTGTTCGTTGTCGCTCATCCGATCCTCCGGGCGCGGCCCAATGCCTGGGCGATCAACAGGAATCCGAGGGTCAGGCCGGAGACCACGACGAGCGGGCCGACCGCGAACGCCGGATTGGCGTCGAGATTGTCGATGGACGCGGAGATGAGCGAGCCCAGCGAGGGCTCGGGCGGGCGGACGCCGATGCCGATGAAGCTCATGGCCCCCTCGATGAAGACCGCGATCGACAGCGACAGCGCCAGCTGCACCGAGACGGGCTCGATCACGTTGGGCAGCACGTGTTTGCGCAGCGTCCACCAGGTGCTCGCGCCGATCACCTCGGACGCCTCGACATAGGGCTGCTCGCGCACGGCCAGTATGGCGGTGCGGATCTGCCTGCCGAAGATGGGGATCTCGGCGGCCACGATGACGATGATCACCGCGTGCGCGCCGGGTCCGGTGACCGCGGCCAGCGCGATGGCGAAGATGAGCGCCGGGAAGGCCAGGATCAGGTCGAAGACGCGCTGGGTGATGACATCCGCGACCGTGTTCACGCTGGCCAGCAGGCCCGCGAGCGCCCCGATGACCGCGCCGATCGGCACCGCGACCAGGGCGATGATCAGATCGATGCGAATGCCGTACAGCACCCGGGTGAAGATGTCGCGGTTGAGGTTGTCGGTGCCGAACCAGTGTTCGGAGCTGGGCCCGACCAGGTTCGCGCCCGGAATCTGTTCCAGCGGGCCGTAGTTCGTGAGCAGCCCGGCCGCGAGACCGGCGAGGGCGATGACGCCGACCAGCAGCACCCCGGCCAGGCCCTGCCTCCTGCGCAGGGCCCGCAGCAGCGGGCGCGCCGCATCCGGCCGGCGATCGACGACACCGGTCGCGGGATCGAGGTCGCCCGAATCGAGGTCCGGCGCGGCGATTTTCGTGAGAGACGGTCCGGTCACGATCGGCCTCCGATGCGGATGCGGGGGTCGAGGTAGGCGTGCACGATGTCGGTGGTGAGCTGAATGGCCACGAAGACCGCCACCGAGAACAGCAGCAGCGCCTGCACCACCGGGTAGTCGCGGCGGTTGATGCCCTGTTCGATGAGCTGGCCGATGCCGGGCCAGGCGAAGGCGGCCTCCACCAGCACCGCGCCGCCCAGCAGCTGCCCGGTCTGGATGCCGAGCACGGTCAGCATGGTGGGCAGGGCGTTGCGCAGCGCGCCGCGGGTGACGATCTCGCGATGCGAGATGCCCAGGGCCCGTGCGGTCAGCACGTAGGGCTTGCGCAGTTCGGTGCGCAGCGACTCGGTGAGGAAGCGGGTCAGGGCCGCGGTCACCGGCAGCGCCAGGCAGATGCCGGGCAGCAGCAGGTACTGCACGGCGATGTCGGGGTGGGCGATGAACCCGTCCGGGGGTACGCCGCCGGCGGGCAGGATCGGGATGGCGACCGCGAACACCAGCACCAGCAGCACGCCGGTGACGAAGACCGGCACCGCCACCGCGACCGTGTTGGCCGCGGCCACGAGGGCGTTGAGCCACTTGCGATCCCACAGCACCGAGGCGACGCTGACGGCCAGCGAGATGGTGACCGCCAGCAGCAGGGCGAACGCGGTGAGCACCAGGGTGTTGGTGAGCCCGCGCCCGACCAGATCGGCGATCTGCCCGCCAATGATGTAGGAGCGGCCGAGATCACCGGTGAGCACATCGCTCACCCAGGTCAGGTATTGCGCCGGAATGGATTTGTCGAGCCCGAGCTGGCGGCGGATGGCCTCGATGGACTCCGGATCGGCGTCGGGCCCGGCCAGCGTGGTGGCCGGATCACCGGGGACCAGCCGCAACAGCAGGAAGATCAGCACCGACGCGCCGAAGAGCACCGCCACCGCCGACGGCACGCGGCGCAGCAGATACCCGGTCATGCGAGGAAGGTCTCGCGCAGATCGAGCTCGCGGCGCTTGGTCCAGTTGACCGCGTGCAGTTTCCGGGTGCTGGTGCCCTGCGGGTGGTGGACGCCGATCTCGATGAGGAACAGCGCCTCCAGCAGCTGATCGCTCAGTGCCTGGTACGCCTTGGTGGCCTCGGGGCCGGTGCCCTGCGGCAGCTTCCAGGCCGCGTCGGCCGCAGCGGTGTAGGCCGGGGACTCGAAACGCGAGGCGTTCTTGCGGGCGTTGAAGGGGTAGGCGCTGACGGTGAGCGTCGAGGGTACGAACTGCGCCCAGGAGTGATCGGTGATCCACAGGCCCGGGAACTGCGCGCCGATGAGCTGTTTGACGAAGGTGGCGTTGTCGATCGGCAGCAGCTCGACCTCGACGCCGACCTCGGCGAGGTTGGCCTGCACGATCTGCGCGGCGGCCTCGTACGCGGAGATGCCCGCGACGAAGGTCAGCGGCAGCTTCGGCGGCTTGGGCAGGCCGGACAGAATCTGCTTCGCCTTGGCCACATCTCGCGAATAGCGCGTGTTGCGGCCGGCGTCGAAGGCCGGGGATCCGGTGGGCCACGGCACGTTCAGCGGGTAGCCCGCGCCGCGGTAGACCTCGGCGATGATGCGCTCGCGATCGAGCGCGTAGGCGATCACCTGGCGCAGCTTCACATCGGCGAGGGCGGGGTCGGAGACGTTCGCGCCCACGTACAGCTGCAGTTCGGCGCCCTCGTAGGCGATGACCTTGAACTCGTCGTTCTTCGCCAGGGTCTCGTTGTCGCGGTAGCTGATGGCGTCCGCGAAGTGGATCTGCCCGGACTTGAGCGCGTTGAGCTGCGCCTGGTTGTCGGCGATGACGGTGAACTCGACCCGGTCGAGGTACGGCCGCTCCGGGACGCGATAGTCGGGGTTGCGCTCGAACACCAACTGCTGATTGGGAATTCGGGAGACGAAGCGGAACGGGCCGGTGCCGACGAGCTTCTCGCCGGTGGCGACCTGGTCGATGCTCTCGCTGTCCAGGATCGGGACGGTGTCGAGCAGGTCGAAGATGTTGCCCAGCGGATGGGCGAAGTTCAGCGTGATCCGGTACGGGTCGATGATGTCGAAGCCGGTGATGGCGGCGGCGGTGCTCTTGAGCTGCGCGGTCCACTTGGGATCGGCGTAGGTGCGCAGCGCGAACTCCACGTCCTTGGCAGTGAAGCCGCGGCCGCTGTGGAACTTCACGTCCTTGCGCAGGTCCAGGGTGATGGACTTACCGTCCGGGGCCAGCGCCCACTTCTCCGCCAGCAGCGGCTGCGGCTCCAGCTTGTCGTGCGGGTAGCGCACCAGCGATTCGTAGACCAGGCCGACCACGGCCGGGGTGGTGCCGGTGTTGGTGAGCAGGTTCGAGGGGATCAGGTCGAACTGCACGCCGTACTTCAGCGTGCCGCCGCGCACGGGCTCCGCGTTGTCGTCGCCGCCACCTTTGCTCTGATTCACGGCCGAGGTGCAGGCCGCCAGCGCGCCGCCGCCGAAGATGGCGAGCGCGGCGATGCCGGAGTTGCGCAGGAAATGACGGCGATCCAGTCCACGGGGGGACGTATTCATCTGAAGATCCTCGAGATATGAGCCGCTGGACAGGCGGCGGGGTGCGCTGAACACACCTGGGGGACTTGAGAAAACGGAGAATTACGCGCGGGGCCGGCGCGTCAGGCACAGTACGGACAGCCCTGTGCCCGCGGGGACCGGAGCGATCCGGTGCGGGGCGCGCGGGGGTGGCCGATGTGCATGGCGGCGACGCTAACAGCGGGTCCGCACACGATCACCGGTTGCGCGCAGCACGAATGAAACCCTGGCGAGCGGCGGTGCCCGGAACTTTGCTGGGCGGATGCCTGTTCCCCCGCATGCCCGTGGCTATGAGAACTTCGCCGGCGAGATCGGCCGCACCACCGCCGAGTCGACGCCCGAATGGGTCTACCCGCCCGCCGCCCCCGCCGGCGCGCCCAACATCATCGTGGTCCTGGTCGACGATATGGGCTTCAGCGATATCGGGCCCTTCGGCTCGGAGATCGAGACCCCCACCCTGGACCGCCTGGCCGCCACGGGCCTGCGGCTCACCAACTTTCACACCACCCCGCTGTGCTCGCCGTCCCGGGCGGCGCTGCTGACCGGAGTGAATTCCCATCGCGCGGGCTTCGGTTTCGTCGCCAACGCCGATCCGGGATATCCGGGACTGCGCCTGGAACTCGCCGACGACGTGCTCACGCTGCCGGAGATCCTGCGCGCCAACGGATATGCCACCTACGCGGTCGGAAAATGGCATCTGGTGCGCGATGCCACGCTGCATCCGGGCTCGCATCGCGATTCCTGGCCGACCCAGCGCGGATTCGACCGGTACTACGGGTCTCTGGAGGGCCTGAACTCCTTCTACCATCCGAACCAGCTGATCTCGGACAGCTCGGCGGTCGAGGTCGAGGAGTTCCCCGAGGACTACTATCTGACCGACGATTACACCGATCGCGCCATCGGCTATCTCAAGGATCTGCGCGCGCACGACGCCGACAAGCCGTTCTTCCTCTACTTCGCGCACACCGCCATGCACGGGCCGTTGCAGTCCAAACCCGCGGATCAGGCCAAGTACCGGGGCAGATACAAGGAGGGCTGGGATCGCCTGCGGCAGAGCCGATTCGCCGAGCAGCTCGCCCAGGGACTGTTCCCGCCCGGGACCCAGCAGAAGCCGCGCAACACCGAGCCGGGATACGAAGCGCAGGAGTGGGATTCGCTGACCCCGGAGCAGCAGTCGCGTTTCGAGCGGTACATGGAGGTGTACGCGGGCATGGTCGACAGCATCGACCAGAGCCTGGGGCGCATCGTGGACACCCTCGAGCAGTTCGGCGAGCTGGACAACACGATCATCGTCTTCACCTCCGACAACGGCGGCACCGCCGAGGGCGGCCCGGAGGGCACCCGCACCTACTTCGCGCAGTTCGCCCAGGTGGACGAGCCCGACTGGGAACGCGACGTGCCGCACGACGACGAACTCATCGGCACGGCCCGGCTGGGCGTGCACTATCCGCGCGGCTGGGGGCAGGCGTCCAACACCCCGTTCCGCTTCTACAAGGGGCAGACGTTCGCGGGCGGCGTGCGGGTGCCGTTCGTCCTGTCCTGGCCCAAGGGTCTGCCGCGCACCACCGATGACGCGGGCGTGCGCCAGGAGTACACCTACGTCACCGATCTGGCTCCCACCCTGCTGGAGCTGGCCGGGCTCGAGCGGCCCACCGTCCGGAACGGCTTGCCCGCCAAGGATTTCGACGGCGTGTCCGCGGTCGATGTGCTGCGTGATCCGGGCGCGGTGTCCCGGCACACCGAACAGTATTCGGAGATGACCGGGCATCGCGGTTTCTACCGGGACGGCTGGAAGCTGCTGGCGCTGCTGGAGCCCGCGCGCGGCATCGATGATCCGCGCTGGCAGCTCTTCGACGTCCGCACCGATCCCACCGAACTGCACGATCTGTCCGAGCGATTCCCGGAGAAGGTGGCCGAACTGGCTGCCGCCTGGGACGAGGCCGCCTGGAACAACACGGTGTTCCCGCTGCTCACGCGCCAGGATCTGGCCCTGCGCCGGCCCGAGGAGGCGCGGCTCACCGACCGCGTGCGCATCCTGCCCGGCACCGCCACGCTCGAGCGGTACCGCTCCCAGCGCCTGATCGCGTACCGGGACTTCACCATCGCCGCCGAACTCGCCGGGTTCGAGCCGGGAGACGCGGGTGTGCTCGTGTCGCACGGTGATCCGCTCGGCGGCTATGTGCTCTACGTGGAGCACGATCGCCTGCACTTCACCTACAACGCCTACGGCCGCGAGCACACCGTGGACGCCGGTCCCATCCCGGCGGGCAGCCGGAATCTGAGCGTGTCCGCGACGGTGCGGCCGCATCTGCGCTGGGACTTCTCCCTCGGCATCGACGGCGTGCAGGCCGCCGTGCTGACGGACCAGGTGCAACTGGTGGGCATGGCGCCGTGGACGGGCATCACCGTCGGGCTCGACGCCCGCGGCCCGGTCTCCTGGGACCTGCGCGAACGCCGTGGCGTCTTCCGCTACTCGGGCGCGCTGCGCTCGGTCACCTACCTGCCGGGCTCGATCGGCGTCCCGGAGGAGACACAGCGGGCGCTGGACTCCGAGGCGGAGCTGATCGCGGAATAGAGATCCCGTGCGAAAGCCCGCCCGGCGTCAGCAGGCCGGGCGGGCTTTCGATGGTCGGTGGCCGGGCGCTCGCAACCGGTCGCGTTCCGGACGTCCGGTTCCGCGCCGTGCGAAAAGCCGTTCGCCGAACGGGAGTGGGCTGTGCTCCCGTTCGGCCGCCGGTCAGTCCGCGAGCTGGGCCTGGAACATCCAGCGATGCTCCTCGATCTTGGCCGTGATGGAGATGAACAGATCCTGGGTGACCGGGTCCGCGGTCTCGGTGGCGGCGATATGGCCGCGCAGGCGCTGGGTCAGCTTGTCCAGTACCTCGACGATGCCCGATACCGCTTCATGGGTGCGCAGGTAGCCGGTGGGCAGCTGCGGCAGGCCCTTGGCCTCGGCGACGGTCGCCGCGCGGCCGTCCGGGGAGATACCCAGTGCCGCAGCACGTTCGGCGACGGCGTCGGAGAACTCGCGGGCGCTGTCGACCACCTCGTCCAGGTGCAGGTGCACGGTCTTGAAGTCGCGGCCCACCACGTTCCAGTGCGCCTGCTTGGCCAGCAGCGACAGATCGACGAGATCGGTCAGCGCCGACTGCAGGGCCAGGCCGACCGCCTTCTGCTCGGCCTTACCCAGCGGGCTGGTGATCGGGGTCCGGGACAGTGTGGTGGTCATATCGCACTCCTTCTGAACGATGGTCGTTTTCTGGAATGACTCCAATCTAGCGCGAGGCGCGGCGGGATGCCACCGATTCGTCCCACGACTTCGGTCACCTTCTGAAGAATGTGTGATCCAGACCGCGCCGCTGTGTCGGGGACCACTGCTAGCGTGCGGAGCGGAGTACCCGGCGGGACGGAGGCCGGGCGCACAACTGCAGAGGATGTACCGGTGGAACTGGGGAAAGACCCGCGCGAGGGCGAGCATACGAACGCGGGCGCGACAGCCGATCACGCGCCGGGCAGGCGCTCACCGCACGGCACGGCCGAACTGCCCGCGGTGTGGGGACAATCGGCCCCGGCGGCCGCGGCACCGCCGCCCGCGAGCGAGCAGACCCCGAATTACCCACCGACGACACCGTTTCCGGCGCTGGGCAACGCCCCGGCCGCGAGCTCCGCACCGCCGCCGAGCGCCTATCCACCACCGCCCGCCGGCGGCTACGACCCCATGCCACCGTTCCCGGCGGGCGGGGACGCGGGCTACGGCTATCCCCCGAATCCCCACGGCTACAACCCCTATGGGCCGTACACGCCGATTACGGTCATGCCCTCGGCGGTGAAGGCGGCGCGGGTGATCGCCTTCCTCTTCGGGGGATTGGGCATCGCGGTGATCGTCGCGGCGACGATGGTGGGCAACGCCTACCTCGCGGGTGCGGCGGTCGGCGGCTTCTTCGCCCCCATCGTGCTGGCCAGCCTGGCGTTCGCCTACGGTTCGGGCGGCAACGGACTGCGGGTGACCTCGATCGTCTTCGCGGTCATCACCGCGTTCATGGGACTCGGCGGGGCGGCGAGCCAGTCACCGCCCGGACCACTGGGCTTCATCGCGGGGGTGGCACTGGTGATCCTGCTGTCCGGGCGCAACGCCTCGGCCTGGTTCAAGCGGCCCCGGGACACCACGCCCGTGGCCTGAACCGCGCACACCGGCGGCGCGGGCGGGGACGGAGCACGTCCCCGCCCGCGCGCCGCGACCGCGTGTCCCGTTCGGATGGAATGGGGATTTACGGGCGCTCCGCGATGCGGACGCGGTTCGAATGTCCGATTCGGGATGTCACACTCCGCATTTCGTACCGCGCGCCCGGTGCCGCCGAATTCGGTGGCGATTATTCAGCAAACGCGAATACCGACGGGTAATCCACGCCACTCCGAAGCGGCGACACGGTAGCCGGGTTGGCGGAAAATCGCGTACAGGTCCCCTTCCGAAACGTGTTAACAAATGTAAACCGCCGGAGAACCAGCCGTTTCCAAAGCATCACCGTGACACCTCCGGAACCCCTGGAACGGGCTGTATTTCAGCGGTTCACCCTCGGTAACCGCAGGTCACGCGCGATCACCGGGGGTATTGCCGCTATCGCGCAGTGACCGTGAGGTTGCGGCGATCTCACAACTCACCGGCGGCCGTCGCGCACTGTGAGAACCTGGTTTTGATGCCCGCAATGTCGTCCCTACAGTCGAGCCAGCAGCCCGGTTTTTCTCACTCGATGGGGGCGTCATGGCTAACTCGCATACCGGAACTTCCTCCGCGGATGCACTTCTTCGACTGGGAAAGTACTTCAATCGCGGCGAGGTTTCCGGCGATCTGCGCACCCTGCATCGGGTGGGCGGGCGCGAGGCCGACGAGTTCTATCGTGATCGCTGGTCCCACGACAAGGTGGTGCGCTCCACGCACGGTGTGAACTGCACCGGTTCGTGCTCCTGGAAGATCTACGTCAAGGACGGCGTGATCACCTGGGAATCCCAGCAGACCGACTACCCCTCGGTGGGTTCGGACAAGCCCGAGTACGAGCCCCGCGGCTGCCCGCGCGGCGCGTCGTTCTCCTGGTACACCTACTCCCCCGCGCGCATCCGCTACCCGTACGTGCGCGGCGTGCTGCTGGAGCTGTACCGCGAGGCCAAGACCCGGCTCAAGGATCCGGTGCTGGCGTGGGAGTCCATCGTCGAGGATCCCGCGAAGGCCGAGTCCTACAAGTCCGCTCGCGGTCGCGGCGGCTTCGTGCGCGCCGAATGGTGGGAGGCCGCCGAGATGGCCGCCGCCGCCCACGTGCACACCATCAAGAAGTACGGCCCGGACCGCGTCGCCGGCTTCTCCCCGATTCCGGCCATGTCCATGGTCAGCCACGCCGTCGGCGCGCGCTTCATCTCGCTGATCGGCGGCTCGATGCTGTCGTTCTACGACTGGTACGCCGACCTGCCGGTGGCCTCGCCGCAGGTCTTCGGCGACCAGACCGACGTGCCCGAGTCCGCAGACTGGTTCGACGCCGGCTACCTCATCATGTGGGGCTCCAACGTCCCGGTGACCCGAACCCCGGACGCGCACTACATGACCGAGGCCCGCTACCGGGGCCAGAAGGTCGTCGTGGTGTCGCCCGACTACGCCGACAACACCAAGTTCGCCGACGAGTGGATGCCCGCGCGCCCCGGCACCGACGCCGCGCTGGCCATGGCCATGGGCCACGTCGTGCTCAACGAGTTCTTCGTCGCCAAGCGCACCGAGCGCTTCGACGACTACATCAAGCGCTACACCGACCTGCCGTACCTCATCACGCTCGAGGACAAGGACGGCGTCGCGGTACCGGGCAAGTTCCTCACCGCCGCCGACCTCGGCGAGACCGGCGAGGGTGCGGAATTCAAGCCGGTATTGCTCGACGGCGAGGCAAATCCCCAGGTGCCCAACGGATCCCTCGGCGATCGCTTCACCGAAGCGGGCAAGGGTAAGTGGAACCTGGACCTCGGGGACGTCGATCCCCTGTTGACTCTGCACGGTCGCACCGACGACGCTGCGGCCGTGCAGTTCCCCCGCTTCGACGAGCCCACCGCGGGCGTCCTCACGCGCGGTGTGCCGACCACCGTCGTGGCGGGTAAGCGGGTGACGACGGTGTTCGACCTGTTGCTGGCCCAGTACGGGGTAGCGCGATCGGGGCTGCCCGGCAGCTGGCCTACCGGGTACGACGATCCCAGCGAGCCGTACACACCGGCCTGGCAGGAACAGATCACCGGCGTCCCCGCCGTCCAGGCGGCGCGCATCGCCCGCGAATTCGCCGACAACGCCGATAAATCCGGCGGGCGCTCGATGATCCTCATGGGCGCGGGCACCAACCACTGGTTCCACTCGGATCAGATCTACCGCGCCTTCTTCACCCTGACGCTGCTCACCGGCTGCCAGGGCGTGAACGGCGGCGGCTGGGCGCACTACGTGGGCCAGGAGAAGTGCCGTCCGGTAACCGGCTGGGCCACACTGGCTTTCGGCCTGGACTGGCAGCGGCCGCCACGCCAGATGCAGGGCACCGTGTTCTGGTACCTGACCAACGACCAGTGGCGCTACGACCCCTTCACCTCCGAGGCGTTCGCCTCGCCGCTGGCCAAGGGCGAGTTCGCCGGGCGCACCGCCGCCGACAACATCGCGCTCGCAACGCGGTTGGGCTGGATGCCGTCCTACCCGACGCTGAACCGCAATCCCCTGGATCTGGCCGACGAGGCCGAGGCCGCGGGCACGAGCGCGGCCGACTACGTGGTCGAGGGCCTGAAGTCCGGTGAGCTGCGGTTCGCCTGCGAGGATCCCGACGCCCCGGAGAACTTCCCGCGCGTGCTCACCGTGTGGCGCGCGAACCTGCTCGGCTCCTCGGGCAAGGGCAACGAGTACTTCCACAAGCATCTGCTGGGCGCGGACTCCAACCTGCAGACCGGCGAGGCCACCGGCGTGCGGCCGCAGGAGCTGGTCTGGCGCGAGGAGGGCGCGACCGGCAAGCTGGATCTGCTGCTGTCACTGGACTTCCGCATGACCAGCACCACCATGTACTCCGACATCGTGCTGCCCGCCGCCACCTGGTACGAGAAGCACGATCTGTCCTCCACCGACATGCACCCCTTCGTGCACGCCTTCACCCCGGCCATCTCCCCGCCGTGGGAGACCCGCACCGACTTCGACGCCTTCCACCGCATCGCGCGCGGCTTCTCCTGGCTGGCCGAGAAGCACCTCGGCGTCCGCAAGGACATCGTGGCGGTGCCGCTGCAGCACGACACCGCCGACGCGCTGGCCCAGGCCGGCGGGCGCGTACTGGACTGGAAGAAGGGCGAATGCGAGCCCGTTCCGGGTAAGACCATGCCCAAACTCGTGGTGGTGGAACGGAATTACCCCGCCGTCGCCGAGAAGATGGCCGCGCTGGGACCGTTGGTCGAGACGCTGGGGCTCACCACCAAGGGCGTGGTCACCCATCCGGCCGAGGAGGTCGAGTACCTCAGGGGTCAGAACGGAACCGTCGTTTCCGGTGTGGCACAGGGCCGTCCGTCGCTGGCCAAGGACACCCACGCCGCCGAGACGATCCTCGCGCTGTCCGGCACCACCAACGGCCGCCTCGCCGTGGAGGGCTTCGAGGATCTCGAGGAGCGTACCGGCACCAAGATGGCGGATCTGGCGGCCGAGCACGAGGGCAAGCGCATCACCTTCGCGGACACCCAGGCCCGGCCGGTGCCCGTCATCACCTCGCCCGAATGGTCGGGCAGCGAGACCGGCGGCCGTCGCTACTCGCCCTTCACGATCAACACCGAGCGGCTCAAGCCCTGGCACACCCTCACCGGGCGCCAGCACTTCTACCTCGATCACGACTGGATGATCGAACTCGGCGAACAGCTGCCGATCTACCGGCCGCCGCTGGACATGACGGCGCTGTTCAGCGAGCCCGGCATCGGCTCGGTCAACGAGCACGGCGGGGTGACGGTGCGCTACCTGACCCCGCACTCCAAGTGGTCGATCCACTCGGCGTACCAGGACAACCTGCACATGCTCACGCTCTCGCGCGGCGGTCAGGCCATCTGGATGTCGAACGTCGACGCCGCGAAGATCGGTGTGTCGGACAACGATTGGATCGAGGCCGTCAACCGCAACGGCGTGGTGGTGGCCCGGGCGATCGTGTCGCACCGCATGCCCGAGGGCACGGTGTTCATGTACCACGCCCAGGACCGCACGGTGAACGTGCCGCGCATCGAAGGGCCACCGACCACGACGAACGGCAAGGGCGGCAACGGTTCCAACGGCAACGGCTCCAACGGCAACGGCGCCGACCAGCCCGACGACTTCAAGGGTCGCGGCAAACGCGGCGGCATTCACAATGCGCTCACCCGCATCATGATCAAGCCGTCGCATCTCATCGGTGGTTACGCCCAGCAGTCCTTCGCGCTGAACTACCACGGCCCCACCGGAAATCAACGCGACGAAGTGACGACGATTCGTAAGCGCTCGCAGGAAGTGGAGTACTGACATGCGCGTCATGGCACAGCTCGCGATGGTCATGAACCTCGACAAGTGCATCGGCTGCCACACCTGCTCGGTCACCTGCAAGCAGGCGTGGACCAACCGCGGCGGCACCGAGTACGTCTGGTTCAACAACGTGGAAACCCGTCCGGGACAGGGCTATCCGCGCCGGTACGAGGACCAGGAGAAGTGGAAGGGCGGGTGGACCCTCAACAAGAAGGGCAAACTCACCCTCAAGTCCGGCTCGCGGATGAAGCGACTGCTCAACATCTTCGCCAATCCGGATCTGCCCACGGTGTCGGACTACTACGACCCGTGGAGCTACGACTACGAGAACCTGCTCTCGGCGCCCGCCATGGACACCAGCCCGGTGGCCCGGCCGAAATCGCTCATCACCGGCGAGGACGCCAAGGTCACCTGGGGCGCGAACTGGGACGACTCGCTGGGCTCGGGCCCCGAGCAGGTCGCCAAGGATCCACTGCTCGGCAAGCTGGAGGACAAGGTCAAACTCGAATTCGAGGAGACCTTCATGTTCTACCTGCCGCGCATCTGCGAGCACTGCCTCAACCCCTCGTGCGCGGCGGCCTGCCCCTCGGGCGCCATCTACAAGCGCTCCGAGGACGGCATCGTGCTCGTCGACCAGGACAAGTGCCGCGGCTGGCGGCAGTGCGTGAGCAGTTGCCCGTACAAGAAGATCTACTTCAACCACAAGACGGGCAAGGCGGAGAAGTGCACCTTCTGCTACCCGCGCGTGGAGGTCGGCATCCCGACCGTGTGCTCGGAAACCTGTGTCGGGCGACTGCGGTACATCGGCGTCATGCTGTACGACGCCGATGCCGTACAGGCCGCGTGCGAGGTCAAGGACGACAAGGATCTGTACCCCGCGCAGCTGGGCGTCTTCCTCAATCCGCATGATCCGCGCGTGATCGCCGAGGCCGAACGGGCCGGCATCTCGCCGGAATGGATTCAGGCTGCCCAGGATTCGCCGTGCTACAAGCTCATCGTCGACTACCAGATCGCGCTGCCGCTGCATCCGGAGTACCGCACCATGCCGATGGTCTGGTACGTGCCGCCGCTGTCGCCGGTGGTGGACGTGCTGTCCGAGACCGGGCACGACGGCGAGAACGTCGACAATCTCTTCGGCGCCATCGACGCGCTGCGGATTCCGCTGGAATACCTGGCCGAACTCTTCACCGCCGGTGAACTCGGCCCGGTGCGCTCCTCGCTGCAGCGGCTCGCGGGCATGCGCGCGTTCATGCGCTCGATCAACCTCGGCCAGGAACCCGATCTCACCATTCCGGATTCGGTGGGGCTCGAGCCGGAGGAGATCGAGGCCATGTACCGGCTGCTGGCCATCGCCAAGTACGAGCACCGGTACGTGATTCCGCAGGGCGCGACCTCGCGGGCGCACGAACTGGATTCGCTGGCCACCGGCTGCAGCCTCGACACCGACGGCGGGCCCGGCATGACGGCCTTCGACGTGATGGCGGAGAAGTTCCACCTCACCGATACCAACGGGGCCGCGCCGGAGGAGAAGTCCACGCGGATCAACCTGCTCAACTGGGACGGTAAGAACGCCTCGGGACTGCTGCCGGGACGCAACGGCTCGAACGGCAACGGGTCGAACGGCAACGGGCACAACGGGTCCGGAGCCAACGGCAACGGTCACAGCGCCAACGGCAACGGCGGCGCCGCGAACGAGCCCGGAGCCACCCTCCCGGCGGGAGCGAACCGATGAAGCTGTTCACCCTGCGCCGCCGGCCCGCACCAGCCGTCCCCGCCGTCGAGCACGACGCCCGGCTGGCCTGGCGGCTCGGCGCACTCCCGCTGGACTACCCCAACGCCCGGGCCGATCGTCGCCTCCCGGACGGCCTCGGGGCGGCCGCCGCCGAATCCACCGGAGTCACGCCATGAACCTGCTGAAACTGCGCAGGCGGCCCGAACCCACCGTCGAACTCTCGGACCGCGACCGGCGACTGGTCTGGCGGCTCGGCGCGCTGCTGCTGGACTATCCGAGCGTCACCGCGCTGGAGATGGCCGGCGAATTGGCCGCGGCGGTTGCCGAACTGCCGAATTCGGTTCGCGTGCACCTGGACCCGATCATCGAGCACCTGCGCGCGGGCACGCCCATCGCGCTGGCGCGGGAGTACGTCGAGACCTTCGACATGCGCCGCCGGGCCAGCCTGCACCTGAGCTACTACGCGTACGGCGACACCCGCAAGCGCGGTATGGCGCTGCTGCGGTTCAAGCACGCCTACCGGCACGCGGGGATGGAACTCGGCGACGAGGAACTGCCCGACTTCCTGCCGGTACTGCTGGAATTCGCGGCCACCGTCGACCCGGTGGGCGGCGAACGCCTGCTCGGCGAACACGTCCCCGTGCTGGAACTCCTGCGACTCTCGCTGTCCGACAGCGGATCACCGTACGCCGGCGTTCTGGCCGCCGTCACCGCGACGCTGCCGCCGGTCACCACCGCCGACCGCAGGCGCATCGCCGAACTCGCCGCGCAGGGACCGCCCGAGGAAGAAGTCGGCCTGGAGCCGTTCGCCATGGACCCCCTGTCCTTCACCGGAGCGGAAGGCCGCCGATGACCAGCACCCTGTGGATGACACTGCCCTACGTCGCCTTCACCTCGTTCGTGCTGGGCCACCTGTGGCGGTATCGCAACGACCAATTCGGCTGGACCACACGGTCTTCGCAGATCTACGAATCCCGGCTGCTGCGCCTGGGCAGTCCGCTGTTCCACTTCGGCATGCTCGGCGTCTTCGGCGGACACGTGCTGGGCGTACTGATCCCGGCGTCCTGGACCGCCGCCATCGGCATCTCCGATCACCTGTACCACGTGGTCGCGGTGTCGGCGGGCACGGTCGCGGGCGTCGCGGTCATCCTCGGCATCGCCATTCTGCTGTACCGGCGCTTCACCGTGCCGGCCGTGCGGCAGGCGACCACGACCAACGACAAGTTCATGTACGCCCTGCTGGCGGGTGCGCTCATCACGGGTCTGCTCAACACCGTGGGCAGCAACCTGCTGTGGGGCACGTACAACTACCGCGAGACCGTATCGCCCTGGTTCCGTAGTCTTTTCACCGCGCATCCGCAGCCGGAGCTCATGGTGGGCACGCCGTGGACCTTCCAGGCGCACGGGCTCATCGTGATCACCCTCATCGGGGTCTGGCCGTACACCCGGCTCGTGCACATGTTCAGCGCGCCGATCGGCTACCTGGTGCGACCGTACGTGGTGTACCGCAGCCGGGAGACCAACGCGGTCGACAAGCGGCGCTTCGCCCGGGCCTGGGACTCCCCGGTGATCCCGCCCGAGCGCTGAGGATCGGCGCGCTACCAGCGTGCGGCGCGGGCCAGGCGGTGTGCCTCCTCGTTGAGGGGGTGACCGTCGTGGCCCGCTATCCATTTGGCGCTGAAGGGAATCGCGCGGCCGATCGCGCGGTGCACGTAGTCCTGGACCGCGGCGGACACGGTGAACGGGAGCGTGTTGGCCGTCCGGTTGCGCAACGCCGCGTTCACGGCCTCCACCGCCTGATCGCAGTCGGACAGTATGCGCAGGCGGCGATCCGAGAGTTCGGGCGCGAGAGCGGCTTCGCAGATGGCGATGAGCTCGGACTCGACCGAGGACTTGCCGTCCACGCACTTGCCGCCGCCGCTGCGGCCGTCGGCGGTCACCCAGGCGTAGCCGCCCACCGGGCCGAATCCGGAGGCGTCGGTGGCCACCGCGAGCACGCCGGGGGCAGCGGGCGATACCCGCGGCAGCGCGCCGGAGGAGACCTCGCTGATCGACTGCCGGGCGGGATGTTCGCGCACCGCCAGGCGCAGGCGATCGGCGAGCGCGCTGCCGTCGACGGTGAAGGTGAAGCCCTCGCGTTCCCAGGTACTCCGGTGTTCCCACACCACCGTGCGCACCCGATCCCACAGCTCGGCGTGCTCCTCGGCGATGCGGTCGGCGGCCGCGGCGCAGCACCATTCGCGGACCGAATCGGTGGCGGCGTTCACGCGGCCGGCGACCTCGTCCTTCATGGCGATGCAGCGGCGCACCGCCGCCCGGCGCTGCACCCGCAGGTCGGCGAGTTCCTCGTAGAGTTCGGCGACCCAGGTGAGCGCGAGTTCGAAGGAGGCGCCGCGCGCCTCACGCGCCACGGCCAGGGCGGCCTCGAGGTCGGAGCGCAATTCCTCCTCGATGCCTTTGAACGCGCGTTCCCAGCGCTCCACCACCGCCGGGTCGTCCGAGCCCGCGACGTGCGCGCCGGAGATGACGCGGCGGATTCGCTCGACGAAGGCGTTCTGGTCGAGCGAAAGCAGCTGTTTCCCAGCGGGACTCGTCGTATCGACGAGCCAGCCGTAGCGCACCGCCCACGCCCACCAGTCGTGCGAGGGCAGGCGCGTGCGTTCGGGGGCCAATCCGCATTCCAGGGACGCTTCCCCGAAGGCCGCCTCGTATTCGCGCGGCAGCAGCAGCCCCACCAGCCACCCGCACACCTGCTCGAACCCCTTGGGACCCTCGCGGCGCAGCGGATGCTCCTCCGCGCGCACCTGTGCCATGGCCGTCAGCCGCAAACTCTCGGTGCGGTGCCACATATCGGCCAGTTCCGCGCGCTCGGCCCGGCCCGCTTCACGCAGTTTGGCCAGGCTCAAATCCCGCATGAGCAGTGTCTCGAGATAGTGCAGCGCGTCGATGCGCCGTTCCCGCATCCCCGGATCGTGCAGCGCCGCCAGCAACTCCCCCGAGGCGGTCCCCTCCACCTCCTCCCAGCACGCATCCAACATGACATCGAAATCTCTTCGTAGAGAACCGATCCGCCCTGAGTCATCCCCGCCGTGTCCCACCTCCTTGACGTTAGCGTCCGAGCACGACACTTTTCGGCGCTTACACGAAAAAGCGCGAGACGCGACGGGGGTTCACACACCGCACCGCCGTGTCTCGCGCGCCGGGATTCGCCCGGTTCTCAGGTCATGCTCTCCCGCAGCCTTTTTCGGGCGATGCGCTCGGCGAGCAGCGGCAGGAAGGCTTCCACCTTCGCTTCCCGGGCGATGTACTCGTACGCCGACTGGACCGTGGCGTCCACGGTGTCGGCGGCCACCAGCTCGGTGAATTCGGTGTTCAGGCGGGTGGTGACCCGCTGCAGGGCGACCTGAACATCGGGGCTGAGCCCCGAGGACGGGTTCGAGGCATGTGCGACAGGCGTTTCAGTCATCGCGAACTCCGGCCGATTCGATCGGTAGAGATGTGCGATGGGGCCCGCACACCCACCAGTAGAGATTGCCTCCCCCACCTTGCGCCAACACGAACGCTCGGTGAACGGCTGGTGGGCCGGCGCCCCGCCTACCCGCAGTTCCCGGCGCGCAGAGCGGCGGTGAACGCGTCCCAGGCTCGCGGACCGAAGGTCAACGCCGGACCGCCACGGCGCTCTCGGTTCTCGCGAACGGGCGAGAGTTTCGGCGGGTGCCGGTGGGCAACCTTCATCGACTGCGGGGGCGGCATCGAGCGTGAGGCGGTGCGTCGCGGGGACGGCATCCGCCCCCGCGACGACTTCGATCAGCTCCCGGCGAGCTTCGCCAGGTTCGGGAAATTGCTGATCTCCCAGCCGCCGTCCACCACCAGCTCGGTACCGGTGATATACGAGGCGTCATCGGAGGCCAGGAACAGGCAGGGGGCGGTGATCTGTTCGGGGGTCGCGGCCGCGCCCAGGGGAATCCGGTCCAGGAACATCTGTTTCGCGGGCTCGTAGGCCATCACCGCCGCCACCAGCGGGGTGTCCACCAGGCCGGGCAGGACCGAGTTCACCCGGATGCGGTGGGGCGCCAACTCCAGGGCGGCGTTCTTGGAGAACATCACCACACCCGCCTTGCCGGTGGCGTAGGGGCTGCCGCCGGGCATCGGGATGCGGCCGTCCAGGGACGAGATGTTCACGATCGCACCGCCGTTGCCGCTGTCGCGCATCAGGCGGGCCTCGTGCTTGGTGCACAGGAACACGCTCTTCTGGACCAGGTCGACGGTGAAATCCCAATCGGCCTCGGCCATATCGGTGATCGCGCCGATCCGGGAGCCGCCCGCGACGTTGAATGCCGCGTCCAGGCGGCCGAAGCGTTCGGCCGCGACGCCTATCGCCCCGGCCACCTGCGCCTCGGCGGTCACGTCGGCGGTCACCGGAACGAACGCGTCGCCGAGTTCGGCCGCCTTCTTCGCCAATCCGGGCTCGTCGATGTCCAGGCCGATCACCGACGCGCCCTCGGCGACCAGGGCGGTGGCCAGGGACGAACCGATGCCGGAGGCGGCGCCGGTCACGACGGCAACCTTGCCGCCGAATCTCGCAGTACTCATTGGACTCTCTTCCTCGGGTCCGGGCATGCGCCGAACGCACACCCGGGCCGGAAACTGCTGCTGGTCAGTGGATTTCGCCGCCTGCGCGGGTACCGGATCAGCGTCGGCCCGCGCGCAGGAACCGGCCGGTGCGCCGCTCGCCCAGGTGCGGCGACTTCTCACCGCGGCCGAACACGTACTCGCCGTTGACGAGCACCGCGGTGACGGTGGCGTCGTTGCGGTTCACCATGCGGGAGAGGTTGTCGTACTCGGGCACCATGCTCTCGGCATACGCCTCGAGCGATTCGTCGAGCTTGGCGGGATCCACGATCACCACGTCGGCGCGGTCGCCCGCGCGCAGATGTCCGGCGTCCAGGTCGTACCAGTCCGCGAGCTCACCGGTGAGACGGTGCACGGCGTGCTCGACGGTCATGAACGGCTTACCCGCCTGCTGGGCCCGGTGCACGCGCCCGAGCAGGCGCAACCCGAAGTTGTAGAAGGCCATGTTGCGCAGATGCGCGCCGGCGTCCGAGAAGCCCAGTTGCACACCGGGATCCGCGGCCAGTCGATCCAGGACCTCGGGACGGTGATTGGAGATGGTGGTGTGCCAGCGCACCTTGGAACCGTGCTCCACCACCAGATCCAGGAAGGCGTCCACCGGGTGCAGACCACCCCGGTCCAGGCCGACCTGCCCGAAGGTCTTCCCGATGACGCTCGTGTCGGGGCATTCGGTGATCTCGGCGTCGAAGAAGTCGCGGTGCCACACGCGCGGACCGTACTTCTTGTCGTAGTCCCTACGGAACCAGCGCCGGTACTCCGGATCGGCCAGCAGGTCGCGCCGCTGTTCGAGCTGGTTGGACAGGTGCAGGGCCGCCGCACCGGAACCGAACTCCTCGAAGACGGGCAGGTCGATGCCGTCGGAGTAGACCTCGAACGGAACCGGCAGATGCTGCCAGCGGAAGTTGCCGCCGAGCCGGTTCACGATCTTGGCCAGCAGCGGGAAGATGTGCACCACCCCCGGAATCGCCTTGATATCGGCGGCCGAGAGCAGACTGACCTTCAGATTCGGCCGCCCGATACCCAGCGAACTGGCCACCATGGCGATCAGACTCTGCGGGCGCGGCACGTCGGGACCACCCTGGAGCGCCCGATTGCGCTCGCGCAGAATGCGATTGAGCCGCCGTCGCTCCTTCGCCGTGGCGTAGGTCGACGGCAGGGTGCGCGAACGGCACACCTCACCGTCCAGCTTGTCGAACAGCAACTGCTGCGACGACATCCCCACGAATCCCGCGTCGAGCGCCTCGGACAGCTTGTGCTCCATGGCTTTCAGTTCGGCCTCGGTGGGCCGCACGTCGGGCCGGGTGGCGCGATCCAGCCCCATCTGCGCGGCGCGAATATCCGAATGCCCGATGAACGCCGCGAGATTCGCGCCCAGCGGCAGCGACTCGAGCGCCGCCACGTAGCCGTGCGCGCTCCGCCAGGTCTTGAGCCCGTCCATCGCCGCCACCACGTGCTTGCGCGGGATGGCCTCCACCCGGCCGAACAGATCCCCGGCGTCGGGACCGTCGACATGCACGGTGGACAGCGAGCACGAACCGAGCAGGATCGTGGTGACGCCGTGCCGCACCGACTCCGACAGCGACGGGTCCAGCAGCACTTCCACGTCGTAGTGGGTGTGGATGTCCAGCATGCCGGGCATCACCCACTGCCCGGCCGCGTCGATGACGCGGCCGCAGCCGGCGTCGTCCAGGCCGCTGCCGATATCGGCGACCCGGCCGTCACGGATGCCGATATCTCGCACGGCCGACGGCGCGCCGGTGCCGTCGAACCAGCGCCCGCCCTTGATGAGGATGTCGTACACGGTCTTTCACTCCCCCACCGACAGCTCGCGGCGCAGCACCTTGCCGGTCGCGTTGCGCGGCAGCGCATCCGCGGTGACCAGCCAGCGCGCGGGCACCTTGAAATAGGCCAGGCGCTGGGCCACGTGGTCCCGGAGTTCGTCCACGGTGACCGCGTCCGGATCGGCCACCACCACGACGGCGGCCACCTCCTGCCCGAGATCCTCGTGCGGGATGCCGATCACGGCGGATTCCTGTACCAGCGGATGCTCGTCCAGGGCGTTCTCGATCTCGGTGGGATAGACGTTCTCGCCGCCGCGCAGGATGAGATCCGAACGCCGCCCGGCCATTTGCAGCCTGCCCTCGGACAGGAAGCCGAAGTCGCCCGTGCGCAGCCAGCGGTTCTCGTCGATGCTCGCGCCGGTGGCGACATCGTCGTTCCAGTAGCCGAGCATGACGTACGCGCTGCGGATGCAGATCTCGCCCTCGACACCGTCCGGCACCACCTTGCCCTCGGGATCGCGAATCTCCACCGCCACACCGATGATGGGCCGGCCGACCGTCTCCGGCCGCGCCGCCAGCTCGGGCGGCGTGGCCACCGTCGCTGCGGTGCCGCTCTCGGTGCACCCGTAGCTGGTGGTCAGGGCCACCTGCGCCACGGGCAGGCGCTCGCGCAGGCGGGCCTGCAGGGCGGGCGAGGACGGCGCGGCGTTGAGCGAGAACGCCGCGAGCGAGGTGAGGTCGTACCGCTCCAGGTCCGCGTCCAGCAGGCGGCTGGCCATGGTGGGCACCGCGCCCCAGTTGGTGATGCGCTCGGACTCGATGAGCCCGAGCACCCGATCCGCCTCGAAGGCCCCGGTCTGGAAGATGACGGCGTCGCCCGTGCGCAGGCGCGGGATTACCAGGTTGTGCAGGCTCGCGATGTGGAACAGCGGCGAGGTCGTCAGGAAGCGGCGGCTGGTGGGCGAACCGTCCCAGGGCAGGCCGCGGAAACCGGCCGCCAGGGCGTCGGTGAAGCGGTGATAGTCGCTGACCGCCACCATGTTCCGGTGCGAGTGCACCACACCCTTGGGACGTCCGGTGGTGCCGCTGGTGTACAGGATGCAGGCCGGATCGTCCTCGCCCACGGTGGTTTCCGGCAGCTCGCCGGCGAATTCGGCGACCAGCGCCGGCAGGTCGGTCTCCATGGTGAGCACCGGGACGCTCGCACCGCTCTCGGCGAGCAGCGCGGCCCGCTTGGCGTCGGCGATCACCACCTTCGGTTCGGTGTGCGCGAGGCCGTAGGTGATCTCCTGCGGCGCCCACCAGGCGTTGTAGCCGACCGGGATCGCGCCCAGGCGCTGTGCGGCCCAGAAGGTCAGCACCCATTCGGGGGTGTTGGCCGCCAGAATGCCGATCCGGTCGCCCTTACCGACGCCGTAGCGCTCGGCCAGGGCGGCGGCCAGCGCGCCCGCCGCCGCGTGATGCTCGGCGAAGGTCACCCGGGTGTCCCCGGAGACCAGGTAGTCACGGTCGCTCAGCGCCCGTGAATCGTCGAGCACTTCGAGCAGGGAGCGGCGGCGATTCCGGAACACCGGGATGGTCGCGCCGAGCACCGGCTCGGCGGTCATCTCGAACGGCCCGCCCGGTCCGGTGAGCTTCGCGGCGATCTGGGCCGCGAGTGCTTGGAGGTCAACGGCTTGCGTCATGGATCAATCCTCGGGTGGTAAGGGCGGAACTCAGCGGAAGGTGGCGTTCAGGTAGGCGTCGGCGCGGTCGGAGCCGATCAGGCCGGTGGCCATGCGATTCATGGCGTAGGCGAAGGTGATCCGGCGATCGAGGTCGTTGACGACCATCGCCCCGCCCAGACCGCCCCACCAGCACACGCGGCCCTCGGGCACCGTCGGCGCGGTCTGCGCCTGCGGCAGGCCGTACCCGATGCCGAACCGCAGCGGCAGCATGATCGCCAGGTCGATCCCGTCGGACTGCTGCTCGAAGATCAGGTCGATCGTCTTGGGCGACAGGAACTTACGCCCGCTCAGCTCGCCGCCGTTGCTGATGATCGACTGCACCCGGGCGATCGAGCGCGCGTTGCCGTGGCCGTTGACCGCGGTCTCCGCGGCCCGCCAGGCCGGCGTCCCGCATTCGGCGAAGTCGAGCAGCGGCTGGAACAGCGTCTTGAACATGACGCTGTCCTGCGGCAGCAGCGACTGATCGAACTCCGGCAGATCCGGCGGGATCAGGGTGGCGATGCGGTCGAAATGCTCGGGGCCGGTACCGATGTGGAAGTCCGCGCCCAGCGGTCCCGCCAGTTCCTCGGCGAAGAACCTGCCGAAGCTGCGCCCGGTGATGCGCTGGATCAGCGCGCCGATCAGGTGCCCGTAGTTCATGGCGTGGTAGCCCGAGGCCGTGCCCGGCTCCCACCACGGTTCCTGCGCGGCCAGCCGGTCGGCGGCGGCGTCGTGGTCGTAGATGTCGGCGAGCTCGATCGGCGCCTCCCAGCCGGACACCCCCGAGGTGTGCGCGAGCAGGTGCCGTACTTCGATGTCGCCCTTGCCCTTGGCCGCGAACTCCGGCCAGTAGTGCGCCACCTTCTGGAACACGTCCAGCTCACCGCGATCCACCAGCACCAGCGCGCACAGCGCCGCCATGGTCTTGGTGATGGAGAAGGTGTTCACCAGCGTGTCCGCGCCCCAGCGCACGGTCCGCTCCGGATCCGCCCAGCCGCCCCACAGATCCACGACCGGTTCGCCGTCGGCCACCACGCACACCGAGGCGCCCAGCTCCGCGCCGGACTCCACTTGCTCGGCGAAAGCATCACGCAGAGAAGTGAATTCGTCGCTGCAGTAACCCGAGATGTTGGTCATTTCCGTACCCTCTCAGACCTGCGCCGCGGCCCGCGCCGGAACCGGCAGGGCGAATCCCGTCGCGGCGGCACGCTTGGCGCCGCGCGCCATCTCGCGCTCCAATTCCCGGACGTAGGGCTCGAATTCGGTCTGGATGGTGTGGCGCGGCGAATCGTAGTAGCGCCCGCTGCGGGCCTGCTCGTTCATGCGGATGGCCTCGTGCATCTCCACGTCCGAGGGCAGGTGGTAGTTGCCGGTGAGGTAGGCAGCGATGAGCTTTGACTGCTGCTCGGCGAAGTTCACCAGCGTCGGCATCGGCTGCGCCAGACCGAGATAGAACAGATTGTCGACCCCGGGCTTGATCATGTGCCGGTACAGCGGGATCCGGTTCCTGGAATCGGGCACCAGGTCCGGGTCGGCGAAGAACGGGAAGGAGATGTGATAGCCGGTGGCACAGACGATCACGTCCACCTCCTCCACGCTGCCGTCGGCGAAGTGCACGCGGTCGCCGTCCAGGCGGGTGATGGCGGGCTTGAAGTCGATGTCACCGCAGCCGGCCCGGTGCAGGAATTCCTCGCTGGCGGACGGATGCGCCTCGAACGGCAGGTGATCGGGCTTGGGCAGGCCGTAATCCTCCATGTTGCCGCGGTTCTTGACCACGAACCGCTGCTTGAGCTTGAGGCCCAGCTTGGGCGGCATCCACGACGGCATCGACGACTTGTCGCCCACCTTGCCGTTCACGTACTTGGGCAGCACCCACACCCCGCGCCGGGCGGACAGGAAGAACTTCGACGCGATGAACCGCTGCGACAGTTCGCTGGCGATGTCGAGCCCCGAGTTGCCCATGCCGACCACGACGATGCGCTTGCCGCGCATGTCGACCGGGTCGAACGGGTCGTTGTAGGCGTGCGAGTGCATCAGGACGCCGTCGAACTCGCCCGGGTACTCCGGCAGCCGGGGATCCCAGTGGTGGCCGTTGCAGACCAGCAGCACGTCGTAGGTCTCGGTGCGGCCGGTGTCGGTGGTGATCACCCACAGGCCCGCGCTGTCGCGCTCGGCGCCGATCACCTTGGTGTTGAAGATGATTCGGTCCCGAATGCCGAAATGGTCGACGTAGTCCCGGAAGTATTGGTGCAGCTGGGAATGGTGCGGGAAGTCCGGCCATTCGTCGGGCGCCGGGTAGTCCTCGAAGGCCAGCCGGAACTTCGAGGTGTCGATGTGCAGGCTCTGGTAGCAGGCCGACATGCCGTTCGGATTCTTGAAGTACCAGTTGCCGCCGACCTCGTCGGAGGCCTCGTAGCAATCGAACGGGATGCCGTACTCGGCGAGACGCTTGGCGGCGGTGATGCCGGACGGGCCCGCGCCGATCACGCAGACCCTGGGCAACTCTCGGGAAATCAATGAACTCTCCTGCTTCGGCTTTTCCGGAATTGGGTCACAATCCCCTGCCGGACGTGATGTGACACACACGCTAGCAGTCGCTAGACATAGTGTCTAGTGAATCAACAAACGTCTACTATCAGGGGCGTGACCCGGACAGACGTAGACTCGAGCAGCGGAAAGAGCCATCGCACCGACGGCTTTCGCTCCCCCGACCAAGGCGGCCAAGCACCCATGCAGACCGAACCGGCGACCGGCGAGACGACCACCACCCGGCGGACCTCGCTGCGCGACGAGCAGAAGCGGCTCACCCGCACCCGGCTCATCGAAGCCGCGAAGGGGTTGTTCACGACCCAGGGGTACGCGCCGATCCGGGTGGACGACATCGCCGCGGCGGTCGGCTGCAGCCGGGCCACCTTCTATCTGCACTTCACCGGGAAATCCGATGTGCTGCGCGCGATCGCCGAACAGGGCGCGCTGCCGAGCGTGCAGTACTTCTACGAGGACCTCGACCACGTGCTGGAATCGGGATCGCGCACCGAGTTCGCGGCCTGGATGCGGCGCTCCATCGACTGGTTCCAGGAGTACAAGGACCTGCTGCCCGCCTGGGACGAGGCCACGGCCCTGGAGCCGGAGTTCCGGGAGGTGGCGCGCGAGGGCATTCTCGCGGTGCCCAACGTCATGACCGCGTATCTGTCACGCTGGCCGCAGGATCGCCAGGACGAGGCGCGGCTGCGGATCGAACTGCTGGTGGCCCAGCTCGAACGGTTCTTCACGCGCTGGGCCATGCAGGGCACCATCGACGTCTCCGCGGACGAGGCGGCGACCGTGCTCACCGACATCTGGTACCCGGCACTGCAGACCCCGGATCTTCCGCCGGGTCCGGCAAATTCGCAGCGAGACTAGTTCGACAAGAATGTGATTCGGGCTTGTTTCAATTCCCAGAATGCGCGCAGGGCCACGATGAGGCCGGCCGAATTCACCCGATAGGTGAACACGCCGTCCACCTCCACGGCCCGGCCGTCGCGCTCGCTGCGAATGACGCCCACGAAAGCGACCTCGTCGCCGCAGGCATAGGAATCTCGCATGCGGAAGTCGATGACACTGCGCGCGATGGCCATGTCCCAGAAGGCCGCGATGGCCGCGGGCCCGGCATGGCCCGCGCCCACCGGATCGTAGGGCGAGACGCCGATCGGATCCTCGACCCGCGCGTCGGGCGCAAACAGGGCCAGCCACGCGGCCTTGTCGCGGGCGCGCACCGCGGCCTGGGAAGCGAGTCCGGCACGGCGGGCAGGGTGTTCGACCGACATACGGCCATCCTGGCCGGACCGGGGCGGATGCGGGCCCACCCGGCCCGCTCAGCGGGACCGTGCGGGTCCGCGACACGACTCGGGCCGGTCACCGCGGAGGGTGACCGGCCCGAATACGCGAGCGCCGAACGCGACCGAGATCAGTTCGTGTGCGCGGCCGAACCGGAGTAGCCGAAGCCGGCCATCGGGCTGTTCGCGGTCGCCGGATCATTGGCCAGGGTCTGACCGCTGCAATCCGCGTCGGTGAGACCGGTGATCTTGCAGGCGGCCAGCGGATCGAAGGGATCCACGGCGGGAGCGGCCGCGGCGGGAGCGAAGGACCCCGCGGCACAACCGACGATCAAACCTGCTGTCACAACGAGCTTTTTCACCAGGGAGCCTCCGAGCGTTATCGAATTTACCTTTCGCACAGTGCCACGGCACCGCGGAAAGCACCAAACACTCGGAGCTTCCGGTGATTCGATCAGGCCGCGCGAACGGTGGTCAACTGCTCCGCACCGGCCAGGTAGCGATCTATCAGCAAACGGACGATGGCGGGATGGACACCGATGGGTTCGGCGACCCCGTCCGCGCCGGCCTGATGCAGCCGCTCGTGGAACAGTCCGTGCGCGAGCAGGTACGAGGCGATGAAGACCCGCCGCGCGCCCGCGGCGCGCAACTCGGCCACCACCTCGGGCACCCGGGGCTCGCCGGTGGCGATGTACGCCAGCCGGACCGGCGCCCCGATCTGCTCGGCGAGCAGCCCCGCCGCGCGCCGGACATCCTGGCGCGCACGGGCATCGGAGGATCCGGCGGCGGCCAGGACCACCGCGTCGCCGGGCCGCCAGCCCGCCGCGCGCAGGCGCATGCGCATGACCGCGGCCAGCGCCGGGTCCGGGCCCATCGCCGGGGTGACCGCGACCGCGTCGTGCTCGCTCGCCGCCACCTCGCGCGGAACATCCTGGTAGACGTGGTAACCCGAGGCCAGGAAGGCCGGAACCACCACGGCGGGAACCGATCCCAGATCACCGAGCACCTCGGCCGGCGAGGGCCCGAGCACGTCGACGAAGGCCGTGCGCACCAGCGACTCGCGCGCCGGCGCCGATGCCGCCCCGAATGCGGCACCGGACGCCTGCGCGCCGAGTTCGAGCGCGACCGCCTCGGCGAGCGCGGCGATCATCTGCACACCCCGGGTGCTCCTGGTGCCGTGGGCGACCAGCACCAGGGCCGGGGCGGTCACCACGCCCCCGCAACCGGCGCGGGCCGCGTGGCCCGCACCGGAACGCCGGAACCGCTCACCGGCGGGGCCGGGTGCACCGGGCGCGCGGCGCCGGTCACCGGGGGCTCGGCCGGGCGCGCGGGAACACCACGGGCGGGCAGATCCTGCCGGGCGAAACTTGAGGTGCGCGGCGGAAACGGCTGGCGCGCCGCGGAAGTCGCGGGCGGAGCCGGAGCCACCGGGCGCGTGTTGTCGATGCATTCGGCCGGATCGAGCGCGAGCCGGTAGCCGCGCTTGACCACGGTCTGAATGGCCTTGGGCGTACCGAGACCGGCACGCAGCCGGGCGATGGCGGTCTCCACCGCGTGGGTGTCGTCCCCGCCGCCGGGCAGCGCCGCCAGCAGATCCTCACGCGAGACCACGCGGCCGGGCTGACGGGCCAGCGAGCGCATGAGGGCCATGGGCGCGGGCGCGAGCTGGCGAACCTGCCCGTCCACCACCACGCACGCGCCGCGCACGCTCAGAATGTGTCCCGCGGCCTGGATACGGTTGGCGCGCCGGGGCAGTTCCTCGGCCACGTGCCGGGCGAGCGCGCCCAGCCGGGCCCGCCCCGGCATGGAGGTCGAGACGCCCAGCTCCTCCAGCGGAGCCGCGGTGATCGGGCCGACGCAGGCCGCCAGCACCCGCCCGCGCAGCGCGTGCAGCACCGGCTCGAGCAGCCCGGTTTCCTTGGCGCGCATCAGCAGTGAGGCCACCGCGGGCGCGCTGGTAAAGGTCACGCAGTCGATGCCCGCGGTGACGATGGCCTCGATGAGGCGGTCCATGGGGGTGCGATCCTGCGGCGGTGTCCAGCGGTAGACCGGCACCGGCACGACATCGGCTCCGGCACAGCGCAATACCTCACAGAAGTCCGGAACCGGCTCCCATTCGGTGGTCGCGCCGTGCAGCTGCACCGCGATCCGCACGCCCTCGACGCCCTGGGCCAGCAGGTGGTCGAGCACCTCGGCGGAGGACTCTGAGGCGGGTGACCACTCCTCGCGCAGTTCGGCGGCGCGGATCGCGCCCTTGGCCTTGGGGCCGCGGGCCAGCATGCGGGTCGAGGCGAGGGTCGTGCGCAGCTCTTCGGCCAGGCCCCAGCCCTCGGCGGCCTCCATCCAGCCGCGAAAGCCGATGCCGGTGGTGGCGACGGTGATCTGCGGCGGATCGGCCACCAGCTGCCGCGTGACGCGTTCGAGTTCGGTGTCGTCGGCCAGGGGAATGATGCGAATCGCCGGCGCGGTCACGATGGTGGCGCCGCGGCGAGCGAGCAGGGTGCCGAGCTCATCGGCCCGGCGCGCCGCGGTGATCCCGATCGTGAAACCGGCCAGCGGGGTACCCGCGTCGAGCTCGGTCATGCCGTACCACCGATGCCGCCGTCCGGGGCCCCGGGAAACTCCAGCGCCGAATTCGACAGTGCGACAACACCGTCCACCACGCGGACGCCGTACACCGGCAGTGCCACGCCGTCATCGTCCAGGCAGCGCCCGTCGATCAGCGAGAAGGACTGCTTGAGCAGCGGGGACGCCACGACGGGCACCCCGCCCCGATCACCGACGATGCCGCGCGACATCACCGCAGCCCGCCCGAACGGATCGATATTGCCCACGGCGTACAGGGTTCCGTCCGCCAGCAGGAACAGAGCGGCCTGCTGGCCGCCCTTCAGCAACACCGCCACGCCGCGGCCGGGAATGAGGTAATCCAATCGGCAAGCCGGGGTCCAGCCGGTAACGCTGGTCGCGGTGCCTGGTGTGTCGATCACGGTCATCGGTAACTCTCCTCCGAACGTCCTGACCTATTGGTACCGACGTCCTGTTTCCATGCGGTTAAGCGGTCATTTCCCCGACGTGGCGACCGGAACTGCTTCGTCACAGCCCCGGTCGCGGCGCTGGTCAGGGAGCCGGCGTAACCGGTACGGCGGGCAGGCCCAGCAGCACCGGGACCTTGCGTTCGCCGCTGTCGTCGAAGCCGATGGTCGGGTCGGACTCCTCCGGGGCGTTGACGAAGGACACGAAGCGCGAGAGCTTGCCCTCGTCCTCGAGCACGGCCGCCCACTCGTCCCGGTAGCCCGCCACGTGGCGTTCCATGGCCTCTTCCAGATCCGCGGCGATACCCAGGCTGTCGTCGCAGACCACGGCCTTGAGGTAGTCCATGCCGCCCTCGAGGGCCTCCTGCCAGGGCGCGGTGCGCTGCAGGCGGTCGGCGGTGCGGATGTAGAACATCAGGTAGCGGTCGATGTAGCTGATCAGGGTCTCGTCGTCGAGGTCACCGGCCAGCAGCACCGCGTGCTTGGGGGTCAGGCCGCCGTTGCCGCCCACGTACAGGTTCCAGCCGTGCTCGGTGGCGATGACGCCGACGTCCTTGCCGCGGGCCTCGGCGCATTCGCGCGCGCAGCCCGAGACGGCCAGCTTGATCTTGTGCGGGGAACGCAAACCGCGGTAACGCTTTTCGAGCAGCACCGCCATGCCGACCGAATCCTGCTGACCGTAGCGGCACCAGGTGGAACCGACGCAGGACTTCACCGTGCGCAGCGACTTGCCGTACGCGTGACCCGATTCCATGCCCACGTCGACCAGACGCTGCCAGATCTGCGGCAGCTGCTCCACGCGGGCGCCGAACAGGTCGATGCGCTGACCGCCGGTGACCTTGACGTACAGGTCGAAGTCCTTGGCGATCTGGCCGATGGTGATCAGCTGATCGGCGGTCACCTCACCGCCGGGCATGCGCGGCACCACCGAGTAGGTGCCGTTCTTCTGCAGGTTGGCCAGGAAGTGATCGTTGGTGTCCTGCAGCGCCGCCTGCTCGCCGTCGAGGATGTGCTCGCTCGAGGTCGAGGCCAGGATGGAGGCCACGGTCGGCTTGCAGATGTCGCAGCCGGATCCGGTGCCGTGCTTGGCGATCAGACCCGAGAAGGTGCGGATGCCGGTGGACTGCACGATGTGGAACAGCTCGGCCCGCGACTGCGAGAAGTGCTCGCACAGCGCCTTGGACTGCTCCACGCCCGACTGCTCGAGGAGCTTCTTGAGCATGGGAACGCAACCGCCGCAGGAGGTTCCGGCGTTGGTGCAGCTCTTGAGCGCCGGCACGTCGCACGCGCCCTCGGCGATGGCGCCGCAGATCGAGCCCTTGGAGACGTTGTTGCAGGAGCAGATCTGCGCGTCGTCCGGCAGCGCGTCCGCGCCCAGTTCCGCACCGGCGGGCGAGATCAGCGCCGCGGGCTCGGCCGGCAGCGGGCGGCCGACCAGCGGGCGCAGCGCCGAGTACTGGGTCGCGTCGCCGACCAGGATGCCGCCGAGCAGGGTCTTGGCGTCATCGGAGACGACGAGCTTGGCGTAGGTGCCCTTGGCGGCGTCGTGCAGCACCACCGAGAGCGCGCCCTCGGTCTTGGCGTGCGCGTCACCGAAGCTGGCCACGTCCACGCCGAGCAGCTTGAGCTTGGTGGACAGATCCGCGCCCGGGAACTCGCCCGCGCCGCCGAGCAGGCGGTCCGCGACCACCTCGGCGGTGCTGTAGCCCGGGGCGACCAGGCCGTAGCAGACGCCCTCGATGGCCGCGACCTCGCCGATGGCGTAGATGTTCGGGTCCGAAGTGCGCAGCCCCAGGTCGGTGATGATGCCGCCGCGCGGGCCGACCTCGATATCGGCGGTGCGGGCGATCTCGTCGCGGGGACGGATGCCCGCGGCGAAGACCACCATGGCGGCGCTGAGCGTCGACTCGTCCGAGAAGGTGACCTCGAGCCGCTCGGACAGCGGTGCGTCCGGGCGGGATTCGATGGCCGAGGTGCCGACGCCGGTGTGCACGACCAGGCCCAGCTCGGTGACCAGCTGCTCCAGGATCGCGCCGCCGCCCTCGTCCACCTGGGCGGGCATCAGCCAGTTGTTGTACTCGACCACGTGCGGGGTCATGCCGAGCAGGCGCAGCGCGTTGGCCGCCTCCAGGCCCAGCAGACCGCCGCCGACGACCACGCCGACCGCGCCCGGGCCGGCCGCCTCGGCGGTGGCGCGGATGCCGTCCAGGTCCTCGAGGGTGCGGTAGACGAAGCACTGCTCGGCCTCGTGGCCCGGCACCGGCGGCACCCAGGCGTACGAACCGGTGGCCAGCACCAGCGCGTCGTAGCCGATGATGTCCCCGGCCGAGGTGGTGACCTTGCGGGCGGCCTTGTCGATGGTGTCGGCCTTGCAGCCCAGACGCACCTCGACCAGGTCGTCACCCGGGTAGTCGTTGCCGGCCAGCGCCAGCGCCGAGCTCTCCCACACCCCGACGTAGGAGGACAGGCCCACCCGGTCGTAGGCGGCGAGCGGCTCTTCGCTCAGCACGATGACCTGCCAGGCGTTCGCCTCGTCGCGGGAGCGCAGCGCCTCCACGAACCGGTGTCCCACCATTCCGTGGCCGACGACAACCGCGGTCTTACGTTCGACTGTGTTCGTCATGACAGTCCTTTCGAGATGGGGAACGGGTCAGGCCCGGGCCGTGGAAGTGGATGCGGAGGAGGCGGATTCGGCCTCGAGGACCAGGGCTTCGGCTTCGACCACGACGTCGGGCTCGGAAGCGAGGGCGCGCGGGGCGGGCCGGCGGACGAAGACCGTCCAGCAGACCGCGGCGCACACCACGTAGAAGGCCATGAACACCCAGAAGGCGGTGGTGGCCGAGGCGGTGGCGGAATAGGAGGAGCGCAGCACCAGGTTGATGCCGACGCCGCCGAGCGCGCCGATGGCGCCGACGAAGCCGATGAGCGCGCCCGAGCAGTTCTGCGCCCACGCGGCGCGGGTGGCCGAATCACCCTGCAGGCCGCGGGATTTCGCTTCGAACACGGACGGGATGATCTTGGTGACCGCACCGTTGGCCAGGCCCGAGATGACGAACAGCGCCACGAAACCGGCGATCATCGCGCCCAGCACCGGGCCGGTCGGGGTGCCGTTGCTGTCCCCGATCGCGCTGGAGCTCGCCACCACCAGGGTCGCGGCGGTCATGCAGCCGAACATGTACAGCGCGACCTTGCTGCCGCCGATGCGGTCGGCCCACTTGCCGCCGTACGGGCGGGCCAGCGAACCCAGCAGCGGGCCGATGAAGGCGATCGACGCGGCGTGCAGCACGGCCTCGGACGCGGTGGCGCCGCCGGCCCGGAAGTTGATCTGCAGCACCTGGCCGAAGGCGAAGCTGTAGCCGATGAAGGAACCGAAGGTGCCGATGTACAGGAAGGCGATGGCCCAGGACTGCGGCACCTTGAGCGCGGTGATCATGAAGGACAGATCGGCCTTCTGATTCTTGACGTTGTCCATGTACAGCGCCGCGCCGACAGCCGCGACCACGATCAGCACCAGGTAGACCGCGCACACCACCGAGGCGTTGCCGTAGGCGTTGCCCAGGGTCGCGATGACCGCCAGGCCGATCAACTGGATGACCGGGACGCCGATGTTGCCGCCGCCCGCGTTCATGCCCAGCGCCCAGCCCTTGAGCCGCTGCGGGAAGAAGACGTTGATGTTCGACATCGACGACGAGAAGTTGCCGCCACCCAGGCCGGCGAAGGCCGCGATGATCAGGAACGTCGTGTACGAGGTGTCCGGCCGGTTGATGAAGTACAGCGCCAGCAGGACCGGCACCAGCAGCGCCAGCGCGCTGAAGATGGTCCAGTTGCGGCCGCCGAAGCGCGCGGTGGCGACGGTGTACGGAATGCGCATCAGGCCGCCGACCAGGGTCGGCACCGCACCGAGGAAGAACTTGCCCGCGGTGTCGATGCCGAAGGTCTCGGCGGGCATGAACAGCACCATGACCGACCAGATGGTCCACACGGAGAAACCGACGTGCTCGGCGAAGACCGACCAGATCAGATTGCGGCGCGCGATGTCCTTACCACCGGCTTCCCAGGCGTCGATGTCCTCGGCGTCCCAGTGCTCGATGTCGCGATTACGCGTCAGCGTCTTCAAAGCGGCCCTCCTGAAATCTGGATGACTTCAAGGTAGGAAACCGGTATTGCCGCAATGCTGCGCGAAATGACCGTTAAATCAACGGTTGCTCACGATTGCCCGGATATCGGCGTGAGAAGAATGGGTTTGTTTCCACCGTGTGACACAAGGGTTTCCGGGTGTCACCAAGAGCCCACATATGTCACCGCGAACCGTGAGGTGAGAGCGCCGCCACACAGCATGCGCCCAACCTCACGGTTCGGCAACTCGAAACGTGAAATCAGTGCCAGGTGTCCTCGAGCAGGCTCGGCTTGCACGCCACCCAGGCGCCGCCCAGCAACACCAGCACCGCCACCGCCAGGAAGGCGAACGGGGCCAGCCAACCGTGAGTCATCGAATGCAGGACGCCGAAAACCAGCGGTCCCAGGCATGCCACGGTGTAGCCGACGCCCTGGGTGAAGCCCGAGAGCGCGGCCGAACCGGCCGAGGTGCGGGTGCGCAGATTGATCAGCGTCAGCGCCATCGGGAAGGTCGAGGGACCCAGGCCCAGCAGCACCACCCAGACCAGCGGCGCCGCCATGGGCGCGATCAGCAGACCCGCGAAACCGGCGAAAAAGCTGATGGCGCAGCCGATCACGACCGGGAACGGATTGCGCATCCGGCCGACCACGATCGGCGCGGTGAGCGCGGCGACCAGGCCGATCAGCGCGAAGATGCCGACCATGCTGCCGCCGAAGGAGGCGCTGGCCCCGGCGTCGGAGAAGATAGTCGGCATCCAGGTGAACATGGAATAGGTGATGAGCGAGGTCATGCCGAACATGAGCGCCATGCCCCACGCGAGCGGCGAGCGCCACACCTTGCCGGTGCTCTCGAAGGGCTCCGGCGGCAGTTCGGTGCTGTCCGCGCGCGCGTGATCGCGGCGGATGCGCAGGACGCCCAGCCACGGCAGCACCGCGGCGAAGGCCAGAATCGACCACAGCCCCAACGAGATTCGCCAGCCGTGCGCCTGCGCCACGGGCACCGCGATCAGCGCGGGCACGACAGTGCCCAGCTGGACCATGACGATGTAGAGGGAGCTGAGCAGCGCCAGCCGGTCGGAGAAGTAGCGCTTCACCAGCGGCGGGATCACCACGTTGCCGATGCCCATACCGGTCAGCGCGAGCGCGGAGAAGGCCAGCAGCTCCCAGGTCGCGGGCACGATCGCGCGGATCAGACTGCCCAGGCCGGTCATGACCATGGCGAGCAGGACCGTGCGCTCGAGCCCGAAGCGGCGGGTCAGCAGCGGGGTCAGCAGGCCCGCGAGCGCGAACATCGCGGTCGGGAGCATGCCGAAGACGCCGACGACGGCGGTCGAGTACCCCATGGAGTCGCCGATCTGCGCGGCCAGCGGGGTGAAGGCGGTGACCGCGACGCGCAGGGTGAGCGCGGACACGATGATCGCGGCCAGTACCAGCAGCCTGCCCTCGAGCAGCGAACGCTTGCGCGCGGCGGGCGCCGGGCCCCTGCCCGACGGGTCGACGAGCGCCCGCTGCGGATCGGCAGCGGCGGGAGCCCGGTCGCGGGACGTCGAGGTATTCAGCGTCGCAGTCACCACGAAATCATAGGATGACCCGATGATGTGATGCAAAGAATGTGAGGCACGGTACGCTGTCCCACGTGCAACCAGTCCGGCGCACGAGCCTCATCGCCCAGGTGACAGAGCAGCTTCGTGCCGAAATCCGTTCCGGCCGTTGGCCCGTCGGCTCGCGTATCCCCACCGAGCCCGAGCTCACCGAGCTCACCGGGACCGGCCGCAACACCGTGCGCGAGGCCGTCCAGGCGCTCGTGCACGCCGGCATGGTCGAGCGCCGCCAGGGCTCGGGCACCTACGTGATCTCCACCTCCACCCTCGGCGGGGCGCTCACCGAGTACTTCGCCGATGCCCAGCAGCGCGACATCCTCGAACTGCGCCAGGCCCTGGACACCACCGCCGCGGCCCTGGCCGCGCGCCGCCGCGACGCCGGCGACATCGCCAATCTGCAACAGCTGCTGGAAGAACGCCGGATCGCCTGGGACGACGATCTCGAGACCGCCATCGAGGCGGACGTGCAACTGCACCGCGCGATCGTGGTCGCCAGCCACAACGCGGTGTACCTCGAGTTCTACGACTCGCTGCTGCCGGTGATCGAGGCCGGGATCCGCTCCCGCTCGGAGAAGGCGGGCGAGGCGTACCACGCCGAGCACATCGAACTGGTGGAAGCCGTCATCGCGGGCGATCCGGAACGCGCGGCCCGCGCCGCGGACTGCTTCCTGGGCTCCCTCATCGCCGAATATCCGGACGCCCGCTGAATCGCACGGGTAACCGAAAGGTCACCATCGTGATTCTCCGGACGTGAGCCGGAATTGCCCTCGACGTCACCGAAAGCGACGCCGTCGTAATCGACGGTTCGTACGGTTGATCCGACCGCAGGGACCACTCCCGGAATCACATTCCACTCCGGGAGATCACGATGAGGGCGGTCGTCGGTGCGAGAGGAACGCAGCTCATGACAACCGTAGAGGCTCCGGAAAAGACCTTCGTGCATCAGCAGCGCGGACGGTGGATCGACCACTGGGAACCCGACAATAAGGATTTTTGGGAAAACGGGGGAAAACAGACCGCTCGCAAAAATCTGATCTTCTCGGTTTTCGCGGAAAATCTCGGATTCAGCATTTGGGTCATCTGGGGCAGCATTGTCACCGCCATGGGCGCGGCCGGCTTCGCCTTCCTGGAAGGGCTCGGCAAGGGCAACCCCACCGCGGTGGCCAACGCCCTGCTGCTGACCTCCACACCCACCCTGGTCGGCGCGGCCCTGCGCATTCCGTACACCTTCGCCATCCCGAAATTCGGCGGCCGGGCCTTCTCCGCCTTCAGCGCGGCCATGCTGCTGGTGCCCGCGCTGGGCATCATCTACTTCATCAATCAGCCGAGCACGCCCATGTGGGTGTTCATGGTGCTCGCGGCCATCGCCGGCGTCGGCGGCGGTAACTTCTCCTCGTCGATGGCGAACATCAACTTCTTCTTCCCCGAAGGGAAAAAGGGTGCGGCCCTGGGCATCAACGCCGCGGGCGGCAATCTCGGCGTGGCCCAGACCCAGCTGATCGTGCCGCTGATCATCACCCTCGGCACCCACATCATGGCCAAGGACGCCGCGGGCTACCGGTTCGGCATCACCCTCGCGGTCCTGGTCTGGATCCCGTTCATCCTGTTCGCCATCTTCGGCGCGCTGCGCTACATGGACTCCCTCACCGGCGCCAAGGCCGACGGCAAGTCCTACCGGGCGGCGCTGACCAACCGGCACACCTGGGTCATGTCGGTGCTCTACATCGGCACCTTCGGCTCCTTCATCGGCTTCTCCTTCGCCTTCCCCACCCTGCTCAAGGCCAACTTCCCGGATCTGGCCAAGATCAGCTGGATGAGCACCATCGGCAACCTCGCCTTCCTGGGCGCACTGGTCGGCTCGATGAGCCGCCCGTTCGGCGGCTGGATCTCCGACAAGGTCGGCGGCGCGAAGATGACCCTGTACGTCTTCCTCGGCATGTCCGCGGCCACGCTGCTCATCATGGCGGCGCTGGCGGCCAAGAGCTTCCCGCTGTACCTGATCGCCTTCCTGCTGCTGTTCGTGCTCACCGGCATCGGCAACGGCTCCACCTACCGCATGATCCCGTCCATCTTCAGCGCCGAGGCCAAGCGCTACGCCTCCGAGCACGGCCAGGACGCCACCGAGGCCCTCATCTCGGCCAAGCGGCAGGCCGGCGCGGCCATCGGCGTCATCGGCGCGGTGGGCGCCTCGGGCGGCTGGATCGTGCAGCAGGCCCTGCGCCTGTCGAACATCAACTTCGGCAGCATGAACCCGGCCTTCAGCCTCTACGCCGTCGTCTTCCTCGCCATGGCCGCGGGCACCTGGTGGTTCTACCTGCGCTCCAGCTTCGCGGTGGATCGCGTGCCCTCGCTCGCGTACGCCAACGTGTAGGCCCCCGACCCCGGCCGCAGGGAACTCCCGCCCGCTGCGCGCCCGGATCCGATGTCCTCCGGCGACCCCGGAGGACATCGACAACGACTGTCGCGCCGAGCTTCTCACTCGGCGCGACAGTTCTTTCGTTGGGACCCTTAGAGAATCAAGCGGATCATGTCCGCGGTGCGGGCCAGGCCCGGGAACGCCTCCGGGGTGGAACGCGGGTGCAGGGCGTGCACCGCGAGCCGGAACATGACCGCGCGCACCAGCATCTGCGGCCACTCGGGGAGTCCGGCCCAGCGCTCGAGCAAGCCGTCGTCCGCCCCGCCCCAGGACAGCGCGTCCACCACGATCACCGCCGCCGCCCACGGCGCGGGCCGCCAGTACGGGGTGATGTCGGTGAGCCCGGGCGCGAAACCACTGGAGAACAACACGGTGCCGAACAGATCGCCGTGCACCAGCTGCGGCGGCGTGGACACCGGCTTGCGCAGGGTCGACAGCTGGGTGATGACGTGCAGGCTGCGGTCACCGTCCGGTGACGTGGCCGGCAGCAGCCCGCCGAGTTTGAGGGTCCGCAACGGAACCGTTTCCCAGGCGGCGCGATCGGCCGCCGCGAACACATCGACATCCACCCACGGCGCCACCGGGGCCACGGCCAGAAAGCGCGGCCGTTCCAGGCGTTCGGTGACCTGATGTAATCGGAGCGAGAGCGAGACCACCTCGTCGTGACGGGGTTCGGGCACACCCTCGAGATAGGTGTCCGCGCGCCAGCCGGACACCACGTAGCGCCCGTCCGTCGCCCGCACCGGGCGCGCCAGGCGCAACCCGTCCACCCGCAACGTCTCGCGCACCTTGGCCGACCACGCGGCCCGCGCGTGATCGGTCACCGGGCTCAGCACCACATCCCCGCAGCGCCAGCCGCCGTCCCAGTTCCCCAGCGGAACCGGGCCGACTTCGCGCAACCCGAAGGTGGCGCGCACGTGCTCCGGAGGTTCCACAGCAGTCATGGTCACGGGCGTAACTTACCGCTCCGGCGGCGTTGCGCGTCTTAAGCGACGGGCGCAGGTATCACAGAGTGTCGCCGCAGACGCGCCGTCAGAACCGGACATCGGAGGGTTGGGGACAACCGATTCGGTCACCCGCGACCACGATTCGCGGGTGACCGGAACGGATCAGTAGACCGGCAGGCTGGGGTCGATCTGGTTGGCCCAGGCGATGATTCCGCCCTGCAGATGCGTGGCGTCGGCGAAACCCGCCTGCTTGAGCGCCGCGAGGGCCTCGGCCGAGCGGATACCGGTCTTGCAGTGCAGCACGATCGGGCGATTCTGCGGCAACTCGGCCAGCGCCTCACCGGTCAGGATGCGGTCCTTGGGAATCAGGGTCGCGCCGTCGATGCGCACGATGTCCCATTCCACCGGCTCGCGAACGTCGATGAGGGCCACGTCCTTGCCCGCGTCCAGCATGTCCTTGAGTTCGCGCGCGGTGACGGTCGAGCCGATGGCCGCGGCCTGCCCCTCCTCGGACACCACGCCGCAGAACGCGTCGTAGTCGATGAGCTCGGTGATGGGCTGCCGCTGCGGGTCGCGGCGCAGCTTGATGGTCCGGTAGGTCATGTCCAGTGCGTCGTACACCATGAGCCGGCCCAGCAGCGGATCACCGATACCGGTGAGCAGCTTGATCGCCTCGGTCACCATGATCGAGCCGATGGAGGCGCACAGCACGCCCAGCACGCCGCCCTCGGCGCAGGAGGGGACCATGCCCGGCGGCGGGGCCTCGGGGTACAGATCGCGGTAGTTGATGCCGCGACCGTCGGGGGCGTCCTCCCAGAAGACCGAGACCTGACCCTCGAAACGGTAGATCGAACCCCAGACGTACGGCTTGTGCGCCAGCACCGCGGCGTCGTTGACCAGATAGCGGGTCGCGAAATTGTCGGTGCCGTCCACGATCAGGTCGTAGCGCGAGAACAGCTCGATGGCGTTCTCCGGCTCGAGCCGAATCTTGTGCAACTCCACGGTGATTCCGGAATTGATCTCGAGAATGGAATCGCGCGCGCTGTCGGCCTTGGACCGGCCGATATCGGATTCGCCGTGAATGATCTGGCGCTGCAGATTGGACGCGTCCACCTCGTCGAATTCGACGATGCCGAGCGTGCCGACACCCGCGGCCGCCAGGTACAGCAGGGCCGGTGAACCCAGCCCGCCCGCGCCGATGACCAGCACCCGGGCGTTCTTCAGGCGTTTCTGACCGTCCACCCCGAGATCGGGAATGATCAGGTGGCGGCTGTAGCGGGCGACCTCGTCCCGGGTCAGCTCCGCGGCCGGCTCCACCAGGGGCGGCAGGGAGGGATGCGATGCTGTCACGTCTGCGGACTCCTCAATCGAATGCGCCGGGTACTCGCGGCTCAGAGGTGCAACACCACGGGCCCGAGCGTTCTTCCCTCCGGAATACCCGGACCGTGTGATTCACACAGCCTAGGCAGCCTCAGCCGCGCGGGTACGGCCAGGGGTTGAACCGGCACTTCTTACCGTCCATCGGGACCACACCGTCCGGATCCAGCACCGCGATGTCGTTGTTCCGGGTGCCGAAGGTCTGCTGCATCATGACCGGCGCCAGCCCGCCGTCCACCTCGCACGGCTGATGCTCGTGGTAGCCGATCGCATGCCCGACCTCGTGATTGATCTGGTACTGCCGGTACGAGCCGATATCGCCGTCGTAGGACAGCGCACCGCGCACCCAGCGCGCCTCGGACAGCAGCACGCGGCCCAAATCGGCGTTGTAGCAAGAGGAATCGATGGGAATGTCGAATCCGCAGGCGGTGCGGGTGGTTTGCCGCGAGGTCAGCGAGATGCGGAAATCGGGGTCACCGCCGTCGACGCGGCGGAAGCCGAAACGCGAATCCTGGGTCCAGCTCTTGGGATTGGCCAGCGTGGCGTCCACCATCTTGCCGACCGAGTCGTCACCGCCGAAACCCGAAGTGTCGATACCGTTCTCGATCTCCACGGTGTAGGTGAACACGTGCTCGGAGCCGGTGCCGATCTGGGCCGTCGTGCCCGGGACCATGTGCCAGATCCCGGCTCCGGTCTCGGTGAAGGGGCCGCCGCCCGGCACCGAGCCGGTGGGCAGGTCACCGGCGAACTTGCCGTCCGCCTTGGGCGGTGCGCCGTAGATGCCGGTCTTGTCGGCGTGCTCGCTCAGCCGCCCGAAACCCGGTACGCCGGCGACACTTTCACCACCGCCGCGCCACGCGTCGACGCCGACCAGCACCGTCACCACCAGCAGCACCGGTAGCGCGTACGCCCGCCAGCCGTAGGTGGAGACGAAGCGGCCGAACAGGCTCTGCTTCTTGGTTTCGCGCTCGGGGCGCTCACGGGTCGCCTCGGGCAGCGCGGTGGGATCCCAGCTCGCGCGCAGCGGCTGATACGGCTGGGGCGGGCGGTCGCCGGCGGGGCCGGGAACGGCCGAGCCGTCGGCGTGCAGGCCCGCGGGCGGGACGGCGTCACCGGAGCTGTAGAGACCGAGCGGGTCGTAGACGGGGCCGACGGGTCTGCCCTTGCGCTTGGCGAGATTCTTCGGGCCCGCTCCGGCGGCGTCTCTCGGGCTCGCTCCGCCGGTGGCTCTCGGGCCCGCTCCGCCGATGGCGCGCGGCGCACCGATCTGCACGGGACGGCGTGAATCGCGCCCGCCGGAGTTACTGCCCCCTTGGTCGGTCACCATAAAAGACTCTCACAGCTCGGGCTCGCGCACGCGGGGGCCGTACAACCCGCCCGCGACGGCGCGCGGAAGGGATGCGCCGGGCAGCGGCGAGCCGCGGACTTTGCTGCGAGATATCTCACGAGTGCGGAGATCGAACTCACAAATTCGGGCATCGGGTCCACACTTGTGACCGGCCTCGCATAATCGAGGCGGTAGCGGACCCTCCGGAACACGGAGCGCGCCAACATCCAGCACACCAATATTCGGAACCTGGATCGGCATCGGGGCCCCGAGCGAGTATCGTTCGGGAGATACCCGGTGACCCATCCTTTCCGCCGGGAATCGACTGGGAGATCGGAAAATGACAGACCTCGTGGACCGGATGACCGCACGCATGTCATCCGAGGCCATGGCGCCCAGCAAGCGCGGCACCCGCCTGCCCCGAGAGGCACGGCGCGCTCAGCTACTTGCCGCGGCCGGCGAGGTCTTCGTGATGCGGGGCTACCACGCCTCGGGCATGGACGAAATCTCGCAATGCGCCGGCGTCAGCAAGCCCGTGCTCTACCAACACTTTTCGAGCAAGCTCGAATTGTATTTGGCAGTGCTGCAGAACTACGTCGACGCCCTGGTGTCGAGCGTGCGCCAGGCGCTGCGCTCCACCACCGACAACAAGCAGCGCGTCCGCGCGGCCGTCCAGGCGTACTTCGACTTCGTCGACCACGAGACCCAGGGTTTCCGGCTCGTCTTCGAATCCGACCTGACCAACGAGCCGCAGGTCCAGCGCCGGGTCGAGCAGGCCACCGAGGCGTGCGTCGACGCGGTCTTCGACCTGGTCGCCCACGACTCCGGCCTGGACCCGTACCGCGCCCGCGTGCTGGCCGTCGGCCTGGTCGGCGCCAGCCAGTTCAGCGCGCGCTACTGGCTCGAGGCCGATCGCCCGATCCCCAAGGACGAAGCGGTCGACACCACCGTCTCACTCTGCTGGGGCGGTCTGTCGCACGTGCCGCTGCACCCCATCGATTCGTAGATCGACCCAAAGAAATTGCCCCGCCGCGGAATCCGCGACGGGGCAATTTCTCGTTTCGGTGAACTACACCGCGGCGAAGCCCACGCGTCCCGCGGACGGGGCGCCGATCTCGACGTAGGCGACCTTGGCGGCCTGGATCAGGTACTTGCGGCCCTTCTCGTCGGAGAGCGACACGACGCCGGCCTCACCCTGCAGCGCACCGGTGACCAGCGCCTCCACCTCGGCGGGGGTCTGCGCGCTGTTGATGATCAGCTCACGCGGGCTATCCGAAATACCGATCTTGACCTCCACGGCCAACCTCCGAACCTAGAGTCCTGTGCTGTCTTCGCCAAGGCTAGTGCAGGGCCCGGCACGGGCGGCAGTGAGCGCCCTCCGCTCTGAGCGAACTCCGATGCCCCGGCGCGAACCCGGCGCCTCAGCCGAGGCCGAGGACGCGCATGCGCTCGGCGTGCGAGTCCTGCATGTGCTCGAAGAGGGTGGCGATGCCGTTCAGGTCGCCGGTCGCGGTGAGCACCAGCTCGGTGAGCTCGTCGCGCTGGGCCATGACGTACTGGGCCTGGGTGATGGCCTCGCCCAGCAGGCGACGGCCCCACAGGGTGAGCCGGTCGCGCTCGGAGCGGTTCTGCGCCACCGCACGTCGCACTTCCTCGATCACGAATTCCGAGTGGGAGGTCTCGGCGAGCACGTCACGCACGACGTCGGCGACCTCGGGAGCCAGGGCGCCGGCGATCTCGGTGTAGAAGTCGGCGGCGATGCCGTCGCCGACGTAGAACTTGACCATCGACTCCAGCCAGGTGGAGGGGTCGGTGGAGGCGTGATAGGCGTCCAGGGCGCGCACGAACGGGGCCATGGCGTCGAAGACGTCCTGGTTCCGTTCGGCCAGCGCGTTCTCGAGGGTGGAGAAATGCTCCATCTCGTTGGCGGCCATCTTGGCGACGGCGACCTTGCCGCGCAGCGAGGGTGACAGTTTGGCCTCTTCGGCCAGGCGGTAGAAAGCGGAGATCTCACCGTAGGCGAGAACCGCGAAAAGGTCGGCGACCCCGGGGTGGGTGGCGGCGATCAGGCCGTCGGCGGAATCCGACGGCGCGCCCAGCGCAGTTGACGAGTTTGCTCCCATGACCCCACCCTAGCCCGCTTCGATGAACCGCCCGGCCTACTCCTGGTCGCTCAGGAACTTGTCCAGGTAGGTCCAGGTGGTGTCGCGCGCGGTGAGAATGCCGAGGTGGGAACCCGGAGCGGTCTCGTAGCGCACGTCCGGCGAACCGGTGAGCGTGACGGTGCCGTGTCGCACGGCCGCGGCGGCGGTGATGACATCGTTCGGGCCGCCGACCAACAGCACCGGGACGTTCACCGCGGCCAGTTCGATGCGGCGCTCGCCGAAACGCACCACGCCCTTGCCGATGTCGTTGTTGAGCATGAACCGGCCCCAGAGCTGGTTGTAGAAACGGCCGGGATAGCCGGGCAGCGAATTCTGGAAACGGTCGATGGTCGCCATCCGCTCGAGGGTCGCGGTGTCGGCGAGATTGCTCGCAATGAAGAAGGGGCGCTTGAGTTCTCGGTCCCAGGCGGTGGCGCGGTAGGCGATGCGGGTCAGCTGCGCGGAGACGCCGCCGGTGGCGCGGATCGCGGCGGTGGCGGTGCGGCCGCCGTCCAGGCGGGCCAGGGAACGCAGCTCGCGCACGCCGATCATGTGGTCGTAGCTCAGCGGCGCGCCGACGGCGGTGACCGAGCGAATGGGCAGGGTCGTGTCGGCGGCGGCGGTCAGCAGCGCGAGCACGCCGCCCAGGGACCAGCCCACCAGATCCACGGCCTTACCGCCGCGATCGGCGGAGACCTGGCGGATCGACTCCGGCAGGATGTCGTCGATCCAGTCCTCGAAGCCCATGCGGCGGTCCTCGAAGGTGATGTCGCCGTAGTCGACCAGGTACGGCGCCCGGCCGCTGTCGCGCAGGAACGCGGCCATGCTCTGCTCGGGGCTCAGATCGAAACAGAAGGCGGGCGCGGCCAGCGGGGGCACCAGCAGCACGGCCGGATCCTGTGCTCCCGCACCGTTGTAGCGGCGCAGCTCGCGGTGCGGCGCGACGGACAGCACCGTCGACGGGGTAGGTTCGGGCGAACCGATGCCGGTGCCGAACGTCAGGGCCCACGCGTTGCGCGCGGCGGTGCTCACGGTGTCTGCCAAGCTCACCCGCACAACTTCGCACATAGTGCTACACGTTGTAACAGGTATGTGAGGAATCCAACTTGTCCAGCGGGGTTGGCATCCGGCGTATCAGCGCCGATCCCGGTGCGCCGCAAGCGGTGCCGCGACCGCGGGAGCCGACGCCGCGGCCGGGGAATACGCGGCCGTCATCGCCGCCGATGCAAATCGCACCGGCAATTGTGGTGGCGGGAAAAAGAGCCAAGACCGTATCACGCTACAATCTCCGCAGACAACGGAAAGATCGCTCGAACGAGTTTGCCGGGTACCCCGTGAACCGGCACTCGAGCAGGCAGTTGTTGTCCACGGAAAATGTGCGCGCACTCCGATCCGCAACATTGTCCGCCGCGCCAGGTCGATGCCGGACCGAACACCGGTTAGGCATCCCGCAGCGGCGAGACAGACGAACGGATCAAGTGGTCGTCGCGGACCGACCGGTCCGCCCCACACCTCGTGCGCGCGAGACGCGATAAAACGAGGAAGGCACGAACCCTGAGCAAGATCACCGTAGAGCAGGAACCCGGAGTGGCCGACACGCTGCTGACCGCGGAGCTCGACGAAACCCATACCGCTCCCACCTTCGCCGAACTGGGCGTCAATCCCGACATCGTGCGCTCGCTCGCCGATATCGGCATCGAACGCACCTTCGCGATCCAGGAGCTGACCCTGCCGCTCGCGCTCGCCGGTGAGGATCTCATCGGCCAGGCCCGCACCGGCATGGGCAAGACCTTCGGCTTCGGCGTTCCGCTGCTGGACCGGGTCGCCTCGCACACCTCGGGCACCATTCCGCTCGACGGCACCCCGCGCGCGCTGATCATCGTGCCGACGCGCGAGCTGTGCGTGCAGGTCACCGAGGATCTGGAGAACGCCAGCAAGTACGTCAAGGGCCAGGACGGCACGCCGCTGCGGGTGCACGCCATCTACGGCGGCCGGCCCTACGACACCCAGATCGCCGCGCTGCGCGCCGGCGTGGACGTCGTAGTCGGCACCCCCGGGCGACTGCTGGATCTGGCCGAGCAGAACCATCTCATCCTGGGCAAGGTCCAGGTGCTGGTGCTCGACGAGGCCGACGAAATGCTCGACCTGGGCTTCCTGCCCGACATCGAGCGCGTGCTGAACATGGTCCCGGACCAGCGGCAGACGATGCTGTTCTCGGCGACCATGCCGGGCCCGATCATCACCCTGGCCCGCACATTCCTGAACCGGCCCACGCACATTCGGGCCGAGGAGCCGCACGACTCCACCATCACCGACCGCATCACGCAGTTCGCGTACCGGGCGCACGCGCTGGACAAGAGCGAGCTCATCGCCCGCATCCTGCAGGCCGAGAGCCGTGGCGCGACCATGATTTTCGCGCGCACCAAGCGCACCGCGCAGAAGGTCGCCGACGATCTGGGCGAGCGCGGGTTCTCCGTGGGCGCCGTGCACGGCGACCTCAACCAGGTGCAGCGTGAGAAGGCGCTCAAGAAGTTCCGCGAGGGCAAGATCGACGTGCTCGTCGCCACCGATGTCGCCGCGCGCGGTATCGACATCGACGACGTCACGCACGTGGTGAACTACCAGTGCCCCGAGGACGAGAAGACCTACGTGCACCGCATCGGCCGTACCGGCCGCGCGGGGCGGACCGGTGTCGCGGTCACGCTCATCGACTGGGATGAGTTGCGGCGCTGGGCTTCCATCGACGCCGCGCTGAAGCTCGGCATCCCCGAGCCGGTCGAGACGTACTCGCGCTCGGCGCACCTGTACGAGGAGCTCGGCATCCCCGCCGGGTCGACCGGCATCGTCCGCAAGAGCGCGCCCGCCCGGGAGCGCGACGACGACGCGGTCGTGGTGGAACGCGAAAGCCGTTCCCCGCGTAGCCGTAATCGCAAGCGCACGCGCGGCGGACAGGCCAGCACGGCGACCGAGGTCGCCGCCACCGACATCAAGGTCGCTCCGGAATCGGCTGCGCCGGAAGGTAACTCGGCGGTGTCCGAGGAAGGTTCGGACAAGCCGGGCCGTCGCCGCCGTCGCCGCCGGGGTCGCGGTGGATCCGATAGCGGTTCCGCCGCAACGACTTCGGTGACCGAGAACGCTTCCGAAGGGTGGGTCGGCGAGGCCGCCGCACTGGATTCGGCCGAGAGCGAGACCGCCGCGCAGGGCGAGACCGGGCGCGACGAGTCCGGACGCACCGAACCGGTCCGTGAGGGCCGCAACCGGCGCCGGAACCGCAACCGGCGCAACCGGGGCGGCAACGGCGGGGCCGAGGGTTCGGCAGCGTCGGCCGGGGACGTGACGGTCGAGACCGTCGACGCCGCGAGCGGCGATGCGGTTGCCCCGGCGGCACACGCCTCCGAGACCACCGACGCCACGAGCAGCGGCGCGGTCGTCGCCCCGGCGGCGCGCGTCTCCGAAGCCACCTCGGACACCGACGGTGAGTCCCCCCGCCGTACCCGCAACCGCCGCGGTCGCGGCGGCGCGAACGGTTCCGATGTCGCCATCGGCTCCGGTGACAACGGTTCCGCCGCACACGGTTTCGACGCTGTCGCCACCAACGGCAACGGCGCCACGAACGGCAGTGCCACCGCGAACGGCAACGGCACGGCCGTCAACGGCTTCACCACCGCGATTCCGGCCGTCGAGTTCTCGGCGGCGCCCGCCGCGTCGGCCCCCGCGGCCGAAAGCACCACGGGCGCAACCGGTCTCGGCGTGTCCGAGGCGGCGGGCGATGACACCGTCGCGACGTCCGGGAAGGGCACCGCCCGCACCCGCACCCGCGGCCGCCGCTCGGGCGACTCCACGAAGCCGGCGACCACGGACGCCGTGAGCGCCGCCGCCGAGTCGACCGCTGCCGCCGGCAACGTCGCGGACACCTCGTCCACGACCGCCACGGCAACCGCCGCGATCGTGAATGATGGTGCCGCACAGGCCATCACCTCGCCCACGGCCACCGCCCCGGCCACCGAGGCTCCCGCCAAGGCCACCGGCCGCCGGCGCGCCAGCCGCCCGGCCCAGGCTCCGGGCGAGGTAGTGGTGGAGACGGCAGTCGCGGCATCGGTCGAACCGGTGCCCGCCCCGGCCGCTCCCGTCCGGGCCACCGGCCGCAGACGAGCCACCAAGGCCGCGGGCAGCGCGACCGAAGGCTCGATCGTCGTGGTCGAGACCGCCACCGCACCGGCTAGCACCGCTCGGGCGGCCACAACCGTGGAAGCGGCTCCGGCCGCGAAGACGGAGTCGGCTCCGGGCGCCGAGGTGTCGGCACCGGCGTCCACCGAGGCTCCGGCCACCACGCGCCGCAAGGCGGTCAAGGCAGCCGCGGCTCCGGCCGCTGCGGCCGAAACCGCTTCCGCCACCGTGGAAGTCACCGAGGCCAAGGCTCCGGCCCGCAAGCGCGCGGCGAAGGCTGCCGCGACCACGTCCGAGGTAGCCCCGGCGGAAACCACCCCGGCTCCGGCCAAGGCCACTCGGGCGACGAAGGCCACCGCCGCGGCCGCCCCCGCCAAGGCGACCCGTGCGCGCAAGGCGGCTCCCGCCGCCGAGGCGTCCACGGCGGCGGAGACCGTCGCGGCTCCGGTCGAGACCACATCGGCCGCAAAGACCGCCACCGCTGCCCGAGGCAGGACCGCCAAGGCTGCCCTGGTGGTCTCGGAAACGCCGTCGGTGGAACCCACCGCGGCCAAGGCCACGCGGGCAACGAAAGCCGCAGCCGCGCCCGCGAAAGCGGCCGTCGCCACCAAGGCTGCTCCGGCGGTAGCGGAGGCTGCCCCGGCGAAGGCCACGCGCACCAAGCGCGCCGCCGCACCCACCGAGGCCACACCCACGACGGCCACGGCCGCCGAGGTGGCGGCACCGGTGAAGGCGACCCGCACCCGCAAGACGGCAACCACCGCTGTCGAGCCCGCGGCAACCGAAACCCCCGTGCCCGCCAAGGCGACTCGGGCCACCAAGTCCGCGCGCACGACCGAAGCGGCCACCACCGCCGAGGTGACGGCACCGGTGAAGGCGACTCGCGCTCGCAAGGCGGCTGTCGCCGCCGAGCCCGCGGTGGCCGCGCCCGCCAAGGCAGCACGGTCCACTAAGGCCGCCGCTCCCGCCAAGGCGACCCGCGCAACCAAGGCCACGGCCCCGGCGGTCGAGGCCCCGGCCAAGACCACCCGTGCCAAGAAGTCCGCCGAGGTCGCGGAACCGGCCGCTCCCGCCAAGCGCACCCGCGCCGCGAAGAGCACCGAGCCAATAGCCGAAACCCCGGTCAAGGCAACGCGGGCGAAGAAGGCCCCGGCCGCCGAGGCGCCCGAGCCGGTCAAGGCGACCAGGGCGAAGAAGACCGCCGAGGTCGTCGAGCCCCCCGCCAAGGCGACTCGTGCGACCAAGTCCAAGGTCGCCGAAACCCCGGCCAAGGCAACGCGCGCCAAGAAGGCCCCGGCCGCCGAGGCAGCCGAGCCCGTCAAGGCGAAGGCCAAGAAGGCAGCCGCCGAGCCGGCCAAGGCCACCCGGGGCAAGAAGGCCGCCGAGGCGCCCGAACCGCCGAAGGCGAAGAAGACCGCCAAGAAGGCCGAGGCCCCCGCCCCGGCCAAGGCGAAGAAAGCAACGAAGGCAGCCGCCGAGCCCCTCCCCGCGACCCCCGCCAAGGGCCGCACCCGCAAGGCCGCCGCCGAAGTAGCCTGACCGCACAACCCCTGAACCGTTCGGCCGGGCTGTCCCCACAGCCCGGCCGAACGCGTATCTAAGCCACCCCGAACAACTTCCGATGCGGTCCGGGGCTGTCGCACGTGCCGAACCGATCGAGAGGCCACCCGCACCAAGCAGGCGGCCAAGCCCCCAGAGCCCACCAAGCCGACCCAGGAAAGAAGACCGCCGAACGCAAGGTGGCGGAAGTCGCTAGGCGGTACTCACCCATACGTCAGGCCGCACGCAATCTCCAACGGCGCCTGGACGTCCTAGCCGTGCGATGTGTTCCGCTTGGAGTCGGTAAACACCCGGCCGTCATAGCAACGCTCGGTCCCCGGCGAGTTCGAGACACCAGCCGGGCGGCGGCCCCTGACGGATCGGCATCGGAGGCCCCGCAGGAGGCGGGGAACTACAACACAGGTTCTATCACCCGCATGCATCCCGAGACAGTCTGAAAGACAAGCGAACTCGCACGTCGCAGTCGATCGCCGAATCTTCTCCGCCACAGTGGCTTCCACACCCGGCGCGCGGCGTCCGGATCAGACCGGGGCGGCGGCTCGTTCGGCTTCGGGGGACGGTGCCGGAAGGGGGGTGGGGGTGGGGGTGGGGGTGGGGGTCTCGGTCCAGCCGGGTGGGCCGAAGACGTAGGTCAGGCGGGCCCGCCAGGTACGGGCGGTGCGGACGTCGTGGACCAGGTCCAGGAGCTCGGTGTAGTTCACCTTCAGGGGGTTGTCGGTGTTGATGTCTTTCGTCAGGCCGTAGCGGATCGGCTCGGTCTCGGCGGCGAAGGTGCCGAACAGGCGATCCCAGACTATGAAGACGCCGCCGTAGTTCTTGTCCAGGTAGGGCTGGTTGGAGCCGTGGTGGACGCGATGGTGGGCGGGGGTGTTGAACACGAACTCCAGGGGGCGGGGCAGGGTCCGGACCCGTTGGGTGTGGATCGGGAACTGGTAGAGCAGGCCGATGCTCTGCAGGGCGAAGATCATCCACACCGGCAGGCCGATCAGGGCCGCCGGCACCCAGGCCAGGCCGCGCAGCTGCTGGGCGACCGGATGCGCCCACGGCAGCCGGATGGCGGTCGAGAAATTGAAGAACCGGCTCGAGTGATGAACGCTGTGCGAGGTCCACAGCAGCCGGATCCGATGATCGGCGCGATGGGCCCAGTAGTAGCAGAAATCGGTGACCACCAGCCCGAGCAACCAGACCCACCAGGTCCCCGCCGCCAGGCTCCACGGCGTGAGCGCGGCGGCCACCACCACCGCCGAGAACGGAAGCAGCTGCGCCAGAACGGGTTTGGACACGCGACTGAGCGCGAAGGTCACGATGTTGGACGCGGTGTCGCGCCCGGAGATGCCGTTGGCGGGCCGATCGGGATCACGGCGATCGGCGATCCATTCGATCAGCATGAGCACCGCGAACGCGGGCAGCGCGTAGATGAAGGTGTCTTTGTCCATGCTGGCTCCGATCGAGAACTCCCGCCGGCGGCGGCACACTCGACGCTACCGATCACGCCGCCCCGAATCGTCGCGCCCGCGGGGGATCGCGCATCCCCCGCGCGGGGGACCGGCCCGGCCGGGAGTAGCGTCCGCACGAGGTGACCGGCGAGACGGACGAGGGTGATACCGACGTGGATGTGACCAGGTCACTGACCCGGCAGTCGCTGGTGGTGGCACTGGTGGCGGCGGTGGTCGACACCGCGCAACTCGCGTTGAGCGGGGCGTTCGGCGCCGCCCCCGCAATCGCCTGGCCGCTGGCCGCCACGGTGGTCGCCGCGGACCTGGCACTGGCCGCCGCGCCCGCCGCCCGCGCCGTGGTCACGGTGGCCGCCGCACAGGCCGCCATCCAGGTCGCGACGGCGGTCTTCGCCGATCACTACGCCATCCCCGCCCGCGTGCCCGACGTGGGCTTCCTGGTCGCGGGCTATCGCGCCGGAGCCTGGCTCAGCGGGTTCACCTCGATCGGCACGGTGGCCCTGCTCGCCGTCGGCGGAGCCGTTGCCAACCTGCTGGCGGGCGGAATCCTCGCGCGCGACTGGCGCCTGTTCCCGCTGGCGGCGGCGGGCGGCGTGGTGCCGTGGCTCGTCGGCCGCTACACCACCGCGCGCGGCGCGTACATCGCCGAACTCGAACAGCGCGAACGACTCCGGCAGGCAGACCAGCTGGCCGCCCTCGATCGCGCCCTGGTGGACGAGCGCGCCGCCATCGCCCGCGACCTGCACGACGTGATCACCCATCACGTGAGCGCCATCGGCATGCACGCCGGAGCCGCGCGAATAGCCCTGTCCCACACCGACGAAACCGCCGCAGCCGGATCGCTGTCCGCGGTGGAGACCAGCTCGCGCGCGGCGATGGTCGATCTGCGGCGGCAACTGGACCTGCTGCACGGCCGCGACGACGGGCAGCGCCGCCCCGGCCTGGTCGATATCGGCGAACTGCTGGAGCGCGTCCGGGCGACGGGTTCGATCGTGCGACTGGACATCACCGGCGAGCCGCCGGTGCTGCCGCAGTCACTGGACGTCATGCTCTATCGCGTGGTCCAGGAGATGCTCACCAACGCGCTGCGGCACGGCCGGGATCCGGTGGATCTGGAGATCCGCTACCACCCCACCCGCGTCGAGCTGCGCGAAGCCAATCCCGTCGCCGCCACTACCGACACGGCCCCGCGAGAGTACCCCCGGCGCGGTCTGGACGGCATCCGCCGCCGGGTCGAATTGTTCGGCGGCACAGTCCGTTCCGGCGTGGACGACACCGGCGCGAACTGGGAGATCCTGGTCTCGGTCCCGATCGGCGCGGCATGAGCATCCGCGTCCTGATCGCCGACGATCACACCATGTTCCGCTCCGGCCTGCGCGCGGTGGTCGACGCCCACCCCGACCTCGAGTGCGTGGCCGAGGTCGGCGACGGCCGCGCCGCCATCGCGGCCGCCGCCCGCCTGCGCCCGGACGTGGCCATCCTCGACGTGCGGATGCCCAAACTCGACGGGCTCGCCGCCACCGAGGCCATCGTGGCCGCCGGCGGCACCCGGGTGCTCGTGCTCACGACCTACGACAGCGAGGACGGCCTGCACCGCGCCCTGACCGCAGGGGCCAGCGGCTTCCTGCTGAAAAGCCTTGCGCCCGAAGAGCTGGTCGCGGCGATCCGCGTCGCGATGCGCGGCGACGCCGTCATCGATCCGTCCATGACCCGGCGGCTGGCCGCCCGCCTGGTCCAGGGCCTGGCGCCGCCCGCGCTGCCGCCCGAACTGGCGAATCTCACCGCCCGCGAACGCGAGGTGCTGTTCCTGCTGGCGGACGCGCGCAGCAACGCCGAGATCGCGGCGGACCTGGGCGTCGGCGAGGAGACCGTCAAGACCCACGTCTCGCGCATCCTGGCCAAACTGGGAGTCCGGGACCGCATCCACGCGGTCGTGTACGCGCACCGCCACGGTCTCGTCCACCCCGCCGCTCCCCCGGACTGAGCCCGTCCGCCCGGTCCACCCGAACCCACGCCGGGGCACGACCCGGCACGCGATCGATGCCGCCCCGCGGATCGGATAGTCTCGCTGTCGTGCTCGCACCCGAGCGGCGAACGCGCGCCGATATCCTGACCGCCGTGGCGATCGCGGCCGTGGTGGCGCTCGCGGCGGGTGTCGTGTGGTGGAACAGCGACGCCCGCGCCACCGAATCGGTGGTGGCCGACCAGACCCTGTCCCCGCCGCCCACCCCGGAGAAACTCCCCGGCGCCATGCGCGAGGCGTGGCAGGCAGCGGACGGCGCGGCCGAGCGGGCCATCGCCGTCGGCGGGGTCGCGGTGACAGCGGCGGGCGACACCGTGCTCGGGCGCAATCCCGCTACGGGCGAACAAGTCTGGAAGTACCAGCGCGATATCCCGTTGTGCGCGGTGGAATCCCAGTTCGGGACCGTGATCGCCACCTACCGCGACGATCGCGGATGTTCGGAGACCACGCTGCTCAACGCCGAGACCGGCGCGCGACTGAGCGCGCGCTCCAGCTACATGGACGACGAGGTGCAACTGTCCGTCGACGGCACCTACACCCTCGCGCTGGGCGCGAACCGGCTGGAGATGTGGCGCTCGGACCTGGTGCGCACCCTGGAATACGGCTACGTCGACGCGCCCGTGAACCCGCGCACCCAGCCCCGCCAGGGCTGCGCGCTGCTGTCCGCGGCCTCGGGGTCGAGCCGCCTCGCGGTCCTGGAACGCTGCCCCCGGGAGACCTCGGACCGGCTCACCGTCCTCAATCCCGCGCCCAAGGACAGCACCACCCCCGAGGAACACAGCTCGCACATTCTCACCGAGCCCGGCGCCGCGGTCGGCGGCGCGCGCGTGATCGCGGTGTCCGACAGCCGGGTCGCGGTGTACCTGCCCGGAACCGAGTCCACCGCACCGCAATTGGCGATCTACGACGTATCGGGCAATCTCGTTGCCACCCATCAGCTTTCGGCTCCGCTCGGCGCGGACGCCTTCGTCTCGCGGGTGGGCGCCAACTACTTCCTGTTCACCGGGGAGAACCTCGTCGCCCTCAACGGCTCGACGCTGGAACCGCTCTGGGGCATCACCCAGGTCCTGGGCACCCCCACCCTGCTCTCGGGCAAGCTGCTGGTCCCGGTCCGCGACGGCCTCGCCGCCCTCGATCCCGTCACCGGCGCGCAGACGCAGCGAATCTCGGTGCAGCGCAGCGATTACCACGACGAGCCGATTTCGCTGATGGCGATCGGCCCGACCGTGCTGGAACGCCGCGGCGACACCCTCGTCGCCCTGGCCGCGAGCTGATCCCGCCAGGGCGCGCACGCCCGGCCCCGGCGGTGTGGCGAACACCCGCCTCCCGGCTAAGCGAGCGGGCGGGCGCCATCCGGCATGATCGAGTTCATGTCAGCGCACGATTATCGATTGGTACTGCTGCGTCACGGCGAAACGGAGTGGTCGGCCGCGCGCCGCCACACCGGTCGCACCGATATCCCGCTGACGCCCACGGGCGAGGAACAGGCGCTGGCGGCGGGCAAGCTCCTCGAGGACCTGCGCCTGCGCGATCCCCTGGTGCTGAGCAGCCCGCGCCAACGCGCCACGCGCACAGCCGAATTGGCCGGCCTCACCGACGTGCGCATCGACGACGACCTGGCCGAGTGGGATTACGGCGCCTACGAGGGCCTGACCACGGTGGAGATCCAGCGCACCGCGCCGGACTGGACCGTGTGGACCGCCGCCGTGCCCGAGGGCGAGACCGCCGAACAGGTCGGCCGGCGCGCGGACCGCGTCCTGGACTCGGTGCTGCCGGAACTGACCCGGCGCGACGTCGTGCTGGTCGGGCACGGCCACTTCTCCCGCGTGCTGATCGCCCGCTGGGCTGAGTTCGGGGTGATCGAAGGCCGCAGATTCTTCCTGTCCACCGCCGCGATCACCGTGCTCGGGCACGACTACCACGCGCGAACCATCCTCGCGCACAACCTGACTCCCTACCGCTGAAAGGGGCCGCCGTGATCCGCCGTGCCACACCCGCCGATATTCCGGCTCTGGTGGGACTCGTCTACGACCTGGCCGAGTACGAGAAGGCGCGCCCGGAGTGCACGCTCACCGAGGAGCAGCTCGAGACCGCGCTGTTCGGCCCCGCCCCCGCCGTGTTCGCCCACGTCGCCGAGGGCCCGGGCGAGACCGGGGTGGTCGGGTGCGCGATCTGGTTCCTGAACTTCTCCACCTGGGACGGCGTGCACGGGATCTACCTGGAGGATCTCTACGTCAAACCGGAGACCCGGGGCCTGGGCCTGGGCCGCGACCTGCTGGCCGCGCTCGCGCGCGAGGCGGTGGATCGGGGCTACAGCCGGGTGGCGTGGTCGGTGCTGGAGTGGAACAAACCGTCCATCGACTTCTACGAGTCGATCGGCGCGGATCTGCAGAGCGAGTGGCAGGGGTACCGGCTCGCGGGCCCGGCCCTGGCGCGCCTGGCCGAACACGCGGCGCACTGACCCGGTCGCGGTCCGGTTCCGGGATTCGACGCACACGATCGGATCAAGGTCAAGCGGGGGAACCGGGCCGCATCGGCGGCCTCGAGATTGCCGGGAGATCGCTACAGCGGGCCGAAACCGGCGTACCTGCCGCAACTACATGGACAGCCGACCAAAATCGCTCTCCGGCTTATTCAGCGGGGTTTACGACCCCGCCGACGATGGTTACCGACCGGCAACCGTCGAATCGCCCCGGCGCCTAGTCCTCGATGTCGTAACCGGCGGCCATCCACCGGCTCGAGGCCGGCGCCATCAGGAGCCCCAGGCCCACGATCGCGGAGATGCCCAGCGGGATGCCGTACCCCGGCTGATGCGAGGTCAGCATGTACCAGGCGGGCGGCAGCAGCAGTAGCTGCGCGATGACGGCGATCGACCGCCCCCAGCGCTTTCCGCGCAGCAGGCCGAGGCCCGCGGCCAGGACCGCGCCCGCCAGCACGAACAGCCACGCGGCGGTCGCGTACCCGTTCACGACGTGCTGATCCGCGCCGGTCGCCGCGCGCAGGACCAGCACCAGCGCCACGATCACCCCCAGCCCGCCCTGCACCGACGCCAGCGCACCGGCCGCCCGCACCGTCCCGGGGACGACCGAAACGTCCGCGTCCACACTGTTCTCCTCAGCCACGCCCCAAGACTACGACCGTGCGTAGTGCTGCGCTCGGTCGCCTCCGCCACGACCGGCCCGCTCACCACCGGTGCGACCCCGCGCCGCACTCGCCCACCGGAGTCCCATCCGGAACCGGGCGGGCCCCGAACAACGAGTGGCGCCCGCGAATGCCGGGTTGCGGGTCGGGCCGAGCGGGGCAACGGGCAAGATGGACGCCGTGCGGACGCTGCTGATCGTGAATCCCAATGCCACCTCGACCACCCCGGCAACTCGCGATCTGCTCGCACACGCGTTGGAATCTCGCACCCAGCTCACCGTCGCGCACACCGAACACCGTGGTCACGCCGCCGAACTCGCGCGCTGGGCGGCCGACAACCGCATGGACCTGATCGTCGTGCACGGCGGCGACGGCACGGTGAACGAGACCATCAACGGCTTCCTCCCGCTGCCCGGCAGCACCCCGCGCGAGTGGTTGCCGCGCCTGGGCGTGATCCCCGGCGGTTCGGCCAACGTGTTCGCGCGCTCGCTCGGGATCGAGCCCGATCCGGTGACCGCCACCAACCAGCTCATCGATCTGCTCGCGCTGGACACCGACCGCCGCATCGGCCTCGGCGTCGCCGACGATCGCTGGTTCACCTTCAGCGCCGGCGTCGGCCTGGACGCGGACGTGTGCGAGGCCATCGATGCCAAGCGCGCCAACGGCAAAGCCGCCACCCCGGCCCGCTACCTGCGCACCACCGTCAACCAGTTCTTCCGCGCCCAGCGCCGCGAACCCCGAGTGCGCCTGGTGATTCCAGGTCACGAACCGGTCACGAAGGTGCACTACGCGTTCGTGACCAACACCAGTCCCTGGACCTACCTCGACAGCACGCCCGTGGTGACGAACCCGGGCACCTCCTTCGAGTCGGGTCTCGGAGTGTTTGCCATGCGAACCATGGGAGTCTTGCCTACACTGTTGATCGCCAGAGAGTTGCTGGCGAGCAATGGAAATCCCAAGGGACACAATTTGTTCCGGGCGGACGACGTGCCGAGCGTGCGCGTCGAGGTCGACGAACCCATCGGGTTGCAAATCGATGGCGACTTCATTGGTCGGCGCAACATGGTGAATTTCACAGCCGTCCCGGATATCCTCGATGTGGTCGCGCCGAAGCCGTAGTCGGCTGGACTCACCTGAGAAACCTTGCGGTTGTGCTGCGAAAACCCGCTAGACCGAGTACAAATGATCCGGCAGGCCCGTCTTGTAGGGGCCTTACAGCGTGAGCTTCCCCACGGTGCACCAAGTATCTATTGACATCTACGGTGTTCGTGAAAGCATTCACAAGCAACCGTGCGGAAACATTCGAGTCGCACAAGTGAACGGACCACAAACCCCGAGGGGCAGAGCCATGTGCATGCCCTAGCAAAGGAGCAGAGGAATGGACTGGCGCCACAAGGCCATCTGTCGCGACGAGGATCCCGAACTGTTTTTCCCGGTGGGTAACAGTGGTCCTGCGCTCGCGCAGATTGCCGATGCCAAGCTGGTCTGCGCTCGCTGCCCTGTCACCGCCGATTGCCTGTCCTGGGCCCTGAAGTCCGGGCAGGACGCCGGTGTATGGGGTGGGATGAGCGAGGACGAGCGTCGCGCTCTCAAGCGTCGCAACGCGCGCACCCGCACCCGCAGCGTCGTCTAGCCGGTACTCGACCGGCACGACGACAACCTGGCGTTTTGGCCCAGCCCAACGGCCAAGACGCAATTCGGCCCGGCACCACCACAGGTGCCGGGCTTCAGTGTGTAAGGACCGGGTTCACATCCCCGATAACGATCGGGCCGCAAACACGAGCGCCCGCGATTGTTGTACACAAGAACAATTCCCGCTCATTGGAATCGCCCTTATCCAAGAATGGCGGGAGGGTCCCGCCTCGAATGTGGCGAGACCCTCACAGGTTTATCTCAGGAATGGTGCGCCTGTTCGGTTTTGTCGGCGTCCGTTTCGCGTTGTTCAGCGCGCCGAACGCCGCCCGAGCGGCACCCGCAGGACAGCGTCGGTGCCGATGTCCGCGCCGGGGTGCAGGCCGATCGAACCGCCGAGTTCGGCCGTGACCAGAGTGCGGACGATTTGCAGGCCCAGCCGGTCCGAAGCCTCCAGGCTGAACCCGTCCGGCAGCCCCCGGCCGTCGTCGCTGATGATGACGTCCAGCCAGCGCGCCGAACGCTCGGAACGGATGGTGACGGTACCGTTCTCGCCCGAATCGAAGGCGTGCTCGATCGCGTTCTGCACCAGCTCGGTGAGCACCATGACCAGCGGCGTCGCCCGTTCCGCGGAGAACACGCCCAGCGAGCCGGCGCGCCGGACCTTGATCCGCGCGGTGTGCACGGTCGCCACGTCGGCCATTATCGGCAGCAGGCGGTCCACCACCTCGTCGAGATCGACTTCCTCGTCAACCGACATCGACAACATTTCGTGTACCGAGGCGATGGAGGTCACCCGGCGCACCGACTCGGTCAGCGCGAGGCGCGCCTCCTCGTTCTCGGTGCGGCGGGCCTGCAGGCGCAGCAGCGCGGCCACGGTCTGCAGGTTGTTCTTCACCCGATGGTGGATCTCACGAATCGTCGCGTCCTTGGACAGCAGCGCGCGGTCGCGGCGCTTGACCTCGGTGACATCGCGGACCAGCACGGCCGCGCCGGCGAGTTCGCCGTGCGGGCGCAGCACCAGCGTGCGCAGCAGGACCGTGGCCCCGCGCGCCTCGACTTCCATTCTGCGCCCGGCCTTTCCGGCGAGCGCGGCCTGGATGTCGCCGACCACCTCCTGCGCGTCGAAGGGGTCGGTGATGAGCGAGCGGGTGGTCAGCGCCAGGTCCTGGCCGACCAGATCGTTCTGCAAACCCATGCGGTGGTAGGCCGAAAGTGCGTTGGGGCTGGCGTAATCCACGATGCCGTCGGTGTCGAGCCGGATGAAACCGTCGCCCGCGCGCGGGCTCGAGTGCGAACCGGTGCGATCCTCGAGCGCGGGGAAGGTGCCGTCGGCGACCATCTGGCACAGGTCGTCGGCGCAGGACATGTACGCGATCTCCAAGCTGGAGCGCATCTTTCGGCGTTGCACGTCGGTGTCGCGGCCGAGAATCGCTATCACGTCGTCGCCGACGCGAACCGGGATGGCCTCGCGGATCGCGGCCACCGGGTGCGGGTGGTAGACCCCGGCGACCTCCCCGTCGGAGTCGACGCGATCGATCTCACCGGTGAGCAGCGCCTGGAAAATCTGTGCGAAGGCCTCTTTACTGGCCAGCGATCCGACCAGGTCCTCCGGGTGCACGGTGGGCGCGGTGGTCGGGCGGCACTGGGCGACGCACACCACGTCCGCGCCGTCGGTGATCGGACCGGTCCCGACCCACAGGTGCAGGTCCGCGAAGGACAGGTCGGCCAGCAGCTGCCAGTCCCCCACCACCCGCTGCAGATGATCGACGGCCGCACCCGGTAGATCGGTGTGCTCGGCCAGTAGATCGCTCAGTGTCGACATTCCACCCACGCTCCTCTGCTCCCACAACAGAGCAATCCTCGCATGACGACGCCGGGAACCGTGCCCCAGCGGAGGCGAGCGACGAGGCCCGAACCGGCCGGAGCGGGGGCAGAAAATCTAGCTGATGACCGCGATCAGGTCGTCCTTCTGGATCACGTCGCCGGGCTTCACGTTGATCGAGGTCACCGTCCCGTCGGACTCGGCCACCACCGGAATCTCCATCTTCATCGACTCCAGGATGACCAGGGTGTCACCTTCGCTCACCTGATCGCCCACCGCGGCGACGATCTGGTAGACGGTCGACACCATCTCCGCGAGCACTTCCTCGGCCATGACACCTCTTCGTTTCCGTGGACCTGTATCCGCTGAAGGTACACCCAACCACACATGAAAGAATGAGCTAAACAGAAGGGAGAATACCTATGGGTAAGCGTGGACGTAAGAAGCGCGGCCGGAAGAAGAACGCAGCCAACCACGGCAAGCGTCCCAACGCCTGAGCTGGGCTTATAGCTCCAAATGCACTGAGCGGCACGACTTCCGAGGAAGTGTGCCGCTCATGCTTTTCCCGGGGGTCGTCAGGCGCCGGGTTCGATCTTGGTCTCGACCTGCGTGAAGGTCGTGCGGATCTCCATCGTCAGGCGCGCGCGCAGGGACTCGGGGGCGCGTTCGCCGCCGCACTTGCGGTTCAGCAGCGACTTGAGCTTCTCTTCCAGCCCGTACGCCTCGATGCACGGCGAGCAGCGGTTGATGTGTTCCTGCAGACGGGCTTTCGCCGTCTCGTCACACTCGTTGTCCAGCAGCAGCCAGACATCGGCGAGGACCGACGTGCAGTCCATGTCCATGTCGTCGCTCACTGGTTTACCTCCTGACGCGTGCCATTGCCCGAACGATTGAAGCCGCGCTCGCGGGCCACGTCGGCGAGCAGCCCCTTGAGCTGCTTGCGGCCGCGGTGCAGGCGGGACATGACGGTTCCGATCGGGGTTCCCATGATGTCGGCGATTTCCTTGTAGGGGAAGCCCTCCACGTCGGCGTAGTACACCGCCATCCGGAATTCCTCGGGCAGCTCCTGCAGAGCGCGCTTGATGTCGTCGTCGGGCAGCGCCTCCAGGGCCTCCATCTCGGCCGAGCGCAACCCCTGGGAGGTGTGTTCGGCGGTGGCGGCGAGCTGCCAGTCGGTGATCTCGTCGGTCGGATACTGCGCGGGCTGGCGCTGCTTCTTCCGGTACGAGTTGATGTAGGTGTTGGTCAGGATGCGGTACAGCCAGGCGCGCAGGTTGGTGCCCTCGCGGAAGGAGCGGAAGCCCTGGTACGCCTTCGCGAAGGTCTCCTGCACCAGATCCTCGGCATCGGCCGGGTTGCGCGTCATGCGCAGCGCGGCGCCGTACAGCTGATCCAGCATCGGCAGCGCGTCGCGTTCGAAACGCCGCCCCAGTTCCTCGGCGCTCTCGCTGCTGCGCGCGCCCGTCTCATCGGCCTCGCCGGCGGCCGCGTCGTCGTTCTCGACCGCTAGGTCCCCGCCCCCGTCGACGGTCTCGGCTGATTCCGAGTCGTCATCGGGCAGGCGATCGACCACCATGTCGTCGTCGCTCACGCTATTCCCTTCGATCGCCGTAGCAGTTGAATCTACCGCGAGCGGGATACGGGCCGGGAACCCGGCGGGGGGCGCGACGTCGGTGAGGATGTCGAACAGTTCGATCCGCACCGGGTCTTCGACCAAGACGGTCACCGACTCCTCCTAAGTGAACGATGGCGGCGCGGACCGGGGCTGACCGATGCGTGCGCCGTGCGGATGATCTCTCCGCGATACGCGTATGGCGTGCAACAGGGTCGGCGGCCGGCATGTTCCCGGGGTAATGAAATCCGCTATCGGGCCGAGGTGGGGGCTGTCTAGGGTGAGCGCATGGCAGCTGCTTCGACCCCCGCGATCAAGGTGCTGGTGCAGGCCCGCGCCGAGCATCGGGTGCACGCGTACACCCACGATCCGCGCAGCGACTCCTACGGCGCCGAGGCCGTCGACGCGCTCGCCGAGCAGCTCGGGCTGGTACCCGGGCAGATCTTCAAGACCCTGGTGATCGACCTCGGGGCCGGCGGGCTGGCGGTGGCGGTGCTGCCGGTGCCGACCTCGCTCTCGCTCAAGGCCGCGGCGGCGGCGCTCGGCGGTGGCAAGGCGGTCATGGCCGACAAGACGCGCGCCGAACGCACGACCGGCTATGTGCTGGGCGGTATTTCACCGCTCGGGCAGAAGAAGCGGCTGCCGACGGTGATCGACGAATCGGCGCTGGGCTTCGACCGGGTGCTGTGCAGCGCGGGCAAGCGCGGGCTGGAGATCGAGGTCGCGCCCGCCGATCTGGTGACGCTCACGGGCGCGGTGACCGCGGACATCGCGGTGCGCTGAAATTCGGAGCGACCCCCCGAGCTGCGGTGATGCCGCGGCGAGCGGGTGAGTCCGGCCACGTGCCGGGGAATATCCGGAAAGAAACTTGCCTTTAGACAACTATCTGCACATACTTGCATCTTGCAACTAGTTGACCCATGCAAGAAGTTTCCGGATACAAGGAGGTGGCATGGCCGCCGACCCCGCGACCACCGGCTGCGTCGTCACCGACGACCTGGCCGACACCGTCGCGCACCAGATCATTCGCCTCGGCCGGCTGCGTGATCGCACCAACGCGCAGATCGCCGCCGCCACCAACGGCGAGGTCGAACCGGCCGCGTTCGCCATCCTGTTCCAGCTGATCCACCACGGGCCCATGCGTTCGGGCGCGCTGGCCGAAGCCCTGTTCTCCGACGCCTCCACCATCAGCAGGCAGGCGGCCAACCTGGTCAAGCGCGGCTTCCTGGAGCGGCGCGCGGACAACACGGACGGGCGCGTGAGCGTCCTGGCCGTCACCGAGACCGGGCGCGCGGTCGCCGCGGAGATCCGCACCCGGCGCAACGAATCACTGCAGCTCATCATGAGCGACTGGACCCCGGGCGAACGCGCGAGCTTCGCCACCCTGCTGAGCCGTTTCGTCGACGACTACGAACTCAGCCGCTCCGCCATCCTGGCCGCCCTCTACCCGAAGGCCGACCCCACACTTCACCCGAAAACCGATTCCGCAGAGAGCAATTCGTGACGACAACAACGCAGAACGAAGCATCACCGGCCGGGTTCACGCACAAGCAGATCATGGTCGTGCTCAGCGGCCTGCTGCTGGGCATGCTGCTGGGCGCGCTCGACCAGACGATCGTGTCGACCTCCATCCGCACCATTGCCGATGACCTGCAGGGTTATTCGATGCAGGCGTGGGTCACCACGGCGTACCTGATCACCGCGACCCTCTCCACCCCGCTGTACGGCAAGCTCTCGGACATGTACGGCCGCAAGCCGTTCTACCTGGCGGCCATCATCATCTTCGTGCTCGGGTCGCTGCTGTGCACGTTCTCCCAGTCCATGTACGAACTGGCCGCCTTCCGCGCGTTCCAGGGACTGGGCGCGGGCGGTCTGATGTCGCTGGCGCTGACGATCCTCGGCGATATGGTCGGCCCGCGCGAGCGCGCCCGCTACCAGGGTTACTTCCTGGCGGTCTTCGGCACCTCCAGCGTGGCCGGACCGGTGCTGGGCGGCGTGCTGGCCGGGCAGAGCGAGATCCTCGGCATCTCCGGCTGGCGCTGGGTGTTCCTGGTGAACGTGCCGCTCGGCATCATCGCGCTGGCGGTGGTCGCCAAGGTGCTCAACCTGCCGAAGGTGCCCCGGCCCAAGGTCGCGGTCGACTGGTTCGGCGTGCTGACCATGGCCATCGGCCTGGTGCCGCTGCTGGTCGTGGCCGAGCAGGGTCGCGAATGGGGTTGGAGCAGTACGAGTTCGATCATCTGCTACGCGCTGGGCGTGTTCGGCCTGCTCGGGTTCATCGCGGTCGAGGCCAAACTCGGTGACGCCGCGCTGATTCCGCTGCGCATGTTCAAGAACTCGACCTTCGCCATCGGCGTCGGCATCTCGATCGTGGTGGGCGCGGCCATGTTCGGCGGCATGACCATGATCCCGCAGTACCTGCAGGTGGTGCGCGGATCCAGCCCGACGCTGGCGGGTATGCAGATGCTGCCGTTGGTCATCGGCATGATGGTGGCCTCGATCGTGGCCGGTCAGACCATCTCCCGGACCGGGCGCTACCGGGTGTTCCCGCCGCTGGGCGCGGGCTTGCTGGTGCTGGGCCTGTTCCTGCTGCACTTCGTCACCGCCGACACCGCCCTGGGCGTGACCATGGCGTTCATGCTGATCGTCGGCCTGGGCCTGGGCAACCTCATGCAGCCGCTGACCCTGGCCATCCAGAACGCGCTGCCGCCCAAGGACATGGGCGTGTCCACGGCCGCGGCGACGTTCTTCCGGCAGATCGGCGGCACCCTGGGCGTCGCGGTGTTCCTGTCGATCATGTTCGCCCAGGTCGGGCCCAACATCAGCACCGAACTGCGGTCCGCGGCAACCGATCCGGCCTTCCAGTCCGCGGTCGTGCAGGGTACGCACAGCGACAACGCGGCCGAGGCCGCGCTGGCCACCGGGCTCGCGACACAGAACCCGGAGGCCGCGGCCAAGGTGCTCGACGACAGCTCGGTGATTCAGCAGCTGAGCCCGACGCTGGCGCATCCGTTCAAGGTCGGCTTCGCCAACGCCATGGACACGGTGTTCCTGGCCGCGGCCGGGGTCGCGTTGCTCGCGCTGATCCTGGTGCTGTTCTGGAAGGAGGTGCCGCTGCGCACCGCGGGCGGCATCCAGGCGGCACAGCAGGAGAAGGAGAAGGTGGACGAGGCCGCGGCCTCGATCATCCCGTGACGACGGGCGGGGCCGGCCCCGCCGCCTGACACGCACGCGTCCGGTCGCGATTCCACGAGTCGCGGCCGGATGTGTGCGTTACTTGTCTGTACATGCGTTATCCGTCTCGCAAGGTTCGTTCGACCCCGAGGATGTGATGCGGTTATGTCTCCCCAACGGCGTTTTCGCCTAGGTGTTGTCGCTGTGTCCGGTGTCCTGCTCATGACCGCGGGCTCGGGCGCGCTGACCGTCGCCACCGCGACGGCCGCGCCCGCGGGCGTGGTCCAGGTGCAGAATCCGAGCTTCCCCAACCCGGGGATGCCCGGGCCGCAACAGCAGCAGCCCAAGGACAAGAACACCGAGAAGGCCGAGAGCCTGGGCGGCGGTGTGGCGAACAAGGTCATCGACACGGTCGCCGGGCTGGTGAAGTGCGGGCTGAACTTCGCACTGCCGACGGTGAAGTGCACCATCTGATTCATCGGCGCGAACACCGGTGACCGTGCGGGCCGGGCTCAGATCAGGCTGATCTGCTGCCCGGCCCGTTCGTCGATCTCGTCCAGTAGCTCGGGGCCGTTGTTCTTCACGCTGTTCACCAGCATCGGCACCGGGCGGATGAGAATGTTCGAGACCGCCGCGGCGGCAGGGGTGTCCAGGAGTTCCTCGGGGGCGGGGTGATCGGGATCGAGCCAGGCGTCCCAGTGCTCGCGCGGCATCGGCAGCGGCATGCGGTCGTGGACCTTGGTCAGCTCCCCCACCGCGTCGGTGGTCAGGATCGTGCAGGACAGCAGGGTCTGCGCGGCGTCGCCCTGATCGCGATCGCGCCACACCGACCAGAGCCCGGCCATGTAGAGGCGGCCGCCGTCGGCCTCGGACATGAAGAACGGCTGTTTGACGGCCTTGCCGGTGCCGCCGGGTTCGGTGACCCACTCGTACCAGCCGTCCATGGGCACCAGGCAGCGGCGTTTCTTGACCGCGTCGCGGAAGGACGCGGTGGTGGCGGCCTTGTCGGCGCGGGCGTTGAACAGCGGTTTGCCCTTGACCGGCACGCCCGGTTCGGCGGTCTTGGTCCAGGGCGGGATCAGGCCCCAGCGCATGGCGCGCACGCGCAGGGTGGCCGGGTCCTCGGGATGGTCGCGATCGTGCCGCTGCACCACCGTGAGCACCTGATTCGTGGGGGCCACGTTGTAGTTCGGATCGAAGCCGGTATCCCCGGTCTCGTCCAGCGCGTCGAGTTCGACGGCGAGCGTGGCGGGATTCGTGGTTGTCGCATACCTTCCACACATAGGCTTCATCGTGCCACCGAACTCCGACACAATCATCTGATGGCAATTGACTTCAGTTCGGAGGTATGAGACGTTCGTCGCATCACACTCTCGTAAAGGGACGTCGCCACACATGTCTGCTACCGACACCGCCGCCTCGATCGATCGAGACGCCACGCTCACCTCCGTCAATCCCGCCACCGGCGACGTGCTCGCCACCTATCCGGTCGCTGACGAGGACGCCGTGCGCGCGGCCGTCGCCAAGGCCCGCACCGCCGCCCTCACCTGGGGCGCGCTCAACTACAGCGAGCGCAAGAAGCACCTGCTGCGCTGGAGCTCGCAGCTGGTCGCCAAGTCCGATGAACTCAGCGAGCTGATCCACGCCGAGAACGGCAAGCCGCTCGACGACGCCTTCCTCGAGCTGATGCTCGCCCTCGAGCACATCAAGTGGGCGGCCTCCAACGCCGAGAAGGTGCTCAAGCCCAAGAAGATCGCGCCCGGCGCGCTGATGGCCAACTTCTCCGCGACCCTGGAGCAGCGCCCGCTCGGCGTCGTCGGCATCATCGGGCCCTGGAACTACCCGGTCTACACCCCCAACGGCTCCATCGCCTACGCCCTCGCGGCGGGCAACACCGTGGTGTTCAAGCCGAGCGAATACTCCACGGGCATCGGCAATTTCGTCGCCAAGTGCTTCGCCGAGGCGAACCCGGAGCTGCCGGACGGGGTGTTCGTCACCATCAACGGCTACGGCGCCACCGGCGCGGCGCTGGTGCGCTCGGGCGTGAACAAGGTCGCCTTCACCGGGTCCGCCGCGACCGGTAAGAAGATCATGGCCGCGGCCTCGGACACCCTGACCCCGGTCCTGCTCGAATGCGGCGGCAAGGACGCGGTCATCGTGGCCGCCGACGCCGACATCAAGGCCGCCGCCGACGCCGTGGCCTGGGGCGCGACCGCCAACAGCGGCCAGACCTGCGCGGGCGTCGAGCGCGTGTACGTCGACAAGTCGATCGCCGACGAGTTCGTCGCCGAGGTCAAGCGCATCCTCACCGACATCAAGCCGGGTTCGGACGCGGGCGCCTCGTACGGCCCGATGACCATGCCCAGCCAGATCGACATCGTGCGCCGGCACATCGAGGACGCGCTCAAGAACGGCGGCACGGCCGTGCTCGGCGGCGTCGAGTCGATCAAGGGCCCGTACATCGAGCCGGTCATCATCGTGGACGCCGACGAGTCCTCGGCCGCGGTGTGCGAGGAGACCTTCGGGCCGACCGTCACCATCCGCACAGTCAACGGCGTGGACGAGGCCGTGAAGCTGGCCAACGACAGCACCTTCAGCCTCGGTTCCTCGGTGTACTCCAAGAAGAACGGCCTGGACATCGCCCGCCGGTTGAAGGCGGGCGCCACCTCGGTCAACTCGGTGCTGGCCTTCGCCGCCATCTCCGGCCTGCCCTTCGGCGGCAGCGGGGATTCCGGCATCGGGCGCATCCACGGCGCGCCGGGCCTGCTGGAGTTCACCAGCCCGCACTCGATCGCGGTGCAGCGCTTCGCGATTCCGGGCATGGCGCTGCTGTCGTACTCCCGGACCGACTCGACCATGAAGCTGCTGCGCAAGATCGTGCCGCTGCTGCACGGGCGCAACAAGTAGGAAGTCCGGTTCCGGCATCGGAACTCACGCCCGGTCCGTCGAGTGCGACGGACCGGGCGTTTCGGTTTCCCGGGCGAGTGCTCGTCGGGACCAACCACCGCCGGACTCGAGCGCTGGGGGCGGTGCGGGGACCGGGCACGCGAACCCGCCGGCTCCGATCGGCGCCGGAGACCGTTTCCGATTGGCAGCATCCGCCGAAGTAGCGCCCCAGACGGGCGTATTGACCGGAATGGGGGCGTGCGGCCTCGGAACCCCACCATCGTTTGGGAGGATGGGGGCGTGACTTTCTGGCCCGCGCCCCACGTCCACACGTCCGTCAACGCGACAGTGACCCTGCCCGGGTCCAAATCGATCACCAACCGGGCGCTCATCCTGGCCGCCCTGGCCGATGGGCCGTCCACCATCAGCGGCGCGCTGCGCAGCCGGGACACCAACCTCATGATCGACGCGTTGCGGGCGATGGGCACGACCATCGAGGGCGAGGGCGACACGGTCACGGTCACCCCGCCGAAGGAGTTCACCAGCGCGGTCGTGGACTGCGGGCTCGCCGGGACCGTCATGCGGTTCCTGCCGCCGGTCGCGGCGCTGGCCACCGGGGACGTCGCCTTCGACGGCGACGCGCAGGCGCGGGTGCGGCCGCTGGGCACCATCCTGCAGGCGCTGCGCGGACTCGGGCTCGACATCGACGGGGACGCACTGCCTTTCGTCGTGCACGGCACGGGATCGCTGCGCGGCGGGCCGATCACGATCGACGCCTCGGGCTCCTCGCAGTTCGTGTCCGGGCTGCTGCTGTCGGCGGCGCGCTTCGAACAGGGTGTGACCGTGCATCATTCGGGCGGATCGCTGCCGTCCATGCCGCACATCGAGATGACCGTGCAGATGCTGCGCGAGGCCGACGTGCGGGTGGACGCGCCCGAGGATCCGCGCCGGACCCAGAGCTGGACGGTGCACCCGGGGCCGATCCGGGCCGTGGACTGGGACGTCGAACCCGACCTGTCCAATGCCACGCCGTTCCTGGCGGCGGCCGCCGTCACCGGCGGTGAGGTGAGCATTCCGCACTGGCCGCGCTACACCACCCAGCCCGGCGACGTGATCCGCGAGATCCTGGTGCGCATGGGCGCGGAGGCGCGGATCTTCGACGGTGTGCTCACCGTGCGCGGGCCCGAGCGGCTCGCGGGCATCGACATCGACCTGCACGACGTGGGCGAGCTGACCCCGACCGTCGCGGCGCTGGCGGCGCTGGCCGACTCGCCGTCCCGGCTGCGCGGCATCGCGCACCTGCGCGGGCACGAAACCGACCGGCTCGCAGCGCTTTCCACCGAGATCAACCGGCTCGGCGGCAAGGTCACCGAGACCGACGACGGGCTCGTCATCGATCCCACTCCGCTCAACGCCGGGCAGTGGCACTCCTACGCCGACCACCGCATGGCCACCGCGGGCGCGATCCTCGGACTCGTGGTGCCCGGGGTGGAGATCGAGGACATCGGCACCACCGCCAAGACGCTGCCCGATTTCGTCGCCCTCTGGGAAGGCATGCTCGGCGGGACCGGGGCAGTCCGCTGAGGCGCCGGGAGTACGACGAGTCCGATGTCCGGATCCGTCCGGGCAAGAGCTCACGTCCCCGGACCAAGACCCGTCCCCAGCATCTGGACGCGGAGCCGGCCATGGTCGTCTCCGTGGACCGGGGGCGCTGGGGGTGCGTCCTCGACGACGATCCCGATCGCCGCATCGTGGCCATGCGCGCCCGTGAACTGGGGCGCACGCCCATCGTGGTCGGGGATCAGGTGGATCTGGTCGGGGATCTGTCCGGTAAGCCGGACACCCTGGCCCGCATCATCCGGGTCTCCGACCGGCGAACGGTGTTGCGGCGCACCGCCGATGACACCGACCCGTTCGAGCGGATCGTGGTCGCCAACGCCGAACAGCTCTTCATCGTGGTGGCGCTGGCCGACCCGCCGCCGCGCACCGGGTTCGTCGAACGCGCCATGGTCGCGGCGTATGTCGGTGGGCTGCAACCGATTCTGTGCCTGACCAAACGCGATCTGGCCGCCGAGTCCGAGTTCGCGGCCGCCTTCGAGGATTTGGACCTGACGATCGTCTACGGCGGTATCGAGGAACCCCTCGAGCCGGTGCTGGATCTGCTGGACGACCGCCTGACCGCGCTGATCGGGCACTCCGGGGTCGGCAAGTCGACGCTGGTGAATCGCCTTGTCCCCGAAGCGGATCGGGCGGTGGGCATGGTCTCCGGCGTAGGCAAGGGCCGCCACACGTCGACCCAGTCCGTGGCCCTGCCTCTGGAGTCCGGCGGCTGGGTGATCGACACCCCCGGCATCCGCTCCTTCGGCCTGGCCCACATCACCCCCGACGACGTGATCGGCGCCTTCTCCGACCTGGCCGACGCGATCGAGGACTGCCCCCGCGGCTGCACCCACCTGGGCCCGCCCGCCGACCCCGAGTGCGCCCTCGACACTCTCCCCGGCAAAGAGGCGCGCGTGGCCGCGATCCGCCTCCTCCTCACCGCCCTGAACACCAACGACCCCTGGTTCAAGGGGCAGGGGACGAGCGTGAGCTGAGATTGCGGGGCCGGAAGCGCCGACCTCCGCACCCGCAATAATGAAGCGACTGAATCCGATCGTGGAGGACACCGGCTGTTTCGGCGTGGAATGAGGACCCGATGACTGCGGACCCGATGCCAGAAGTGGGCAGCCCACTACCCGCGTGGGCGATCCCACCGCTCGGCGGATATGTAGCCGACGATCTGGACCGCCTGCCTGATCTGCCTCCGCATACCGAGCTGATCGACGGGAGTCTCGTCTTCGGGAGCCCGCAGATGAAGTTCCACGCGCTCGTCATCGATCTTCTCGTCACCTCGCTGAGAGCGCTGGCTCCGACCACCGTGCGGGTGCGGCGCGAAATGACCGTCACGCTCGGCACCCGGCAGCGGCCCGAGCCCGACCTCCTGATCGTTCACGTGAGTGGGGAGCAGGGTCCGGAGCAGACTTCGTATCGGCCCGCAGACGTCGTGCTCGCGGTCGAGGTCGTCTCACCGGACTCGATCGTTCGCGACCGCGAGCGCAAACCACAGCTGTACGGGCAGGCCGGCATCCCACACTTCTGGCGAGTCGAGAATGTCCACGACCGAGCCGTCGTCTACGTCTACGAGCTCGATCCAGCCACGAAGGCCTACGCTCCCACCGGAATCCACCACGACCGGTTGCGGCTCTCCGTACCCTTCGACATCGATATCGATCTGACCGAATACACCCGGCTCTGACCATCTGCTTCGAGATCGTCCGCGTGTCCGGTTCGCCCGTGGTTGATCTGGTGGTCGAGCGAGCGGGCCCGCAGGGGTGGGCCGAATCCAACCGATCCCCCTCCACCACCACTCTCCGGCAAACGGGCCGTCGCGGACGTTGTTCGACCGACTCTCGAGCCTTGACCACCGACGTTTCCTGGAACAAGGCGCGGTCGGGCACGACCATCTACCGGGCGGGCAAATCTCGTACGGCGTAAGGGGTGCGCGAAATCGTGCGAATGGTTAGCCTGCCGAGGTGGAACACCATGAGCGGAGTGAGTTCTCGCCGCTACTCGACCCGGAACTGGGGGCAGGGGCGCCGGTCACGCCGGAGGTTCGGGTCGGGCGGAACGACGACAGTCAGGTATTGCCGGAATGTGTCCGGTGCGGGAACCCGGCGGGGTTGTACCTGCGGGCGGTGTGGCTGTCGATGCGGGCGGTCCTGCAGGGGGAGACCGACGTGGACAGTCATATCAACGTGAACTCGTGTGGGGCGTGCGCCGGGAGCGTGGCGGGGATGATCCTGGTCAACTGGGACCCCCGGCACTGGGGTGAGTCGCTGAAGATCGACGACTGAGCGGTTGGGGCGGATCGCGACTGCGGCGCGACAGGCAGGCTCGAACGACACGGAGCCGGGTGCGGCATCGCGACATCGTCAGCTCGACGGCGCGGGGGCTGGGCGGTATCGCGATCGGGCCTCGAACACCGGATCGGCGGTGGGCGCGGGGCGGATCAGTGCGGGGGAATCAGGCGTAGGCCGTTGTCGAAGTCGATGCGGGCCAGCTCGCCTCGGGCCGTCAAGCCGAGTTTGGCGAAGACTCGGGACAGGTGGTGGCCCACCGTCCGGGGGGACAGCAGCAGATCCACGCCTATCTCGCGGTTCGTCATGCCCTGGGCGGCCATGCGGGCCACGCGGAACTCCTGGGCGGTCAGGACGGGGGCGGAGCCGCGATCGGGGGCGGGGGTGCGGCGGCCGGTCAGGTCCAATTCCTGGCGGGCGCGGTCGGCCCAGGGGGTGGCGGACATGCGCTCGAAGGACTCCAGGGCGGTGCGGAGCTGTTCGGCGGCGTCGGCGCGGCGGCGGACACGGCGCAGCCAGGCGCCGTAGAGCAGGTGGGTGCGGGCCTGATTCAGATCGTGGCGGGTGCGGCGCACGGCGAGGGCGCGGCGGAAATAGTGGTCTGCGCGCTCCTCGTCGGTGCTGATCAGGGCGCGGCAGGCGTAGGCGGAGGCCACCGCCCAGTCCGCGCGCGAGCGGACCGCCCAGGAGCGGACGGTGGCGTAGTGCTCGGCCGCCTCGGCGGGGCGGCCGACGCGGGTCGCGGCCTCGACCAGGTCCATGGCGGCCAGGCGCGCATAGGTGGGGTGGCGGGCGTCGTGGCCGGGCTGGGCCAGCGCGCGCAGGCGCAGGTAGGCGGTCTCGGGGTCGCCGACGCTCAGGGCGTGGAAGCCGAGATGCCAATGCGCGGAGGCGATCAGCGCGTGCGCGCGGCGGGGGCGCGCCAAAGCCAGGGCGCGGTCCAGGCTTTCCAGCGCGAGGTCCGAATCCCCGCGCATCGCCGCGATTTTCGCGTGCAGATTCCAGCACTGGGCCAGGACATTGCCGGTGCCGGTGGCGCGGGCCAGCTCGAACGCCTCGGTGAGCGATTCCTGCGCGGCCGCCACCCGGCCGTTGGCGAACTGCACGATGGCCAGCTGCGGCAGCAGATGCACCGCCGCCGCGCGCTCACCGCTCTCCCGCAGCTGTGCGACGCGGCGGGTGAACGGCTCGACGGCGCGATCGGCCTTGCCCCACAACAGCACCAGCGGCGCGGGCGGGAGCTGGCGTACCGCGGCCGGGGTGATCTCGGCGCGCAGGCGCCCGCCGAACTCGAGATCCCGGGTCCGCACCGGAGCGGGATCGGCCAGCGCCGCGGCCCAATTCGCGCGATCGGCCAATTCCCGCAGCCCGGTGGAGGTTTCGCCGTCCAGCAGGGCGGCGTCGCGCAGCAGCAGGGCGCCAGCGCGTTCGGGTTCGCCCGCCACGAACTCGAGCAGTCCGGCGAGCCCGCCGCTGGCCGCGGCCGCGCGGTCGGCGCCGATCCATTCGGTGGCGCGGTCGAGCAGTCGCCGCGCGGACTCGATATCGCCTCCGGCCCAACTGAATCGAGCGGCGGCGGCCAGCCTTGTGCTCGCGTGCACCGGGTCCGGGGTGATCGCGGCGGCCCGGCGCAGCATGGCCGCGGCGGTGAGCACGCCGCCGCGCACCTGTTCGGCGCCGTGCGTGAGCGCGAGGGCGAGCTGCTCGTCCGGCCGCCGAAGCGCCGCCGCCCGATGGCAGACGCGCTGATCCAGCTCCCCCGGCGCGGTCAGGGCTCCCGCCAGGGCCAGATGCGCCGCCCGCCGCCGCTCCGGCGTGGCCGCGTCGTACACGGCCATCCCCAGCAGCGGCTTCCCCAACCGCACCCGCCCGTCCCCCACCGCCAGCACCCCCGCCGATTCCGCCGCCTCCCAGGCGCTCTCGTCGATCCCGAGCTCCCGCGCGGCGTCGAGCAGCACCCGCAACACCCCGCGCTCCTCTACGACCGCCAACAGCAGCAGCTCACGCACTCCCGCGTCGAGCCCCGCGATCCGGTCCCGATAGGCCGCCCGCAACCGCTCCCCCACCGGCACGGGCCCGAACGCGGACCCCCCGAATTCCTCGGCCCCGACCGGCAATTCCCGCAACGCCAGCGGGTTCCCGCCCGCGACCGCCAGCACCCGCTCGACCCGCAACGCGGGCAACGCCCCGTGCCGCTCCTCGATCAGCTCCCGAGCCGCTCGGTCGTCGAGCCCCCCGAGTACCAGCGCGGGCAGCCGATACCACCCCGCCGCAACCGGTCCCGGGTCACGCGCCTCGCCCCAGCCGGAGCGCCGACGGCCAGGCGAATCTGTGGACACACCACCGGCTGCCCCGGGAAGTCGCGATCCGGCAGGCACGTCATCGCGATCCCGCGCTGTGGGAACCATGGGAGCTGCAGAACGATCTCTCTCGATCGCCAAGTCACCCGTGTGCCCGGTTGCTGAAGCGGCGGGACGGGTTCCCAGACGCCCGGGTGCCGAATCCGTCCGGAGCGCATCCGCTTCCGGCGGCAGGCAGCACAGGAGCAGGAGGGGGAGGTTGGTCGCGCGACGGACGGCGAAGTGGAGGGCCGTCGTGGTTTCGGGGTCCAGGAGATGGGCGTCGTCCACCGCGAGTAGGAGGGGGCGGTCGTCGGTCAGGGTCGTGAAGAGGGTGAGCAGGGCCGCGCCGAGGAGGAAGCCGGGGGCCGGATTCGACTGTGCGGGAGCGGATTGCCCGATCGGGGCGCTGACCTCGGGTGCGTCGCCGAGTTCCCGATCGGCGGCCGGGGGCGCGACACGGGCGCCCGGAACCGCTTCGGGACCAGCGCCTTCCGGCGCACAGCGAACGCCCAGGGCCACTTCCAGGGCGGCGGCCTGCGGCTCGGGCAGGGCGGAGACGGGGGCGGCCACCGGGAGGAGGAGTTGGTGGAGGGCGGCGTGGGGCAGGGACGACTCGGCGGGATCGCCGGCGCACTCCAGGACGCGGAAGCCGGTGGCGCGGCGGACGGCCGCGCGCAGCAGGGCGGACTTTCCCGTGCCGGGCTCACCGTGAATCGCCAGGGCGGCGCCGTGACCGGCGCGCGCGTCGGCGAGTAATTGGTCCAGCCGCACCAGCTCCGGGCCCCGCCCGCGTATCCCCGCCTCGTCGCGCACAATGCAATTTACCCCAGCTAATAAGCTGCAATCAAACCTCCAGGCCAACCGCCCTTGACGCTGTACCGCACATCACACGCCGATAACGAGCAGCCCTCGGGCACCCGACCGATACGGCGACCGATGCCTGTCGCCCACACCCCGCCTAGGCTCGTAACCAGCAGTAAAAGCAGCCGAGTCGGGGCGGCTTTTACCAGGAGGGGCCCGCTACCGAGCACAGGACCAGGGGAATCCGCGTCACCGCCGAACGCCACGGGCTTCGGCACCCACATCCGCGAGACAGCGCCCGACCAACGCAACACGCCGCAATGACGTGGGGCAAATTCGGCGTGCCCGAATTAATTAACGCCATTCACAGCAAACCGCGAGGTATTCATCACGGGTTGCCGAATTTCACGAATGCGTGCTAAATATTCAACGGCGACGGATTGCGTTCGCGGATTCGTGCGATGGTGCGGGTACACGGGCCGCGAATGCGGCCGATCGCCCCGCCGCCGGAGTGCACCGCACCCCCGGCGGGCGGCAACAGCACGCGCGGATACCTCCAGGGGTTGGCCGGTATCCGCGCCCACGACTCCAGCTGGCGCTGGAAACACGAAGACGCCCCGGGTGTTTCACCCGGGGCGTCTTCCCTGTTCACGGGGTACCGCTCCGTAGCCGCAGCAAAGTGCCGCACCCGCCGAACGAAAAGCGCCCGGCCCCATCGGACCGGGCGCTCGTCGATTCGAATCAGCGGCGGCGCTTGGACTTCGGCGCCTTGTCCAGCTTGCCCGCACCGCGGGCGGCCTCGCGGCGCTCACGGCGAGTGGAGGAATCGGCGGGACCGCCGTACTCCTGATCCTCGCTGTGCGCCACGGCCCGCCCGTCCTCGGCCGGACCGGAGTAGCTGAGCCCGCGCGGCGCGGACTCGTCGATCCCCTTGGCGCGCAAGGCGGCCGGGGCGCCGTTGGCGACCTGCGCCTGCTCCTGGGTGGGCAGCGGGCGGTTGCCGACCGGCGACTGCAGGCCCGCGCCGACCGAGACCCCGGCGGGCTGCGGCGCCTGCACCTCGACCTGGAGGTTGAACAGGAAGCCGACCGACTCCTCCTTCAGGCCCTCGAGCATCGCCGAGAACATGTCGAAGCCCTCGCGCTGGTACTCCACGAGCGGGTCGCGCTGGGCCATCGCGCGCAGGCCGATGCCCTCCTTGAGGTAGTCCATCTCGTACAGGTGCTCACGCCACTTGCGGTCCAGCACCGAGAGCAGGATCTGCCGTTCGAGGTTGCGCATGCTGCCCGCGCCGGCCAGCGAGTCGATCTCCGCGCCGCGGTTCTCGTACGCGGTGTGCGCGTCGTCGAGCACGGCGTCGAGCAGCTCGTCGCGGTCCAGCTCGCCCAGCTCGCCGTCTTCGCCGATCCCGGCCAGTTCCTTGTAGTCCAGGCTGATCGGGTACAGCGTCTTGAGCGCGGTCCAGAGCTTGGCCAGGTCCCAGTCCTCGACGTAGCCCTCGGCGGTGGCGCCGTTGACGTAGGCGGTGATCACGTCGGTGATCATCTCCTGCACCTGGCCCTCCATATCCTCGCCTTCGAGGATGCGGGCGCGCTCGGCGTAGATCACCTTGCGCTGCTGGTTCATGACCTCGTCGTACTTGAGGACGTTCTTGCGGATCTCGAAGTTCTGCTGCTCGACCTGGGTCTGCGCCGACTTGATCGCGCGCGAGACCATCTTGGCCTCGATCGGGACGTCGTCGGGCAGGTTCAGCCTGGTCATGATCGACTCGAGCGCCGCGCCGTTGAAGCGCCGCATGAGCTCGTCACCCAGCGACAGGTAGAAGCGGGACTCGCCCGGGTCGCCCTGACGGCCCGAGCGGCCGCGCAGCTGGTTGTCGATACGCCGCGACTCGTGCCGCTCGGTGCCCAGCACGTACAGACCGCCGGCCTCGCGCACCTCCTCGGCGTCGGCCTCGGTCTGCTCCTTGACCCTCTCGAGCGCGGGCAGCCAGGCCGCCTCGTACTCGGCCGGGGTCTCGACCGGATCCAGGCCCTGCTTGCGCAGCAGCAGGTCGGCGATGATGTCGGCGTTGCCGCCGAGCACGATGTCGGTACCGCGGCCGGCCATGTTGGTGGCGACGGTGACCGCGCCGGGCCGACCGGCCTCGGCGACGATCTGCGCTTCCTGCTCGTGGAACTTCGCGTTCAGGACCGAGTGCGGGATGCCGCGCTTGGTGAGCTGCTTGGACAGGTACTCCGAGCGCTCGACCGAGGTGGTGCCGATCAGCACCGGCTGGCCCTTCTCGTGCCGCTCGGCGATGTCGTCGGCGACCGCGGAGTACTTGGCCTCCTCGGTCTTGTAGATCAGGTCGGCCTGATCCTTACGGATCATCGCCCGGTTGGTGGGGATGGGCACCACGCCGAGGGTGTAGGTCTGGTGCAGCTCGGCCGCTTCGGTCTCGGCGGTACCGGTCATACCGGACAGCTTGTCGTAGAGGCGGAAGTAGTTCTGCAGCGTGATCGTGGCCAGCGTCTGGTTCTCGGGCTGGATCTCCACGCCCTCCTTGGCCTCGATGGCCTGGTGCATGCCCTCGTTGTAGCGGCGGCCCACCAGGATTCGGCCGGTGAACTCGTCGACGATGATGACCTCGCCGTCGCGGACGATGTAGTCCTTGTCCTTCTGGAACAGCTCCTTGGCCTTGATGGCGTTGTTCAGGTAGCTGACCAGCGGCGAGTTGGCCGCCTCGTACAGGTTGTCGATGCCGAGCTGATCCTCGACGAACTCGACGCCCGCCTCGTGCACGCCGATGGTGCGCTTCTTGATGTCGACCTCGTAGTGCAGGTCCTTCTTCAGCAGCGGGGAGATCCGCGCGAATTCGGCGTACCACTTGGAGGAGGCGTCGGCCGGACCCGAGATGATCAACGGCGTACGCGCCTCGTCGATCAGGATGGAGTCGACCTCGTCGACGATGGCGAAGTTGTGCCCGCGCTGCACCAGATCGTCCAGCGAGTGGGTCATGTTGTCGCGCAGGTAGTCGAAGCCGAACTCGTTGTTCGTGCCGTAGGTGATGTCCGCGGCGTAGGCCACCCGGCGCTCGGCCGGGGTCATGCCACCGAGGATGACACCCACCTCGAGCCCGAGGAAGCGGTGCACACGGCCCATCCACTCGGCGTCGCGCTTGGCGAGGTAGTCGTTGACGGTGACCACGTGCACGCCCTCGCCGCCGATGGCGTTGAGGTAGGCGGGCAGCACACAGGTCAGGGTCTTGCCCTCACCGGTCTTCATCTCGGACACGTTGCCGATGTGCAGGGCGCCGCCGCCCATGATCTGCACCTTGTAGTGCTTCTGGTTCAGCACGCGCCAGGAGGCTTCGCGCGCGGTGGCGAACGCCTCGAGCAGCAGGTCGTCGAGGGATTCACCGTCGGCGTAGCGCTCGCGGAACTCGGCGGTCTTGGCTTGCAGCTCGCCGTCGGACAGCGCCGTGAACTCCTCGTCCAAGGCGATGACCTCATCGGCCAGGTTCGCAAGCCGCTTGACCGTGCGACCTTCACCAATCCGTAGCAACCTCGAAAGCGTCAGCGCAGGCACGGGTCTTGTCAGTCCTCTGGTCGGTGGGCAGGCGGCCCCGCCTGGGCGGGAAACAGGTGCGCAGAGCGCAGCCACGACCCCATGGTAATGCGCAGTGCGTTCGGCGCGCGTTCCGCTTCGCTCCCAGCGGACGGCACGGCTCGGCGTACCTGCGGTGATAGCGCGCGCCCGCCCCGGCCCGGCCCGGCGGGGGCCGGCGATTCGCCAGCGAATCGTCTTGGCGCGGAGTCAATTTCGGGACCCTGTCGTACCATGTAGCCAGGTTCGGGGTGCGCCAGGCTTGCGCCCGCACACCCGGGCCGGGGGCGTCGATGACGACGAAACGGTGGGCAGTGTCGCTCGGACCGTATCCCCGGATGAACGGATCGCGATAGCTTGCCGGTGTACCGGCGCGCGCCGCCGATGCCGTGCCCGGGGGACACCGGCGGGCACAGGCAGGGAAATAGGGAGTAGCGGGCAGCGTGATCACCAGACTGACGCCCCAGGACGCGTCGTTCTACCGGCTCGAATCGAGCAGCAACCCGATGCACATCGGATCCCTGGCAATCCTGCGCAACCCCGCGCCGGGCGCCGATGCCGGGCCCGCGCCGCTGGATTATCAGCGCCTGGTGGCGCTGGTCGAGTCGCGACTGCCGCTGGTGCCGCTGTATCGCCGCAAGGTGCGCGAGATCCCGTTCGCGCTGGGCCGGCCGGTGTGGGTGGACGACGCGCACTTCGACATCAGCTATCACATCCGCCGCTCGGCCCTGCCCGCCCCGGGCACCGACGAGCAACTGCTGGACCTGGTCGCGCGCCTGGCCTCGCATCCGCTGGACCAGTCCCGGCCACTGTGGGAGATGTACCTGGTCGAGGGCCTGTCCGAGGGTCGCTCGGCGGTGTTCACGAAAACCCATTCGGCGCTGGTCGACGGTGATTCCGCGCTCGAGATCGGGCACGTGATCCTGGACACCTCCGCCGATCCGCGCGAGGTCGCCGACGACGCCTGGCGCGCGGATCGCGAACCCGCCGACCTGGAACTGCTCGTCGGCGCGGTGCTGCACCTGGCCACCCAGCCGCGCGAGGCCCTCGAGGTGATGCGCCACCACGGCGCGGAGGCGTTCGCGGTGGTCGACGCGACCGGCAAGGCCGTGCAGAAGATGGTGTCGATGCTGCGCGCGGCCGCGCTCGGCGCGCCGGACAGCCCGCTGAACACGCGGACCTCGCGCAATCGCCGGGTCGAGGTGGTGCGCACCGATCTCGAGGACTACCGCAAGATCCGTAAACGCTTCGACTGCTCGACCAACGACGTGATCCTGGCCGTGGTCACCGGCGCGCTGCGCAACTGGCTGCTCTCGCGCGGGCAGGTGCTGACCGAGGCCGACACGCTGCGCGCGGTGGTCCCGATGTCGGTCTACGCCGACGGCGCCGAGCTCAAACCCGCAGGTGAGATCACGTCGATCATGGTGGATCTGCCGGTGGGCGAGCCGAATCCGATCATCCGGCTCTCGCACATCATGCACGCCACCGAACCGCACACGCGGCACGACCGCGGGGTGCGGGCGCGGACCCTGGTGCATATGGCCGGATTCGCTCCGGCGAGCCTGCATGCCATGAGTGTGCGGTCGGCGAGTACCTTCGCAGAACACACGTTCAATTTGGTGATCACCAATGCGCCGGGTCCGCAGCAGCCGATGTACATCGGGGGCGCGCGGATGCTGGAGATGTACCCGGTATCGCCGCTGCTGCGCTTTCAGGCTCTGAGTATCGGGCTCACGTCCTACGACGGACGCGTCTGCTACGGGCTCACCGCCGATCGCGACGCCATGGCGGATATCGCGGTGCTGACCGCTTCGGTGCACGAGTCGATGGAGGAGATGCTCGGTGCCTGCGTCCAGTGAGTCGTCCCGCGTCTCGAAGAAACTTCGCGTGTACGTGCCGGCCACCGTGCCGATGCTGCGAGAGCTGGTCGCCGACCGCGAGATTCGCGCCCTCAACGACACCGCCTTCGCGGTGACCCCGGCCCTGCGCGAGGCGTACGCGTCCGGCGACGACGAGGAGCTGGCCGAGGTCGCGATGTCCGAGGCCGCGCGCGCCTCGCTGCGTCTGCTCGCCGATCAGCAGGCCGGGATCGAGGAGTTCGACGGTCCGGACGCCGACGGCACGGGCGACGACACCGCAGCACCCGTGCGCGGCCCGATCTTCCGGCGCGCGGTCATCGCCGCCGACGTGGACGAGGCCACGCTGCGCCCGGATCTGGACGACGCGGTGGTCCGGCTGGTGGCCGCGATTCCCTACGACCGCATCGCCTCGGTGCACGTCGATCTGGCCGAGGCCGAGCCGGAGATCGCCAAGGCCGTCGATGTGATCGACGCCGCCGACATGGGCGACACCGACGCCGAATTCGTGCTGGGCGATGCCGAGGATCATCAATTGGCTTGGTACGCGGCCCAGGAACTGCCGTTCCTGCTGGATCTGCTGTAGCGGTCGCGGCCCTCGTATCCGGAGTTCTTCACCTCTTCCCCCAGCGCCGACGGCACCGTAACCTACGATGCCGTAACCTTGCTGTGACAGCGTGCGGCGAAGCTCCGAGCCTGGCCCTATAGGGTCCTCGGGAACCGCACGCGCCGCGCCGGGGTGGGCAGCGACGATGCTGACTCGCAGAGCCGGCGGCTCCGATTTCGGGCCGCATCTGAACGAACCGCGCTACGAGCGCTCGACCGACGGGAATTTGTCCGGATCATGGCTTCGAAGACTTCGGGTTTCTCCATGCGGGGACTCCGGGAATGGCTGGAGGCGCCGGTCGCCGACGGCGCCACCGCGGGACGGACCAAGCTGAACGCGCTGCGCGGCGCGGCGGCCCGGGTCACCACTCCCCTGCTGCCCGACGACTACCTGCATCTGGTGAATCCGCTGTGGTCCGCGCGCGAGCTGCGCGGTCGCATCGTGGAAGTGCGCAAGGAGACCGCCGACTCGGTCACACTGGTGATCAAGCCGGGCTGGGGTTTCGATTTCAAGTTCGAGCCGGGCCAGTACATCGGCATCGGCGTGCTGGTGGGCGGGCGCTGGCACTGGCGGTCGTATTCGCTGACCTGCCCGCCGGATTGGACAGATCCCGAGCACAAGTCCAAGCGGCTCATCTCCATCGCGGTGAAGGCGATGCCGGAGGGGTTCCTGTCCAGCCACCTGGTCAACGGGGTCGCGGTGGGCAGCATCGTGCGCCTGGCCGCGCCGCAGGGCGGTTTCGTGCTGCCCGAGCCGCCGCCGGCCAAGACGCTGTTCCTGACCGCCGGGTCGGGCATCACCCCCGTGATGGCCATGCTGCGCACGATGGATCGGCGCGGCGTGGTGCCGGACGTGGTGCACGTGCATTCGGCGCGCACGCCCGAGGACGTCATGTTCGGCGCGGATCTGCGGGGTCTGCACGACCGGCACCCGAGTTTCCACTCGTACCAGCACTTCACCGGTGAGCACGGCAAGTTCTCGCTCGCCGAACTCGACGAGAAGGTGCCGGACTGGCGCGAGCGCGACACCTGGGCGTGCGGCCCGGCCGGCATGCTCGACGAGATCGAGAAGCATTGGGACGCAGCGGGTATCGCGGATCGACTGCATGTCGAGCGGTTCGAGATCGCGCGGTCGGCGACCGGCGAGGGCGGCACCGTCACCTTCGGCCGGACCGGGCGCGCGGTGGAGGTGGACGGTGCGACCACCCTGCTGCAGGCCGGTGAGGGCGCGGGCGTGCAGATGCCGTTCGGCTGCCGGATGGGCATCTGCCAGACCTGCGTGGTCACCGTGACCGACGGTCATGTGCGCGATCTGCGCAATGGCAACGAACATCGCGCGGGCGACAAGGTGCAGACCTGCATCTCGGCCGCCGCGGGCGACTGCACTCTGGACGTCTGACCAGTATGCTGGGCGCGATCCGTGACACACCGAGGGGCGGCACCGCATCACACGCGGTAACCGCTTGCGGCACCCGAGCCGGGGACCGGATACCCTCGATGGCAGTCGACACGGTTCGCGCCCGGCTCGGGGCGAACCCGCGCCGTACAGCGGCGTAATTCGAAATACGGAAGGACCCGCCGGTGGCCATCACCGACATCAAGGCGTTCTCCCATCTCACGGCGGCCGATATCGAGACCCTGGGTCAGGAACTCGACACCATCCGCCGGAATGTGGAGCTTTCGCTCGGCGAGCGCGATGCCAAATACATCAGGCGCACCATCGCCGCCCAGCGCGTGCTGGAAGCGGCGGGTCGCGCCACCCTCTTCGCATCCAAGAATCGCTGGGCCTGGCTCGGCGGCACCGCCCTGCTCTCGGTAGCCAAGATCATCGAGAACATGGAGCTCGGGCACAACATCAGCCACGGGCAATGGGATTGGATGAACGACCCGGAAATCCACTCCACCTCGTGGGAGTGGGACATGACGGGCACCTCCGCGCAGTGGAAACGCGCGCACAACTACTCGCACCACACCTATACCAACATCGTCGGCATGGACGACGACGTGGGCTTCGGCATTCTGCGCATGACCCGCGACGAAGAGTGGAAGCCCATCAATCTCTTTCAGCCGGTGGGCAATCTGGTGCTCGCCGCGCTGTTCGAATGGGGCATCGCGCTGCACGATCTGGCCGCGACCAAGGAACAGATGGGCCTGGCCGGCAAGAAGTTCACCGAGCCGGACATGGACTTCATGCGCAAGGCGGCCAAACAGGTCGTCAAGGATTTCGTCATCTACCCCGCGCTCACCGGACCGGCGTGGAAGTCGACGCTCAAGGCGAACGCCACCGCGAACCTCGTCCGCAATCTGTGGGCCTACGCGGTGATCTTCTGCGGCCATTTCCCGGACGGCGCGGAGAAGTTCACCGAGGAGCAGTTCGAGGGCGAGACCCAGGGCGAGTGGTACCTGCGACAGATGCTGGGCAGCGCCAATTTCGAGGCCGGCCCGGCCATGGCGTTCATGAGCGGCAATCTCAGCTTCCAGATCGAACATCACCTGTTCCCGGACATTCCGAGTAATCGGTATGCCGAGGTGTCGGTGAAGGTCAAGGACCTGTGCGACAAATACGACCTGCCGTACACCACCGGATCGCTGGGTAAGCAATACCTGTTGGCGTTCCGCACGATTCACAAGCTGGCGCTGCCGGACAAGTGGCTCAAGCGGACCTCCGACGACGCGCCGGAAACCTCGTCCGAACGCAAGTTCATCGGGGTGACGCTGCCGCATATGCCTTCCATGCCGCACATGCCGTCGATGCCCGCCATGCCCTCGATGCCGTCCATTCCGAACGAGGCCAGCGAATGGCTGGCCGAGCATCATTTCACCGGTATCGACCCGGTGACGGGTCAGCGACGCGGATTGCGTTCGGCCATGCAGGAAGCCAAGGTGGCGCTGAAGGAAAAGGCGCAGCACGAGAAGCAGGTGCTGCGCGAGGCGAAGGCGTCGCTGCAGGAAAAGGCCCGGGCCGAGAAGGCGCTGCTGCGCGAGAAGGCCGGTCGTAAACACATCCTCCCGAAGTTCCTGCGCCGCAACGCATAGCAGAGCGAAGTGTCGAATACAATGCGGTATTCGACACGTTCGGGATTCAAGAGCTCGTAACCTACGGGCCCGTAACCTACGGTATCGTAGGCCGCATGGCGATCTCGGATGTCAAGGAATACGCACACCTCACCCCGGAAGATGTCGAAGCTATCGGCGCAGAGCTCGACGCCATCCGCCGCGAAATCGAATCCTCCCGGGGTGAGCGCGATGCCCGCTACATCCGCAATGTGATCCGTTTGCAGCGCGCGCTCGAAATCAGCGGGCGCGGTGTGCTTTTCTTCAGTCTCTTCCCGCCCGCCTGGTTCACCGGCGCGGCACTGCTCGGCGCGGCCAAGATCATCGAGAATATGGAGATCGGCCACAATGTCATGCACGGGCAATGGGATTGGATGAACGACCCGGAAATCCACTCCACCTCGTGGGAATGGGACAACGCCGGCCCGTCCGAGCACTGGAAGATCACCCATAACTTCCTGCACCACAAGTACACCAACGTCCTGGGCATGGACGACGACATCGGCTACGGCCTGCTGCGCGTCACCCGCGACCAGCGCTGGTCCCCGTTCTACCTCGGACAGCCGCTGTACAACCTGCTGCTGCAGAGCTTCTTCGAATACGGCGTCGCCATCCAGCATCTGGAGCTCGGCAAGGTCGCGAAGAAGAAGTGGGCCAAGGACTCCCCCGAGTGGAAGCAGTTCGAGGCCGACCGCGCGCTGGTGCTCAAGAAGATCGGCAAGCAGGCCGGTAAGGACTACCTGCTGTTCCCGTTGCTCACCGGTCCCGCGTTCTTCGGCACGCTCACCGCGAACCTGGCGGCCAACGTGATTCGCAACGTGTGGACCAACGCCGTCATCTTCTGCGGCCACTTCCCCGACGGCGCCGAGAAGTTCACCAAGCACGACGTGCTCACCGAGACCCAGGGCGAGTGGTACCTGCGCCAGATGCTGGGCAGCGCCAACATCGACGGCGGCAAGCTGATGCACTTCATGTCCGGCAACCTGAGCCACCAGATCGAGCACCACCTGTTCCCGGACCTGCCGTCGAATCGCCTGGCCTCCATCGCGGTTCGCGTGCGGGCGATGTGCGACAAGTACGACCTGCCCTACACCAGCGGTTCGCTGCCGGTGCAGTACTTCAAGTCGTGGCGCACCATCATGAAGCTGTCGCTGCCGAACAAGTACCTGTCCCGCACCACCGATGACGCGCCGGAAACCAAGTCGGAGAAGGCTTTCGGCGGCGTGGCCACCATCGACCCGGCCACCGGCCGCCGCTCGGGCCTGCGCACCGCGCTGGCCGCGGGCAAGCGCCGCATCTCCCGCAAGGAGCCCGCGCTCGTCGGCTGAGAGCCGAACCGCGTACGACCACCGTGCCCCGCCGAGTACTCGGCGGGGCACGGCCGTTCCGGCCACAAAGGCAGGCCGAAGCAACCGCCGGCATCGCGCCTGGTTCACTGGGGGCCGTGTGTTCCGAAGGCCCGATTGCCCCCGTCGAATGTCCCAGCGTCTACGACGCCATTCGCCTGCGCCGCGATGTGCGCGCGGAGTTCACCGGCGACGTCGTGGACGACGACACCCTGCTGCGCATCCTCGATGCCGCCCATCGCGCGCCCAGCGTCGGCAATTCCATGCCCTGGGATTTCATCGTCATCCGCGATCCGGCGATGCTGCGCAAGTTCGCCGACCACGTCGCGGACAAGCGCCGCGAGTTCCACGCGGGCCTGCCCGCCGACCGCGCGGACACCTTCGACCCCATCAAGATCGAGGGCATCACCGAGTCCGGCACCGGGATAGTGGTCACCCACAACCAGTCCCGCGGCGGCGCCCACGTGCTGGGCCGCGCGAGCGTGCCGGAGACCGGCATCTACTCCACGATCCTGGCGATCCAGAACCTCTGGCTCGCAGCGACCGCCGAGAACATCGGCGTCGGCTGGGTCAGCTTCTACGACACCCCGGTCCTGGCCGACCTGCTGCACCTGCCCGACCACGTGAAACCGGTCGCCTGGCTCTGCGTCGGACCCGTCGAGCGGTTCCAGGAAGTCCCCGACCTCGAACGGTTCGGCTGGCGCACCCGCCGCCCCCTGGAGTCCGCGATCCACTGGGAGCGTTTCACCGACCGCGACGCCTGACCGCAGGTCGCCCGGCTCGGGTCACCCCACCGGACCGGACGTGGTCGATCCGGAATGCCGTGCCGGCCACGACCGCACCGCCGTCGACAACAGCCCTCGACAGGAGAAAGTGGCCGCGGCCCTGGAGCCGCGGCGACTTCCCGCATTCACCGCGGGGTGAGTGTCAGACGCGTTCCAGGACCGCCGACGCGCCGATGCCGCCGGCCGCGCAGATGCCGAGCAGGGCCGTCGACTTGCCGGTGCGGTGGAGTTCGTTGGCCATCGTCGTCACCATGCGGGCGCCGGTCGCGCCGAAGGGGTGGCCGAGGGAGACCGAGCCGCCGTGCACGTTGAGCTTGGCGGGGTCGATCTCGCCGACGGCGGTATCGCGGTCGAGGCGGGTCTTGGCCCACTCGTCACTGGCCAGGGCCGTCACCACGGACAGGGTCTGGGCGGCGAACGCCTCGTGGATGTCGACCAGGTCGACGTCGGCGAGGGACAGGCCGGCCTTGTCCAGGGCGCGCGGCATCGAGATCGCGGGGCCGATCAGGACCTGGTCGCGCGGATCGACGCTGACGTAGCTCCAGGAGCGGAAGGCCGCGAGCGGGGTGAGGCCGAGGGCGCGGGCCTTCTCCTCGCTCATGAGCAGCACCGCGGACGCGCCGTCGGTGAGCGGGCTGGCGTTGCCCGCGGTGACGGTGCCGCCCTTGGCGAAAACCGGTGCGAGGGAAGCGAGTTTCTCGATGCTGGTGCCGGGGCGCACCAGGCCGTCGCGATCGACGACCTTGCCCTCGGGGGTGGTCACCGACAGCACCTCGTCGGCGAACCGGCCGGAGTCGATGGCCGCGGCGGCGCGGTGGTGCGAGCGGGCGGCGAACTCGTCCTGCGCGGCGCGCGAGACGCCGTGGATGCGCGCCATCTTCTCGGCGCTCTCACCCATGACCTCGCCGGTGGTGCGCTCTTCGATCTTGGGGCGGCGCGGCATCAGGTCGTAGAAGGGCGCGAGCTGCGCGGCGGCGGCGAGGTAGTCCTTGGCCTTGGGCTTGCCCAGCGCGAGCGGCGCGGCCGCGTGCACCATCTTCTGCGGCAGCTTCACCTCCGCATTGCTGGTGGAGTCGCTGCCACCGGCGATCATGATGTCGTATTCGCCGCGCTCGATGGCGGCCGCGGCCGAGGTCACGGCCTGCAGGCCGGAGGCGCACGCGCGCGTGACGGTGTAACCCTCGCAGCCGGGGTCGAGCTGGAGATCCAGCGCGATCTCGCGCGCGATGTTGGGCGCACCGCTGGGCAGGATCACCCCGCCCCACACGATGGCCTGCACGGCGGCCCTGTCCAGCCCGCTGCGCTCGAGCAACCCGGCGACGGCGATGTCGGCCAGGTCGATGGAGTCCATCCGGGTGTAGTCACCGAATGCCCGCACGAACGGGGTGCGTACGCCGGAGACGATGACGGCACGACGAGCGCCCTTGGTAGCCATGCTTTTTCCCTTCGAGAATGCCTGGCCCTCAAACTTACCGCGAGGTAAGAAAGAAAGCGATACACCTCGTAACAGAAAAATGCGCAGGCTACGGGGTCTCCCCACGACCTGCGAGAAGCCGCGGGGAGGCGAGGGAATCCGGGGCCCGGACGGGCCCCGGGATAGGAAATGACGAGGGCTACCGGTTACGCGAGACGGATGATGCCGTAATCGAACGCGTGGCGACGGTAGACGACCGACGGTCGGTCGGTCTCCTTGTCCTGGAACAGGAAGAAATCGTGACCGACGAGCTCCATCTGGTAGAGGGCGTCGTCGACCGTCATGGGGATCGCGGGATGGGTCTTGGTGCGCACGACGTGACCGGGACCGGCGTTCTCGCCGTCCAGATCCTCGGGCGCGTGATCGTGCGCGTCGGACGACCCGTTCGACGACACGAAGAGCGAATCGTCGATGAGACCGGCGGTCGCCTGAGACACCGAGATGGGTGTCTTGTCCCCATGATGAACGCGACGACGGTCCTTGAGCCGGCGTAAGCGGCCCTCCAGCCTCTCGACCGCCAGTTCCAGGGCGGCGTAGAAGCTGTCCGCGCAGGCTTCGGCCCGGACGACCGGGCCCTTGCCGCGAGCGGTTATCTCGATTCGCTGGCAATTCTTGCGTTGACGACGGTTGGGCTCGTGCGTGAGTTCCACGTCGAAGAGGTAGATGCTGGGGTCGAAGCGCTCCAAGCGAGAAAGCTTGTCCGCCACATGAACTCGGAAATGATCGGGTACTCCGCCCTCACCGAGTGTTCGTCCCTTGACAACGATCTCCGCCTGCTGGGCGGAGGTGGTTTTGTCTTCGGGTTCGAGAGCGTCTTCCAGCAGCACCGAAGTGACCGCGGACTTCGCTGAAGGTCGTGAAGAAGTCGTCACGCGTACCTCCCGGATCTGGCCGCACAAGCCGCTCGTGCGGCGGGATTGAACGTGTGCCGATCGAAATTCGCTCGGCACATATGGTCCGAGGCGCCACCTCCAAACTCTCCGTTCGGGTGTCTGATCGCCACGCTAGTTCGCCAGCGACCTGTCCGCCAGTGTTCACGCAAATTTCGGAGAATCAAGCGTGGCAGGTTACCAGCGCGGCACGAACCGTCACTCCGGCCGCAGTGAGCGCACGGACCGATTCCGTCACTGTGGCACCGGTGGTCAACACGTCATCAATCAGCACTACCTCGGCATTTGCCGGAAACCGGGCCTCGTTCGGGCGGCCGGGAGCCACTATGATTCGCCCGCGCAGATTGTGCTGGCGGTCGCCGCGGCCCAATCCGACCGAATCGCGCACACCGGCGCGAAGTCGAAGCATTCGTGCCGGTCGGCAATCGGATAGCCAACTCGCCGCGACGAACGCGGCACCGGTCACCGGATCACCACCGCGCTCGCGGGCCGCGGCGGCCCGGGTGGGCGCGGGGACCAAAATAAGCGGTCGCGCGCGATCCCGCAAAGTATCCAGCCCCCTGGCCATCGCGAGCCCCAGCGGGGCCGCCAGGTCGGCCCGGCGCCGTTCCTTGGCGGCCAGCACCGCGCGCCGGGCCGCGCCGCGATAGGGAGCCAGCGCCCAGCACGGCACGCCGGGATCGGCGCGCGGGCGCAACCGGATCGGCGGTCCGGACAGCGCCGCGGCGCAGTCGGCACACCAGTCGGTGCCCGGGATCCCGCAGCCGCCGCAGGCGCGCGGCAGGATCAGATCGATCGCGCTCGCGAAGAACGCCCCCATCGATCCAGTGTGCGCCTAGCCCGGCAGCACCGGGACCGCATTGCCGCCCAGACCCGGAACTTCGCGCCAGTAGTACTCGCCGCCTTCGGGATTGCGGGTCAGTTCCAGCACCGCGCGCGAATCCGCGACGTACTCGTTGTTCGGGGTCGCGCACACCACGCGCACCGGCGGGGTCAGGTTCTGGGTGGTCTGCGGCTGGTACCCGGAGCCGTCCACCAGCACGGCCGCCACGGGGTCCACGTTGCCCTCTCGCGAGACGATGACGCGTTCGTCGGACTGCCAGTCGATCGACACCGCCGCGGTGCTCAGACCGACCGCCAGCGGCAGCGGCGAGGAGAGCCGGAACTTGCCGCCGGGCTGGGGCACCACGACCGCGACGTACACCTTGCCGTTGGCGATGATGGCCGCGCGCGCCCCCGAGGGCGAGATCCGCAATTCGGTGATGGGCCCGCGCGGGGGCTGCGCGCTGGAGTTCGCCGCCGCCGCGGTCAGATCGCTGATGTCCACGTCCTGCACCGACACGTTGCCGGTGGACCGCTCGTGCACGGCCCGGATGACCCGCTCGCCGTCGACCACCGTCCACGCCGAGCTGCCGTCCGCGGGCCAGCTCGGACGGGTGAACGTGCCGCCGGTGGCGACCGGGAACCCCTGCCCGTCGTAGGTGCCGAAAATGAGGGTGCGGCCCGGTTCCGGTTCCGGGCGGCCGGATTTGGCGACCGCGGCGACGAGCCCGCCGTCCAGGGACAGCGCCACGGTCTCCAGGGTGCGGGTCGTGCCGAAGAAGCCGGGGGCGGGCGTGATGCCGTTCTCGGTCACCGCGACCAGGGAGCCGTCGCGCACCGCGTGCAGCCCGGCGCGGTTGTGCGCCACCGATTCCGGGCCGAGACCGTCGACGTCGGCGCGGGTCCAGCCGGTGGCGGCGTAGCGCTCGTCGAGCGGCTTGCCGTCGGCGAGCAGCATGTACGGGCCGAGCACCTCGGCCCCGGCCAGGGTCAGCACCACCTGGGTGGCCAGCAGCTCGCGGGCCTTGGGATCCAGTGCGCCCGCGCCGGCGAAGTCGATCTGCACCCCGCCGCCGACGCCGACCCCGTCGGCGTCGCCGCTGGCGCTGGTGATGGGACCGCGCAGGGTCACCGGCCCGGACAGCGGATTGCGCACCGCGGGCGCGAGCGCCTCCTGCGGGCCCTCCGCGAGCAGCCCGAGCAGCTTCTGCGGCAGCTGATCCTTGCGGGTGGAGATCCAGCGCAGGTCCGGGACCATCGCCACGCCGGCCAGGTTCGGGAAGAACAGCGAGTACCGCTTGTAGGACTTGGCGAACGCGGTCTGTTCCACGATCACGCCGGAGGGCAGATCGTCCACCCGCCACTCACCGTCGACCTTGACCAGTTCGACCTTGTTCTCCAGGGTGCCGTCGCTGGTCCGGTAGGAGCCGTCCGGCGCGAGTTCGCCGATCTTGCGGGCCCGGATGACGTAGGTGGCGGTGTCGGCGGTCCGCGATTCCCGCAGCGTGTCGGGCCGGTCGATGATGGTCGTGCCGGCGGCGTCGTCCCAGCGCACATTGGCCGCGGGCGAGAGGAATTGGCGCGCGGCCTGATGCCGGTTGGTGGGGTCGGCGGTGGCCTGCAGGAAGTCGCGCAGCAGCTGATCGGGTTCGCGCCCGGAGATGGGCGGCTGGAGTTCGGCGCTGGTGGGCTGGCGCTCGAGGGTGCCCAGCGCCTGCGGCGCCGAGGAGTCGGGGAGATTCGCGCAGGCGGCCCCGCTCAGCACGCAGGTGAGCACCAGCAGCGTCCGGAACAGGCGCGAACTCCGGCGCGGCGCGCGCCGCCCGCCGGTGGCCGCGCGCGAGGCGGCCACCGCGCCGGGCCGCCGAGCGGGAAGGGGGCCGAGTAGCGAGGTGGCTGAGAAGGTACCCACATCGTGTGAACTCAGTGGGTCACGTTTCCTCATTGCCGTCCGTCTCCTGAGTCGGCGAGCACCGTGTCATCGGGATTGTCGTCCGGGGAACCGGAATCCGCGCGGGGATCGGCGTGGGCGCCCGCGGTGCCGTTGCTCCCGGGCCCGTCACCGGCCCGGGGTGTGCCGTCGGTCCCGGGAGCGGCGTCCTCGCCGTTCGCGGCGGTGTCGTCTTCCGGGACAGCGCTTTCCGGGGCTGCCGGAGCCGCTTCCTCGGGATCCGAGTCGTCCGGAACCGCGTCGTCCGGAGCCGAATCGTCCGGGACCACGCTCGCCGGTGCGGGATCGGCCGCGTCGAGGACGATCCCGGACGGCACGAACAGTGGGATCGGCGTGACACGGCCGGAACCGGTCTCGTCGTCCGAACCCGATGCGCCGGACTCGGATTCGGCGCCGGCCGGCTCCCCGGTCGCAGCGGCCCCGAAACCCGTTGCGGCCGGACCGGCTTCGGGCCCGGCGTCGGAATCCGCCGTGCCGATGTCCAGGGCGAGTTGTTCGGCGGTGATGCCGCCGCGCAGTTTGGGCGGCTCCAGGGGCAGCGGGCTCGAACCGAGCTTCTTGGTGCGCACCAGCGGCAGTGTGAGCCGGAAGCTCGCGCCGACGCCGATCTCGCCCCACGCCTCGAGCTTGCCCTCGTGCAGGTTCGCGTCCTCGACGCTGATGGACAGGCCCAGACCCGTTCCGCCCGAACGCCGCATCCGCGAGGGGTCCGAGCGCCAGAAGCGGTTGAAGACCAGCTTTTCCTCGCCGGGCCGCAGGCCCACGCCCTGATCGCGCACCACGATGGCGACCGCGTTGGCGTCGGTGTCCCCGCGCATGCGCATCAGGACCGGCTTGCCCTCGCTGTGGTCGATGGCGTTGGCGAGCAGATTGCGCAGCACGCGTTCCACGCGGCGCGGATCCACTTCGGCGACAAGGGGTTCCTCGGGCATGTCGACGACGATCTCGACGCCGGACTCCTTCGCCAGGTGCCGCACGGTGGACACCGCGGCCCGCGCGCACATGCGCACGTCCAGCGATTCCACCTGGAGTTCGGCCACACCCGCGTCGTGCCGGGAGATTTCGAGCAGATCGTTGAGCAGGCCCTCGAAGCGATCGAGTTCGTTCACCAGCAGTTCGGCCGACCGCGCGAGCGCGGGATCGAGGTCGTCGCTGGAGCCGTGGATGAGATCGGCGGCCATGCGGACGGTCGTCAACGGCGTGCGCAGCTCGTGGCTGACATCGGAGGTGAAGCGGCGCTGCAGATTTCCGAACTCTTCGAGCTGGGTGATCTGGTTGGACAGACTCTCGGCCATCTCGTTGAACGACATGGCGAGCCTGGCCATGTCGTCCTCGCCGCGCACCAGCATGCGTTCCTTGAGGCGGCCGTCGGCGAAGCGCGAGGCGATGCGCGCCGCGGATCGAATGGGCAGCACCACCTGTCGCGTCACCAGGGCGGTGATGGCGGCCAGCAGGACCAGCAGCACGATGCCGCCGATGAGCATGGTGCCGCGCATGAGATCGAGGCTGCGCTGCTCGTTGGTGAGCGGGAAGATCAGGTAGATCTCCAGCGACGGCACGTCGGTGGCGGGGCTGCCGATGATGAGGGCGCGCCCGCGGAAACCGTCCGGATCCGAGACCGGCGCGAACTGGTAGCTGATCTGCCGTTCCTGCACGAAATGCCGCAGTTCCGGCGGGATTTCCTGAATCGGCCCGGCCGACAGCTCGGATTGACTGTCCCCGACCATGGCCAGCGCGGAGTTGTAACTGCCCGCCTCACCGCCGGATTGGGCGCCGCCGCCACCGGCCAGGGCGCGGCGGGCATCCTCGAGACGGGCCAGCTGGGTGCTGGAGTCGTGCACGCCGGTGAGCGTGGACTGCACCGTGTTCCGCGCGCGGGCCATCTCCTCGACGGCCGCGTTGATCTTCGCGTCCAAGAGCCTGTCGGTGATCTGGGAGGTGAGCACGACTCCGAGAATCGTGATCACGATCAGCGACAGGGTCAAGGTCGACACGACGACTCGCAACTGCAGCGAGCGCCGCCACACGTGGCCCAGTTGTTCTCCGCGAGTACGGAACCAGGCCACCACTACTGCCAGCCACCGCTGTACGCGGTTTCTGGAGCCAGCGATCACGGCGGTCCGGCCTTGTAGCCCACGCCACGGACGGTGAGCACGATCTCCGGGTTCTCGGGATCCTTCTCGACCTTGGCGCGCAACCGCTGGACGTGCACGTTGACCAGGCGGGTGTCGGCGGCGTGCCGGTAACCCCAGACCTGTTCGAGCAGGACTTCACGGGTGAACACCTGACGCGGCTTGCGCGCCAGTGCCACGAGGAGATCGAATTCCAAGGGAGTCAGCGAGATCTGCTGACCGCCGCGGGTCACCTTGTGCGCCGGCACGTCGCTGACGATGTCCGCGATGGACAGAAGTTCTTGTGGCTCCTCCTCGGTACGGCGCAGGCGCGCACGCACGCGAGCGACGAGTTCCTTCGGCTTGAACGGCTTGACGATGTAATCGTCAGCGCCCGACTCCAACCCCAGGACGACGTCGACCGTGTCGGTCTTCGCCGTCAGCATCACGATGGGCACTCCCGAATCGGCACGCAGCACACGGCAGACGTCGATGCCGTTCATGCCGGGCAGCATGAGATCCAGCAACACGAGATCCGGGCGCAGCTCCCGGACCGCGGTAAGCGCCTGTGTGCCGTCACCGACGACGTGAGGGTCGAATCCCTCACCCCGCAAGACGATCGTGAGCATCTCAGCGAGAGCCATATCGTCGTCGACGACCAGAATCTTGGGCTTCATAAGACTATGTTGTCACCTTCCCGGCTCCGATCAGGCCGCCACGCCAACACTCGTGACCTGTCGGCGCACATCCAACCCTATCCAGCAACGTTTTCCGCGATCCGCGCCGCCAGTGTTGCCGGATCGTCACCGGTCCGATGCGTCCACCATGGCCCGCGCCAGTTCATTTCGGCCAGTTCACGGTAGACGGCTCCGGTGCGCCGCTGGAGTCCGCCGTCTTTCTCGTACGCGTCGAGCGCGCGCGTCGCGTCGGCCTCCCCGCGCGATCGAGCACGCTCCTCGGCAACACTAACCGGGACATCCAGCAGAATCTGGAGTTTCGGGACGGGGAGTCCGAAGCGCTCGAACTCCAATTCCGCGACCCAGGTAATGATTTCGCCCGTTGCGTCCTGTTCCAGCCGGGCGGCGGAATAGGCCGCGTTCGAGGCCACGTAGCGGTCGAGTAGCACGATGTCGTTGTCCGCCAGCAGCTTCGAGAGTTCGTCGCGGGCGTCGTAGCGATCGAGCGCGAACAGCAGCGCCATGGCGTTCACCGAGGCGGCCACGTCGCCGTGCCCGCCGCGCAGCGCCTCGGCCGCCAGATCGGCGTGGATCGAGACCCCATAGCGGGGGAACGCGAGCGTGGCGACCCGCAGCCCGCGCCCGGTCAGCTCGCCCACGACAGCAGAGGTGAGCGTGCGTTTACCCGCACCGTCGAGCCCTTCCACCGGAACCAGCACACCCATGATCGCGAGCGTACCGAATGAATGCCCGGGCAAACCGGGGCGGGCGTCCCCGCGCGAGCCTCCGAGCACCGGGGGCGTCGGACTGCCCCGGCGCGGACCGCGGGCCGCGATACCGAATGTGCCCGGCCGACCCGGACGATCGGGTCTCGACCACGATCCTCCGGACTCGAGAACTGGCGGTAGATGCCCTGCCGACCGTCGACGATCGACACAACCGGGCACCGGCTAGCCGCCCGGCATATCCGCGAAGCGCCAGGGCCCGCGCACGCGGCCCGACCGCACCGGCAGCAGGCCCGCCGAGGCCGGGACCGCAGAATTGGGGGCAAGTGTTCAAAACGTAGTTGCTTCATAACCGGGCGCACGACCGGCGGGTGTGGGTACAGTGCGACGCACACTCCCCCTGCAAGGAGAGCAACGCACTAAAACCGGCCGGTCGCCTTACGGGTGACCGGCCGCGTGCTGCGAGCAGCCGGGGGCAGCCTCACCCGACACGCGGCGGATCGCGTCGGCCGGGGGCATGGCCCGCGCACGCGAGTTCGGTGCCCGATAGGCACGTCCCGCCAAACATGTCGAATTTTCGACGGGTTTTGAAATGTTGACGCTTCAGTTCTTGTAGGGTCCCACGCACTGTCCCCCGCAAGGAGCGCCCCATGAAATCTCGTCTTGCACACCAGATCCCGCGCGCGGCCGTCGGCGCGTTCGCCATCGCCGCGGTCATCTCCACCGCCGGCGTGGCCACCGCCGCGCCCGTCGCCGCCCCGGCCGCACCCGTGGCCGGGCCCAGCACCGGCTCGCTCGACTCCCTCTCGGGCACCGGTCAGTCGGGTTCACTGGGCACCGGCTCGAGCGCGAGCCAGCTGATCCAGGCGGCGCTGTGCACCCTGCAGGGCAAGCAGTGGATTCCGCTGCTGGACATCTGCATCTAGGCGGCTTCCCCCTCGAGTCGACGCGACCCCGGCCCGCCCGGGGTGCGAAACGGCCGGTCACCCATGGGTGACCGGCCGTTCTCGACTCGGCGGCAGGCCCGCTGTTCGAACCCCGGGCGCGCCGCGCACGGTGCGCGCCGCCGGAATCGGCGGCGCGCGGCCGGGCTCAGTAGCGGTAGTGCTCGGGCTTGTACGGGCCCTCGACATCCACGCCGATGTATTCGGCCTGGTCCTTGGTGAGCTTGGTCAGGGTGCCACCGAGGGCCTCGACGTGGATCTTGGCGACCTTCTCGTCCAGGTGCTTGGGCAGGCGGTAGACCTCGTTGTCGTACTCCTCCGGCTTGGTCCACAGCTCGAGCTGCGCGATGACCTGGTTGGAGAACGAGTTCGACATGACGAACGAGGGGTGGCCGGTGGCGTTGCCCAGGTTCAGCAGGCGGCCCTCGGACAGCACGATGATCGAGCGGCCCGTCTCCTTGAACGTCCACAGGTCGACCTGCGGCTTGATGTTCAGGCGATCGGCGCCCGAGGACTCCAGGGCGGCCATGTCGATCTCGTTGTCGAAGTGGCCGATGTTGCCCAGGATGGCCTGTTCCTTCATCGCCTTCATGTGATCGAGGGTGATGATGTCCTTGTTGCCGGTCGAGGTGACCACGATGTCGGCGTCGGCGATGGCCTGCTCGACGGTGACGACGTCGAAGCCGTCCATGAGCGCCTGCAGCGCGTTGATCGGGTCGATCTCGGTGACCTGCACGCGCGCGCCCTGGCCCTTGAGGGACTCGGCGCAGCCCTTGCCGACGTCGCCGTAGCCGCAGATCAGCACCTTCTTGCCGCCGATGAGCACATCGGTGCCGCGGTTGATGCCGTCGACCAGGGAGTGGCGGGTGCCGTACTTGTTGTCGAACTTGGACTTGGTGACCGAGTCGTTGACGTTGATCGCCGGGAACGACAGCTCACCCGCGGCGGCGAACTGGTACAGCCGCAGCACGCCGGTGGTGGTCTCCTCGGTGACGCCCTTGACCGAGTCGGCGATCTTGCTCCACTTGGTGCCGTCGGCTTCCAGGCTCGCGCGCAGCAGGTTCAGGAAGACCTTGTACTCCGCGGAGTGGGTCTCGTCCTCGGGCGGGACCACGCCGGACTTCTCGAACTGCGCGCCGCGCAGCACCAGCATGGTGGCGTCGCCGCCGTCGTCCAGGATCATGTTCGCCGGCTCGCCCGGCCAGGTGAGCATCTGCTCGGCGGCCCACCAGTACTCCTCCAGGGTCTCGCCCTTCCAGGCGAAGACCGGGGTGCCCTTGGGCTCGTCCTCGGTGCCGTGCGGGCCGACGACGACGGCCGCGGCCGCGTGGTCCTGGGTGGAGAAGATGTTGCAGGAGGCCCAGCGGACCTCCGCGCCGAGATCCACGAGGGTCTCGATGAGCACGGCGGTCTGCACGGTCATGTGCAGCGAGCCGGAGATGCGGGCGCCGCGCAGCGGCTGCACCTCGGCGTACTCACGACGCAGTGCCATCAGGCCCGGCATCTCGTGCTCGGCGAGGCGAATCTCCTTGCGGCCGAACTCGGCCTGCGACAGATCCGCCACCTTGAAATCGATCCCGTTGCGGACGTCGGCGGTCATCATGCTGGTCACTGCGGTCGTCATCTGCCTCTCCTGGTCGGCTGCTTCCCCCGCAAGGCTAGTCGGTGTGGGTGCGCTTGCCCCCACCCACGGCAAAGCTCGCACCCCGTAAGGGTGCGAGCTTTGCTTTCGCGACGTCAGCCGAACCCCGATGCCCTCCCCTGGTTCATCGGGACCGCGGGCCGCTGTGTCAGGCGACCGCCATGCCGTGCTCGGACAGAATCCGCTCGCGCTTGCGCGGTTGGATGTTCGCCCGGGCGATGTCGCCCTCGTAGTGCGTGAGTAGTCGCGCGTCCATGACGTGCCGCCACAGCGGCGGCACCAGCGCCAGCAGGATCATGGTCGCGTAGCCCGCCGGGAGTTGCGGCGCCTGCTCCGAACTGCGCAGGGTCTGATACCTGCGGCCCGGATTGGCGTGGTGGTCGCTGTGCCGCTGCAGGTGGAACAGGAAGATGTTGGTGACCAGCCTGTCGCTGTTCCAGCTGTCGCTGGGCGAGCAGCGCGCCCAGTTGCCGTTCGGTCGCCGGCGGCGCAGCAAACCGTAGTGCTCGACGTAGTTGACCGTCTCCAGCAGCGCGACCCCGATCACGGCCTGAATCACCAGGTAGGGCAGGATTTTCCAGCCGAAACCCAGGAGCAGCGCGCCGAAGAGCACCACGGACATGGACCACGCCTGCAGGATGTGGTTGCGGTAGTTCCACCAGCCGTGGCCGCGACGCCGCAGCCTGGCCTTTTCGATGCCGATCGCCGAGCGGAACCCGCCGATCACGCTGCGCGGCAGGAACCCCCACAGCGTCTCGCCCATGCGCGCGCTGGCCGGATCCTCGGGGGTGGCGACGCGGGCGTGATGGCCCTTGTTGTGCTCCACGAAGAAATGCCCGTAGGCCGACTGCGCCAGCGCGAGTTTGGAGAGCCAGCGCTCGAGCCGCTCCACGCGGTGCCCGAGTTCGTGCGCGGCGTTGATGCCGATGCCGCTGACGAAGCCGAGGGTGGCCGCCAGGCCCAGTTTGTCCACGACGGACAGTTCGTCCCCGGCCCACATGATCGCCGCGATGATCAGGCCCGCGAGCTGGATGGGCAGGAACAGATAGGTGCACCACCGGTAGAACCGGTCGTTGCTGAGTAGTTCGTAATCCTCATCTCGCGGATTGCTGCCGTCCTCCCCGACGACCCAATCCAGTACCGGTATGACTATGAGAACGATGACCGGGCCGATCCACCAGAACACCTCTGCCTTCGTCCAATACACCAGCTGTGACGGCAGCAGCGCACTCATCGGGGCGATGAGCCCCAGTACCCACAGGTGACGTTTGGGATCCGGCGAACCCGACCGTTTGCCGACCAATTGCACGTTTGCCCCGCTAATTAGATACCTCAGAAGTTCGCAGGTAGATATATACGTACTTTACGTCCGTTACACCACCGGCTGGGTCCCGAAGGTGGCAACCGTTACACGCTGGGCAGTCATTGATCGAGCAACTGACCGTGTAATGCCAGTCACCGCACATCACAGGCAAACCGGTAGTGAATCCGAACTCAGTGCAACCACGTGTAGCGAACTTGTGGCCGCCCGGTGCGACCGTAGTCGGTCCGGCGTTCCACCACGCCGTCTTCGGCGAGACGCTCCAGGTATCGCCACGCGGTAACCCGCGAAACGCCGACGACTCGCCCGCACTCCCCCGCCGACACTCCATCGGGCGACGCGCGGACCGCACGGGATACTTCCTCCATCGTCTGTGGCGCAATGCCTTTCGGCGAGGTAGCGCGCGCGTCGGTGGTGCGCAGCGCACCGAATGCCCGGTCTATTTCCTGCTGCGACACCGCCGCTGCCCCCGCGGGCAGCGCCGCCCGGTACTCGAGATAGCGCTCGAGCTTCTCGCGGAACGCCGAAAAGGTAAAGGGCTTCAGGAGATACAGCACGACGCCGTGCGCCACCGCCGCGCGCACCATGGCCAGATCGCGGGCGGAGGTGACCGCGATGACGTCCGGGCGCGGGCGCAGACCCGCCAGCGCCGCCGCGACGGCGAGACCGCTCATATCCGGTAAACCGATATCCATCAGTACGAGGTCGATGGATTCGTCACGCTTCTGTGACCTCGTGGCGGCGGTGATCGCCTCGCGGCCCGAGTGCGCGATCGCCGCGACCTCGAAGCCGGGGATCCGCTCGACGTACGACCGGTGCGCCGCGGCGATGGCCCGGTCGTCCTCCACGATCATGACCCGGATCATCGCGAGAACCGCACGATCACACCGGATTCCGGCTCGCGCTGGGCGCGCAGCTCACCGCCGTGCCGGGCCACCAGCCGGCGCACCAGCGCCAATCCCAGTCCGTGGTGGTCGGTTTTGGTGGAGTAGCCGCGTTCGGTGGCTCGGGTGAACACCTCCTCGGACATGCCCGGGCCGCTGTCGGCAACGCGGACAAGGAGTTCGGTCGGTTTCCCGGGCTCCTCCGGCTCGTCGCGCCGCACCGTCACCTCGACCCAGGCGTCCTCGTCGCGCCCGACCGCGTCGAGGGCGTTGTCGACGAGATTGCCCAGCAGCGTGACCATTTCGTGCGCGGTGAGCGGATCGGTGCTGTCCAGCAGGGTATCCCCGGTCACCGTCAGCTCCACGCCGTTCTCCGCGGCCTGCTCCACCTTGCCCAGCAGCAGCGCCACCACCGCCGGTTCGGCCACCGCGCCGGTGAGACGGTCGATGAGCGCCTGGGAGAGTTCGAGTTCGGCGGTGGCGAAGGCGACGGCCTCGCGGGTGCGGCCGAGTTCGACCATTGTCACCACCGCGTGCAGCCGGTTGGCGGCCTCGTGCGCCTGCGCGCGCAGGGCTTCGGCGAAGCCGCGCACCGAGTCCAATTCGCCGAGCACGTCACCCAATTCGGTGTGATCGCGCAGGGTGAGCACGGTGCCCATGCGGTGTCCGTCGTGCTCGACCAGGTCCTGGTTCACCACCAGGACGCGATCCGGGGTCACGTGCATCTCGTCGCGCACGACCTCGGCGCCCAAGCGCTGCAGCGAGATCGGCAGATCACCGCGCAGCACCGGGCCCTGCGCGGGCAGGTCGAGCAGCTTGCGCGCCTGATCGTTGACCACGTCGGCGCGTTCGCCGGCCTTGTCGAACACCAGCAGGCCCTCGTGCACCGAGTGCAGCACGGCGTCGTGATGCTCGTACATCCCGCGCAGTTCGGCCAGGGCCAGGCCGTGGGTCTGGCGGAAGAGCCTGCGCCGCAGCAGCAGTGCGCCGAGCGTGGCCAGCACCAGGCCGGTGGCGGCCACCGCCAGGATGGTCGGCAGCTGGCCGCGCACCTGATCGCCGATGTGCTCGCGGGTCACGCCCGCGGACACCAGCGCCACCACCGCGCCGTCGGCGTCGCGCACCGGGGTGACCGCGCGGATCGAGGGTCCCAGTGTGCCGGTGTAGATCTCGGTGAAGGTCTCCCCCGCCAGCGCGCGGTCGATGGTGCCGCTGAACGGTTTTCCGATGCGGCTCGGGTCGGTGTGCGTGTAGCGGGTGCGGTCGGGGGCCATGACCACGACGAAGTCCACGCCGGTGCGCTCGCGAATGCGTTCGGTCACCGGTTGCAGCGCCGAAACCGGATCGGCCCCGCGGACCGCGGTCAGGGTGGAGGGCGCCTGGGCCAGGGTCACCGCGATGTCGGTGACGCGGTCGCGGGTGGCGTCGTCGTGCGCGGTACGGGTCTGCAGGACCGCGAGCGCGGTGCCGATACCGATCACCGCCGCCAGCACCACCAGCTGCACCGCGAACACCTGGCCGGCCAGGGTGCGCCGGGACTCCGTTCTTCTCACCTGTGCCTCCGTGCCGCGTGAACAAAACTTACGAAACAGTGATCGGCGTCACCGCCCGGGTAATCATTCTTCACGAGACGGTGTGAACGGGATCACGCCTTCGACTTCGGATCGGTATCGAAGCGACCCAGAACGAGGAATCCACAGCGATGACGACAACCGCCACAGCAGAGCCGAATCCGCCGGGCCGGACGGGAGACGACCAACCCGCGGGCGCCGCGCCCAAGCGGGACCGCACCCACTGGCTGTATCTGGCGGTCATCGTCGCGGTGGTGGCCGGTATGCTGGCGGGCTGGCTCGCGCCCGGCTTCGGCCGGTCGGTGGGCGAACTGGGCACCCTGTTCGTGAACCTGATCAAGATGATGATCTCGCCGGTCATCTTCTGCACCATCGTGCTCGGCATCGGCTCGGTGCGGGCGGCGGCGCGGATCGGCCGGGTCGGCGGGCTGGCGATCGCCTACTTCCTGCTGATGTCCACCGCGGCGCTGGCCATCGGACTGGTGGTGGGCAATCTGCTGCATCCGGGCAACGGGCTGGATGTGGCGGGGCACGCCGGGGAGACCGCGAAGTACGTTCAGGATGCGCACAGTGCGGGCGGCACCTGGGATTTCGTGAAGGACATCGTGCCGACGACGCTGGTGTCCGGGCTGACCTCGGGCAAGGTGTTGCAGACGCTGTTCATCGCGCTGCTGGTCGGTTTCGCGATTCAGGCCATGGGAGCGGCGGGTGAACCGCTGCTGCGCGGGGTGGCGCTGATCCAGAAGCTGGTGTTCCGGGTGCTCACCATGATTCTGTGGCTGGCGCCGATCGGCGCGTTCGGCGCGATCGCGAACGTGGTGGCGCGCACCGGGTTGGACGCGGTCAAGCAGTTGGCGTTGCTCATGGTGGCGTTCTATCTGACCTGCGTGGTGTTCGTGTTCGGGGTGCTGGGTGCGCTGCTGCGGGCGGCGGCCGGGGTGTCGATCTTCAAGCTGGTGCGGTATCTGGCGCGCGAGTATCTGCTGATCGTGGCGACCTCGTCCTCGGAGTCGGCGCTGCCGCGCCTGATCGCCAAGATGGAGCACCTCGGGGTGGAGCGCCCGACCGTGGGTGTGGTTGTGCCGACCGGGTATTCGTTCAATCTCGACGGCACCGCGATCTACCTGACGATGGCCACGCTGTTCGTCGCCGACGCGATGGGTCAGCCGCTGTCCTGGTCCGAGCAGCTGAGCCTGCTGGTGTTCATGATCGTCGCGTCGAAGGGTGCGGCGGGCGTGACCGGTGCGGGCCTGGCCACCCTGGCCGGCGGGATCCAGAGTCATCGCCCCGACCTGCTCGACGGCGTCGGCCTGATAGTCGGGATCGACAGGTTCATGTCCGAGGCCCGCGCGGTCACGAACTTCTCCGGCAACGCGGTCGCGACGGTGCTGATCGGCACCTGGACCAAAACGATCGATCCCCTCCGGGTGCAGGCCGTGCTGGACCGCCGGCTCCCGTTCGACGAGACGACGATGGTCGACGACCACCCGGCCACCCCGGAACCGGCGACCCCCGAAAAGAGCCTGATTCCCGCCTGAGCTGCCCACTATCTCGGTAGGAATCGGAAAGGCCGTCGGCGCGCAGCCTGCACTGCGCGCCGACGGTCGATTTGTCGTCTCATCCGGGATGCGCTGTGAGGCGCCGGATTCCGGGCTTGCGCCGGTACCAGGTGCCGTTCGAGGTCAGGACGTCCGCGAACTCGACGACTACGCCGAGCTGTCCCACCAGGTCGGCGATCGTGGGCACCAGCACGATCTCGGCGCGCACCAGGGCGAATCTCGCGAGGATCTCGGCGGCCGGCGCGTCGTCCCCGGCGTCGAGCAACAGCAGATCCGAATCACGCGCGGAATGTGCTCCGGAAGCCCAGCGCAGTCCGAATCTCGCTATGAGCGAGCGCAATTGGTCCTCGGCCTCGTCCACGTCGTCGGTCACCCCCTGATGAACGACACCGAGCGCGCCCGGCCCCGACGGTGCTGCGGGCGCCGAACTCCGCTCCGCCCCAGCACCTCCCGGCAGCAACCGCAACGACGGCCGCGTCATGCGGCCGCACCGCCCGCCCACTCCCCGGGCTCCGCGCGGCCCGTCAGCACGCTTCCGGTAGTGATCACCATCGCAACCTCCCGAGTCCCAGCGAGCGGATGAGGTGCGCCCGGCCCGGCCCCGAGGGGGCACACCCCGGGGCCGGAGGGAAGCGGGAGCGACGGTCGCGGTCGCTCCCGGGTCGGTTGCCTCCCGAACCGGGCGCAGCACCAGCACACGCCCGAACGCGTTGCACGGGCGGCATTTTTGGAGAATCCAGGCCAATCGATCCAACAGCCCTGGATAGAATCCGGGAAAGCCAAGCAGCAGATCCAGGATCCGTTGGGCTCGGCACCGGAAACTGCGGTATGCGATCCAGGATGCGAGCGTTTCGCATCCAAAGGAGGGTCAGATGCCCAAGATCGGCTCCAGCATCCCTCGCCGGCAGCTCGCTCGATGGCTGCGCGAGCTGCGAAATCAAAGCGGTATGACCATCGCCGAACTAGCCAAACTCATCGAGCGAGGCGACGGTACGGTCCAGCGGCTCGAGACCGGCCACCCGGACGTGAAGATCCGGCTGTGGGACATCGAAGCCATATGCCAGGCACTGGGAGCAGATGCCACGACGACCGAGGGGTTGAAAGGTCTCGCACAGCAAGCGAATACGAAGTACTGGTGGCACGAGTACGGCGATCTGATCCCCGAGGACTTCGATGTGTACATCGGGCTCGAAGCCACCGCGACCACGCTCACCTCCTATACGGAGATAGTTCCGGGGCTGTTGCAGACACCCGACTACGCCAGATCACTGTTCGAGATAGTCCATGCCGAAGCGTCCGCGAGCGACATCGACAGGCGTGTCGAGCTGCGCATGTATCGGCAGCGGCGAGTCACGCGCACGGCCAAACCCGTTGGCCTGGATGTGGTTCTCGGCGAGTCGGTCCTTCGTCGCATGGTCGGTGGCCCGAAGATCATGTCTGCTCAGCTGCGACACCTCGCCGACATGAGCACCCGCGACAACGTTCGGGTCCGCGTGTTGCCCGATCGGGAGGGCATCGCTCTCGGCGATCTCACCGGCAACTACACCGTGTGCGAGTTCGACCGCGCCACAAGGGGTGTTCTCGAGGAACCGACAACCGTCTACGTTGAGAGTTACACGGGTGCGCTCTATTTCGACGATTCCCGCACCGTGGAGCGATATCTGCACGCGAATGCGCGGTATCGGAAAGTTGCGTTGGACGAGCAGGCGTCGAGAGATCTGCTTCGCAGGACGGCAAGGGAGTACACGACGTGAACATCGATTGGCCCCGGGCACACTGGCGTAAGAGCACCCACAGCGGAGGCAGCGGCGGCGACTGCGTAGAGGTCGCGTTCGCCGGCGGTTCGGTCGGCGTCCGCGATTCGAAGAACCCCGGGCCCGTGCTGGTGTTCGCGCCTGGCGAGTGGGACGCGTTCACCGCAGGAGTGGTGCAGGGGGCATTCAACGTGAGTTCAGGACAGGGATAGCGGAATGCACAACCTGTCGGGCACGGACCAGGAAGTCAGGGACGCCCAATTCCGCAAGAGCCGCCGCAGCGGTAACGGGCCGGACTGCGTGGAGGTGGCGTTTCTGACCGACGGCAATGTCGCTGTGCGGCACTCCAAGGCACCGGACGGCCACGTCATCGTCTATACGCCCGGCGAGTGGGACACGTTCACGGCAGGTGTGAGCGACGGGGAGTTCGACCGGCCGTCCGCCTGACGGCCGTGGGCGCGCCCGGTTCGGCGCACGCCCACGGCTCGCGGTCAGTTCGCGGTCACCGGCTCCAGGGCCAGGGTGGCGGCGATCGCGTTGGCCAGCTCGGTGCCCTTCACCACGAAGTGGCGGGTGAAGTAGTCGCGGTGTTCGGCGTGCTCGTGGAAGTGGTGCGGGGTCAGCACCGCGGAGAACACCGGGACGTCGGTGTCGAGCTGCACCCGCATGAGGGCGTCGACGACGGTGCCCGCGACGAAGTCATGGCGGTAGATGCCGCCGTCGACCACCAGCGCGAGGCCGGCGATCGCCGCGTAGCGGCCGCTGGTGGCCAAACGCTTTGCCTGCAGCGGGATTTCGAAGGCGCCGGGCACCTCGATGACGTCGATCTCGTAACCCCGGTCCGCGAGCCCGATGCGGGCGGCCTCCACGGCCTGCCCGACGATCTCGCTGTGCCACTGCGCGGCGACCAGAGCGATGCGGCTAGAGATGGGTGACATGTCCTGCTCCTGTTCGTGTTGTCACCCAGGGCAAGACGACACGAACGCCCCGCCGCCGCAGCGGTGGAACACCCGTGTCGCGTTCTCTTCCATCCGGACTATGACCGTCGGCTCCGGGTTCACACCGGAATCTGCTGACCCGCCCTGCCCTGGGGCAACGCGGCGCTCGCGGGCCCGTGCGCCCGGGTCGGTCCGGACACCATCACCGCCGGTAGGGACTTCCACCCCGCCCTGAGAACGTGTACCCGCCGAACTCTATGCGCTCACATACTCCCGATCAACACGGACTCCACTCTGTGGAAACGACCCCCGCCCAGCAGGCCGGAACGGCCGGGCGAACCCGGCACGCCCGGCCGCCGATCAGCGGAGCAGGACGTCCGCGTACGGGGGTAGGGCGTTCACCGGCCAGAAGCGGAGGTCGGTCGACTCCGCGCTGCGGACGGGGACCGCGCCGGGCGGGGCGGTGATCTTGAACAGGAGGTCCAGGTGGCGGGTCGGGACGCCGAGGGAGCAGGTGATGGGGTGGGCCTGGGCGGCGTAGAGGCCGGGGTGGAGGTGGAGGCCGGGGATCCCGGACTCCTCGGTGGCCTCGCGGTAGGCCGCGTCGGACACCGAATCGTCGGATTCCTCGCAGTGGCCGCCCAACTGGATCCAGCGGCCCACGCGGGGGTGCAGGGTCAGCAGGACCTCGGACTCGTCGTGGGACAGGACTATCGCCGACGCGGTGATGTGGCCGGCGGCGTGCTCGCGCAGGCAGCCGCGGGGGGCAGAGCCCAGGAACGCGAGCATCGCCTCGCGCAGGGACGAGTCCGGTCCCGTTGCGGGGGACCACTTTTCGAGCAGCTCGGTGGCCGAGCGGTGCAGGGATTCAGCGCTCACGGTTTCACCGGTCCCATGTCGCGCGCCGCGAGGTCGGCACTCGCCCCACACAAAGACTCCGGACGGGTGCGATGGAGCTGATGCCCGCGATCGCGGGTGGCCCCCGAGCCGCACACGCCCGGTGCCCGGCGCCCCGCGCTCACAGCTCCACCAGCCCGGTGCCGGGGTCGCGAGCGGCGCGGGGCGCGAGCTCCTCGAGGGGATAGCCGATAGCGATGGCCCCCAACGGATTCCAATCCGCTTCCAGGCCCAGCACCTCGCGAGTCAACTCGGGAGCGAAGATCGTCGAGCCGATCCAGCAGCTGCCCACGCCCTTGGTCGCCAGCGCGACCAGCAGACCCTGTACCGCCGCGCCGACCGCGACGTTGAACATGGTCGCCTCGTGCCCGCGCCGGCGCTCGTCGGGATAGTCGTGCGCGCCGTCCGGCACGCAGAACGGGATGATCACCTCGGGGGCGTCGAACAGGATGCGCCCGCGCGCGACCCGGCGTTCGACCCGGTCGGGATCGAGCCCGTCGGCGCGCAGATCCGCGCGCCACTTCTCGGCCATGGCCTCGAGCAGCCGCTCGCGCAGCGCCCGATCGCGCAGCCAGACGAACCGCACCGGGCGGGTGTGGTGCGGCGCGGGCGCGGTCAGCGCCTCCCCGACCGCGGCCCGGATGATCGTGGGTTCGACCGGCGCGTCGGCGAATTGCCGCACCGACCGCCGCACCAGCAGCGCCTGCGAGCGCCCGAGCTCGATGGCCTCCTGGGTCCCGAGCCAGAACAGATCCTCGACCCCGCGCCGCGGCAGATCCGCGGCGGTGGAGCCGTCGTCGGTGTAGTCGAGCCCGCGCACCACCGCGATCGGCACCCCGCCGAGTTTGCCCTTGACCAGGTCCGCGGCCGCGGCCAGTTCGTCGGCGATGGCGACCAACGTGACGTGCAGTTCGTTGCCCTGCCCGTCGATCGCGCCGTCGTAGTCGTGCAGCACCCGCACCCCGGAGGAGCCGATGGCGGCGTCGATCTGGCCGTTGCGCCACGCCCGCCCCATGGTGTCGGTGACGACCACGGCCACGCGCACGCCGAGCCGGTCGGCGAGCGCGGTGCGCAGAGCCTTGGCGCTGCCGTCGGGATCGACCGGCAGCAACACCAGTTCACCGGATTCCACATTGGACCCGTCGATGCCGGAGGCCGCCTGCACGATGCCGAGCTTGTTCTCGGTGATCAGGGTGCGGTTCTTCTGCGCCAGTACGCGAACCGCCTCCTGCCGCACCAGTTCCCGGCGCGCGGCGTCGCGCTCCTCGGGATCGGTGGGCGCGGCCACGATCCGGCCCTCGACCTTGGAGACGATCTTGCTGGTGACCACCAGCACGTCCCCGTCCCGCAGCCAAGGCGCCTGTGCCGCAACGTGTTCGGCGATATCGTCACCGGGCCGGAACTCGGGCAGACCGGTGATGGGCAGTATGCGGAGTTCGCCTCCGGCCGCGTGATCGTGCACGCCGCTCATGGTTTCACGCCCGCGAGGTCCAGGACCTGTTCGACCATCCGCGCCGTGGTGGCGGGATCGGTCATGAGCAGCGGCACCGCGCGGACCTCGACGCCGGGAATCTCGGCGGTATCGCCGGTGTGCACGAGCCAGCCGTCCAGGATTCCGGTAGCCGACCGTGCGCCGAAGTGGTTGCCCACGGCCTCGGCGCTGGTCTCTACCCCGATTACCGACAAACATTCATCGGCCATGCCACGCAAGGGCTTTCCGCCGACCACGGGCGACAGGCCGATCACCTTGGCGGTGGTGGTGCGCAGTGCGCCGCGAATGCCCGGAACCGCGAGGATGGCTCCGACGCTCACGACGGGGTTCGAGGGGGCCAGAATGACCACATCCGCGGACTCTATGATTTCTGTCACACCTGGCGCCGGTTTTGCTTGTTCCGCCCCAATAGTCACAAATCCATGGGTCTCAACGTTCGCCCGGTACCGCACCCACCACTCTTGGAAATGGATCGCGCGACGTTCGCCAGGGTTCTCCGGGTCACCGATAACGACGTGTGTTTCACACCGATCGTCCGTTGCCGGCAACAGCTTCACACCCGGCTGCCAGCGATTGCAGAGGGCTTCGGTCACCGCCGAGAGCGGGTATCCCTGACGCAGCATTTCGGTCCGGATGAGATGGGTGGCGATATCGCGGTCGCCGAGCCCGAACCAATCGGGCTGCGCGTTGTATTTCGCCAGCTCCTCCTTGGCGTTCCAGGTCTCGTTCGCATGCCCCCAGCCGCGTTCGGGATCGATGCCCCCACCCAGCGTGTACATGCAGGTGTCCAGGTCAGGACAAATTCGGAGCCCGTGCATCCAGACGTCGTCGCCGACGTTCACAATGGCGGTCACATCGGCGCCGGGGACCAGCTCGCGCACGCCCTGCAGGAACCTCGCGCCGCCGACTCCACCGACCAGTACCGCAATCCGCAGACCGGTTCCGGGCGCGGTATCCGCTTGTTCTCGAGTCACATCCGCACAGCCTAAGCGGTACACGCGCGGACACACCCGGCAGGATATTTGCTGTGAATTTGCTACTTGATCTGCGGGAACCCCGGAAAATGGGGCCGCAGATGGTAACGGAATAGCTTCGGCGGCTTGACCACCGCCGCGCCCGGCGTGTCTAATCACAGGCATGTCATTCCGGGTCCCGCGAGAGCTCAAGGCGCGGACCACTTTTCGAACAACTGTTCGCATCGGAATGGCCAGCAGCTCGGGGATGGCCGCGGGACTACGTCGCGGTGTTGGGCCGTCGGTGGGATCGGGTCCGACGGATTAATCATTCTGCGCTAACACACAGTGAGGAGGCGGAGCGATGGCCGATGAGCTGGCCCCGTCAGGAATTCCGGGCGGTGTATCGCGAACCGATTCCCAAGCTGGCGCAGCTTCTGACTTCTGCGCCGACGTTTGGAACGGACACGAGGGGGGTGAACTGATGACGCCGCGCCCAGGCGGCGGTCAATGGGCTCGGGCGCAATACCAGCCCGAACCGCCCCGCCTGAGCCTGATCGTCACGGGCACCGATGAGGGGTTCGACAGCTTTTCCCGCGGGGGTCGCATGACCGAGGCGGAGCAGTGGCAGGAACGGGCGCTGTGCGCCCAGACCGATCCGGAGGCGTTCTTCCCCGAGAAGGGCGGCTCCACCCGCGAGGCCAAGCGCATCTGCCTGGGCTGCGAGGTTCGAGACGAATGCCTGGAATACGCGCTCGCGAACGATGAGCGCTTCGGCATCTGGGGCGGGCTCTCCGAACGCGAACGCCGTCGCCTCAAACGCGGCATCATCTAGAGACGACGGGCCCCTCGCGCGAAATCTGTTGTAGCGAGGGGCTTTTCACAAACCCGACTACTCCGGCTCCGGGTCGATCACATCCGGATCGACCCCGAGATAGGTCGCGATCTGCTGAACGAGCACCTCGCGCAGCAGATCCACCAGATCGTCCGGATCCCCGGCGCGCAGTTCCAGTGGCTTGCGGAAGATCACGATGCGGGCGCGTGTCGCCTGACCGTAGCGGTCGACCCCTGCCGGGATGAGGCGCGACAGGGGCACCGGCCCGTCGGCCACCACCTCGTCCGGCCAGGTGACCGAATCCGGGTTCAGCGGACGGATTTTCGGCACGTCGTCCACCGCGATGTCGAGATTGGTGAGCTGGTCGTGCCAGCGACTTTCCAAGGGCGCGAACGCTTCCAGCACCAACCGGTCGAACTGCTGACCGCGGGTGCGGCGAGCGGGCACGGTGGGCGGCAGCATCGGTCCACGCACACCCCGCCCGCGGCGGATGACAGACCGCGCCGTGGGGGCGGGTCGCTTACGTGAACGGGTCATACTCCGAATCTAACCGCATCGGAACCTCCCGATGGAGCCGACTCGACTTACCCGTCCGACCCGCCGTAATACGCCGTCGAAGCACGATTGTGGCGTGTCCCATTGCGCGTGTCTGACCGCACGGAGGCCCCCGGAGGGTTACCCTGCTTGGCGTGATTCCCATGCGTCGTTGCTGCCGACCCGGCTGCAAGAACCCGGCCGTCGCGACGCTGACCTATGTGTACTCGGACTCCATGGCGGTGGTCGGGCCACTCGTCACCGTCGCCGAGCCGCACTCGTGGGATCTGTGTGAAACGCACGCATCCCGCATCACCGCTCCCAAGGGCTGGGAACTGGTCAAGCACGAGGGCGGTTTCTCCTCGGGTACGCCCGACGACGACGACCTCACCGCGCTGGCCGAGGCCGTCCGCGAGGCCGGATTGCGCCGTCGCGCACCCGAACCCGATCCCCGCGGCTATTCCGACTATCCGGGCAGCGCGGGCCCCGCGGCCCAGCGCACCGGCCGCCCCGCGCGCACCGGGCGACGCGGTCATCTCCGGGTGCTGCCGGATCCGCCGAACTGACGCCGTGTCCGTATACAGCTCCCCGGCCGGGCGCAAAAGTCTCGGGCAGGCGGGATAGTGTGGTCGGCATGACAGTCGCCCGCTCCGCCGAGTCCGTGCACGCAGTCATCAAGGCGTATGACGTCCGCGGTGTCGTCGGCGAACAGATCGACGCGGCCTTCGTCGCCGATGTCGGCGGCTCGTTCGCCCGCCTCATGCGCGCCGAGGGCGCCGCCCAGGTGGTCATCGGCCACGATATGCGCGACTCCTCACCGGAATTGGCCGCCGCCTTCGCCGACGGCGTGCTCGCGCAGGGCCTGAACGTGGTGCACATCGGCCTGGCCTCCACCGACCAGCTGTACTTCGCCTCGGGCCACCTCGAGTGCCCGGGCGCCATGTTCACCGCCTCGCACAACCCGGCCAAGTACAACGGCATCAAGCTGTGCCGCGCCAAGGCGCTGCCGGTCGGTCAGGACACCGGCCTGGCGACCATCAGCGACGAGGTCATCGCGGGCGTGCCCGCCTTCGACGGCCCGCGCGGCACCGCCACCGAACAGGACCTGCTCGCCGACTACGCGGCCTTCCTGCACAAGCTCGTCGACCTGAGCGCCAGCCGCCCGCTGCGCATCGCGGTGGACGCCGGCAACGGCATGGGCGGCTACACGGTGCCCGCCGTGCTCGGCACCGTCGGCCAGTACGAGATCGAACCGCTGTTCTTCGAACTGGACGGCAACTTCCCCAATCACGAAGCCAATCCCCTGGATCCGAAGAACCTGGTGGATCTGCAGGCCTATGTGCGCGAGACCAAGGCCGACATCGGCCTGGCCTTCGACGGCGACGCCGACCGCTGCTTCGTGGTGGACGAGAAGGGCGACCCGGTGTCCCCCTCCGCGGTCACCGCGCTGGTGGCCGAGCGCGAGCTGGCCAAGGAGCCGGGCGCGACCATCATCCACAACCTCATCACCTCCAAGGCCGTGCCGGAGCTGGTGAGCCAGCTGGGCGGCAACCCGGTGCGGACCCGCGTCGGCCACTCGTTCATCAAGCAGCAGATGGCTTCGACCGGAGCGATCTTCGGCGGCGAGCATTCCGCGCACTACTACTTCCGGGACTTCTGGGGCGCCGACTCCGGCATGCTCGCGGCCCTGCACGTGCTCGCCGTCCTCGGCGAGAAGGACCGCCCGATGTCCGAACTCGCGTCCGCGTATGCAACATATGCGTCCTCCGGGGAGATCAACTCCACGGTGCCCGACGCACAGGAACGGACCCTGGCCGTGCTCGAAGCGTTCGGCGCCCGCGCGAAGTCGGTGGATCGCCTCGACGGGGTGACCGTGCAACTGGCCGACGGCGCGTGGTTCAACCTTCGGGCCTCGAATACCGAACCGCTGCTGCGACTCAACGTCGAAGCCCGATCGCAGGAGGATGTAGACGGACTCGTAACCGAGATCCTGAGCATCGTCCGCGCCTGACTGGAATAGTGGAATCACAGAGCTTGGATTCGCCAGCGCCTGGTGACCTGTGAGGGGAGGTGGCAACGCCCGATGATCGCTGGGACACCGGTACTCGATCTCGATGACGTCGCCTCGCTGGAGGCAGCCGACGTCGCGGGCACACTGCGCTCGGCGGCGTCCGGCGGAGCCCAGGTACGGGCGACCGCGGCCGCACTGGCGGAGAACGCCCTGACGCGCCTGACCGAGCTGCGCCCGCGCAGCGTGGTCCTGGTGTCCGGCAGCGGCCGGGCCGCGAGAGCGGCCGCCCTGCTGGTCGCCGCCCTCGGCGACAGAACCAGCATGCCCGTGGTGACCGCGACCGCGATTCCGCCGTGGGTGGGACCGCTGGACGTGGTGCTGGTCGCGGGCGACGACGCGGGCGATCCCCGCCTGGCCGAAGCCGTGGATTTCGCGGTGCGCCGGGGCGCGGAGGTCGTGGTCGCGGCGCCGGACGAGGGTCCGCTGCGCGCCGCCGCGGCCGGGCGGGCGACCATGCTGCCGCCGCGCATCCCGGTGCTCGACCACAATCGCGTGCTGCGCTTCCTGGCCATCGGCATGGCCGTGCTGGCCGCGGTCGATCCGCATCGCACCGGCCCGCTGGTGCCGGATCTGAACGCGCTCGCCGATCTGCTCGACGCCGAGGCGCTGCGCGACGGCCCGCAGCAGGAGGCCTTCCGCAATCCGGCCAAGACCCTGGCCACCCGCATGCAGCAGCGCAAGCGCCTGGTCTTCTCGGGCGATTCGCCCGCCACCACCGTGCTCGCCGCGCATTCGTCGGACGTGCTGCTGGCCGCGGCCGGACAGGTCGTCGCGGCCGCCGGGCTGGCGGAAGTCATTGCCGCGCACGGACGTCTGATCCAGGCCGCGGGTGTGGCCGATCCGGATTTCGATCCGCTCTTCCACGACGCGGAACTCGACGGGCCGCCGCCGGTCGAGCAGGTCCGCATCTTCGTACTCAGCGCCGAATCCGATCAGGTGACGGTGCGCAGACGGCTGGCGGTGTTCGGCTCCGACGCCGGACTCGTCGACGTCGATCTGGTGAATCTGGACGCGGAGGCCGCGGGTACCGCGCCGGCCGCGGAGGCGGCGGGGCAGGCCGTGCCCCCCGGTCGGGGCGGCGAGCTGGAACAGCTAGCGGTGCTGACGCTTCGAATCGAGATGGCGGCCGCGTATCTACGACTACTCGGTTCCCGCCCGGTCGCAGATCCGGGACGCTACGACGGGGGACACTACTAGTGCACGAACTCGTTGGTGCGCTGCGTTCTTACGCATGGGGTTCGCGCACCGCGCTCGCTCAGCTGTGCGGACGACCGGTTCCATCCGCGCATCCGGAGGCCGAACTCTGGTTCGGCGCGCATCCGGCCGATCCCGCGCAGGTGCGAATCAATGGACACAGCACCTCGCTGCTCGACGTGGTCAGCGCGAATCCGCAGCGCGAATTGGGCGCAGTCGCCGGTGAATTCGGCGGACGGCTGCCGTTCCTGCTGAAGATCCTGGCCGCGGAGGAAGCGCTCTCGCTGCAGGCGCACCCCAGCCTCGAACAGGCCCAGGTCGGATTCCAGCGCGAGAACCGCGCGGGCATGCCGCTGGACTCGCCGCTGCGCAACTACCGCGACGAGAACCACAAGCCGGAGCTGGTCGTCGCCCTGGATCGCTTCGAGGCGCTGGCCGGATTCCGCACCCCGACCCGGACCGTGCGACTGCTGCACGCGCTCGAGGTGCCCGAGCTCGAGCCCTACGCCGAACTGCTCGCCGCCCAGCCCGATTCGGCCGGCCTGCGCACACTGTTCACCACCTGGATCGCGCTGCCGCAGGCCAGCCTGAGCACGCTGCTGCCCAAGGTGCTGGACGGCTGCGTGCGCTATCTGTCCGGGCGCGACGAGGGCTCGCAGGACAAGCGCCGCGAATTCACCGCCGAGATCCGGACCGCGCTGGAGCTGGCCGAGGCCTATCCCGGCGACGCCGGCGTGCTGGCGGCGCTGCTGCTCAACCGCATCACCCTGGAACCCGGCGAGGGCCTGTTCCTGGCCGCGGGCAACCTGCACGCGTATCTGCGCGGGGTCGGCGTGGAGATCATGGCCAACTCCGACAACGTGTTGCGCGGCGGGCTCACCCCCAAGCACGTGGACGTGCCGGAGTTGTTGCGGGTGCTGGACTTCGAACCGCTCGAGCTGCCCAAGGTGCAGCCGGAGGTGCTGGGCAACGGGGTCTTCCGCTACCGCACGCCCGCGTCCGAGTTCGTGCTCAGCCGGTTCGAGCTGGCGCCGGGCGACGAGCCGGTGCGGGTGCCGCACGCGGGCCCGGGCATCGCGCTGTGCACGCACGGCGCGGTCGGGCTGCTGCTCGGCAAGGATCAGCTGCGTGTCGAATGCGGGCGCGCGGCCTGGATCTCGGCCGCCGACGGCGAGATTCGGGCACGGGCGCTGGACGGGGCCGCGCAGCTGTTCTACGCGGCGGTCAGCGAGAACTGAGCGGCCGAGCGCCCACCGACGCCGACGCGGGCGCACACCGACGCCGGTTCGGGCACCTCACCCACGTGAAACAGGCGCGAAGCCGTGTGCCGTCTCGAGGCGGAGCGGACAGCGGCTGCGGCCCGGCCCACGAACGCTCAGCCGCGTGCCGACAGCCGTTACGCGGTGTGAATCCGGCATCGGAGTCCGCCGCGCCCGGCGACGCTACCGACACCGCGCCCGCGCCGTCGGTAGCGTCGGTCCCATGTCCGGTGACGAGAGTCGTAAGGCGGTCCTGGCGGCGTTCTCGGCGGACGCCGGAATCACGGTGGCGAAATTCGCGGGGGCGGTGATCACCGGGTCGTCGTCGATGTACGCCGAGGCCGTGCACTCGCTCGCCGACACCGCCAATCAGGGCCTGCTGCTGATCGGGCGCAAACGCGCGCAGCAGCCGCCGGATCAATTGCATCCCTTCGGGTACGGCCGCAACCGCTACTTCTACTCGTTCGTGGTGGCGCTGGTCATCTTCGCGCTGGGCTCGCTGTTCGCCATCGACGAGGGCATCACCAAGATCCGGCATCCCGAGCATCTCTCGGACGCCGGGATCGCCATCGGCATCCTGGTCATCGCCATGGCGCTGGAGTCCTACAGCCTGTTCACCGCCCGCAACGCCTCGGCGCCGCTCAAGGGCCGCAAGAGCTGGTGGCGGTTCATCCGCACCACCCGCAATCCGGAACTTCCGGTGGTGCTGCTGGAGGATTTCGGCGCGCTCATCGGCCTGCTGCTGGCCTTCCTCGGCGTCGGCCTGACCGAGCTGACCGGCAATCCGATCTGGGACGGCGTCGGCACCCTGGGCATCGGCATCCTGCTCGGCTTCATCGCGATAGTTCTCATCGTGGAGATGAAGAGCCTGCTCATCGGCGAGGGCGCCACCCCCGACGAGGAACGCCGGATTCGCGCGAACCTGGTGGACGGCACGCGGATCGACCGCGTCATCCACCTCAAGACCCAGTACCTGGCCCCGGACGATCTGCTGGTCGCCGCCAAGGTCGGCATGGCCCCGAACCTGGACCTGACCGGCGTGGCCCGGGCGATCGACGACGCCGAAGCCCGTGTCCGCGAAGCGGTCCCGGTGGCACGGACCATCTACCTCGAGCCGGACCTGTACCGCCCCGAGCCGAACTGACGGACTCAGGCTCCGGCCAGCAGTTTCAGCGGGTCCGTGCGGATGCCGAGCTCCCGGCGCAGGGCGTGGCGGGCCGCGAAATAGCCGTTCATGCCGTGGACGCCGGGGCCGGGCGGGGTCGCGGCGGAGCAGAGGTAGACCCCGGGCAGCGGGGTGCGGTACGGATTCCAGCGGGGCACGGGGCGAAAGAGGGTCTGGCGCAGGGTGACCGCGCCCGCGGAGATGTCGCCGCCGACGTAGTTGGCGTTGTGGGCGGGCATCCGGGCTGCGGTGCGCACGTGGGTGGCGAGGATGAGATCGCGGAAGCCGGGCGCGAAACGCTCCACCTGGGCGATGATCTCGGCGCTGACGTCGCGCCGCGACCCGTGCGGGACGTGCGCGTAGGTGTAGAAGGTGTGCTGCCCGGCGGGCGCGCGGGTGTCGTCGACCACGCCGGGCTGGATCGCGAGCACATACGGCCGGTCCGCGTGTTGTCCCGCGGCGACGGCCTTCTCGGCGGCCTCGGCCTCGGCGCGCGAGCCGACCAGGTGCAGGGTGCCCGCCCGATCGCAGCCGAGCCCCTGCCACGGCACCGGACCGGACAGCGCGAAATCGACCTTGCACGCGGCGCCGCCGTAGCGGAAGTTCGCCAGCGCGCGGGTGTAGCGCCCGGGCAGCCGATCCCCCGCGACGCGCTGCAATTCGGCCGGGGCGAGATCCAGCAGAACCGCTGACACGGAATCGAATTCGTCGATGTCGTCGACCCGGTGCCCGGTGTATATCTCGCCGCCGTGCGCGCGCAGATCGGCGGCCAGCGCGTCCACGATGGCCTGGCTGCCCCCGCGCGGCACCGGCCAGCCGCCCACGTGCGCCAGGGTCCCGAGCAGCAATCCCACACCCGCGCCGGGGATTCCGCGCGGCGGCCGGATGGCGTGCGCGGCGACACCGGTCAGCAGCGCCGGCGCGACGTCCTCGCGGAAGCGCAGATTCCACAGCGGCGACGCCTGTTCCAGCAGCCGGCGCGCGACCCCGATCTCGGTGCGCAGCAGGCCGCCCGGGCGGATCGGCGGCGGCCGCAGATCCGACATGATCAGCCCGACCACGTCCTCCCACTGCCGCACCAGCGGGCCGAACAACCGCCGCCAGGCCGCGCCGTCGCGGCCCAGCCCGTCCACGGTATTGCTCAGGTCGCGCCAGGCCAGCCCGGCCCGGCCGCCGTCCAGCGGATGCGCGTAGGACACCTGCGGCGCAAGCAGTTCCACCCCGTGCGCGGGCAGGTCGAAGGCGCGCAGGAACGGCGAGGCCACCGCCATGGGATGCGCGCCCGCGCACAGATCGTGCCGGAATCCCGGCAGCGTGATCTCGGCGGTGCGGCAGCCGCCGCCGATCGTGTCGGCGGCCTCGTACACCTCGACAGCGAGTCCCGCCCGGGCCAGGATCACCGCCGCCGCGAGCCCGTTGGGCCCGGACCCCACCACCACCGCGTCAGCCATGCTCTCAGCCTAGGCGCGTTCGCACGGGCGGCACCGGACCGTGGTGAATCCCATGCGCGGGCGCGGGCGATCCCAGCTGCACCCTCTCGATCAGGAACGCCCCGGCCACTTCGAGCACCACGACCCCGGTTCGGCACGTCCGAGCCCGGACCACTCAGCCGCCGATCCATTGGGCAACAAGGATATCCAGTCGCTGAGCACGAAAGTCCGGCCGCAGCCGACCACCTCGATCCAGCGTGGCCAGCCCGTGCAGCGCGCTCCAGGCAACCTCGGTGAAGGTCTCGGCGTCGTGCGGCGGCGCGAACGGCGCGAAGGTGAGCAGCAGTTCGACGAAGCACTCCTTGAGGATGTCCGGGGCGTCCGGGCCGAACTTCAGTTCGGTGCGCAGCAGGAACATGGCGTCGTACAGTGCCGAGCTCTCGCGGGCGAAGGCCAGGTAGCCCTCGGCCACCAGCACCAGCGCCTGCTCGGGAGTGTCCGCGCCCGTGCGCAGTTCGCGCGCCGCGACGGCGAGTTCGGCGAACCCCTGTTCGGCCACCGCGGTGACGATGGCGTCCTTGCCCGCGAAGTGGCTGTACAGCACGGGCTGGCTGTACTCGATGGCCTCGGCCAGTTTGCGCACGGTGACCGCGTCCCAGCCCTGGGTTTCGGCCAGTTCGCGGGCGGTGTCGACGATGCGCTTCTCCCGTTCGGCCCGTTCGCGTTCACGACGGCTCTGAGATGCGTTCATGAGCAGAATTCTAGCATCGCTAGACAATCTATCCACGCGAATGCTAGCGTTGCTACATCAGCAAGCGACGCTAGAACCGGAGATCGACATGACCCTGCACCGCATCAACACCGCCCTCACCGTCGCCGGCGTGGCGTTCATCCTCTACATCGGTCTCAACTACCTGCTCACCCCCGAAACCTTCGCCGCCGGCTTCGGCCTGCCGGAATGGCCGACGGGCGACGCGGTCGCGTTCATGAACCTGAAGGGCGTGCGCGACACCGCCTTCGGCGTGGCGATCCTGGCCCTGCTGGCCTTCCGGCAGCGCTTCGCACTCGGCATCACGATGCTGGCCACCACCCTCGTCCCGCTCGGCGACATGATCACCGTGCTGAGCTACGACGGCTCGACCTCCGCCGCGTTCGGCATCCACGGCTTCACGGCCGCCCTGGTGGCCCTCACCGGCGCCCTGCTGATCCGCGAACACCGCGCGACCGCGACCGCCCGCATCCCCGCCGCGGCCGCCGCGTGATGCCGATCACACGGCGATGAATTCGGCCCGGCCCGCCCGTCATGATCAGCAACACCCTCAGACAAGGAGCGACACCATGGCGACCACCAAGCCCCACGGCCCGGCCTCGTACTTCCCCTCCATCGAGACCAAGTACGGCCGCACCGTCGACGAGTGGTTCGCCCTCATGTCCGCCTCCGGCCTGACCGGTCAGAAGGACCTGGTCAACTGGCTCAAGACCGACCACGAGATGGGCCACGGGCACGCCACCGCCCTCGCCCAGTTCCACCTGAACCCGGGCAAGTGGGAACGCTGAGACACTCCCCTTACGACGAAAAGGCCGCTCCCCCAAGGGGAGCGGCCTTTCGCGTGTACTCCGATGGTGCGTTGACCCGCGCGGGCGAACACCGTTGTCACCGCGCGGCGAACCGGCCCGCACGCGAGAGTGCTACTCGCCCGGCCCGACTGCCCGGGCGGGAATCCCTAGACGTCGGTCGAGAAGCGGATGCCGCCGTCGGGGATCTCGACGCCGGGCCAGACGCGCGCGCCGCGTAGTAGTTCACAGCGGGCGCCGACGACCGCGCCGTCGCCGATGACCGCGTCGCGGACCAGGGCGCGGGGGCCGATCTTGGCGCCGAAGCCGATGATCGAGCGTTCCACGGTCGCACCGGCTTCCACGCACGCGCCGTCGAACAGAACCGCGCCGTCCAGGCGGGCGCCCGCGCCCACCTCCGCGCCGCGGCCGACGACCGTGCCGCCGATCAGCAGCGCGCCCGGCGCGACGCCGGCGCCGGCGTGCACGAGCGACTCGCCGCGCTGGCCGGGCAGGGCCGGGGACGGCGCGATGCCGCGGACCAGATCCGCGGAACCGCGCACGAAGTCCTCGGGGGTGCCCATGTCACGCCAGTACGAGGTGTCCACGTGGCCCTGGATGTGCGCACCCTCGGCGAGCAGGGACGGGAAGGTCTCGCGCTCGACCGAGACCGGGCGCCCGGCCGGAATCTTCTCGATGTACTCGCGGCGGAACACGTAGCAGCCCGCGTTGATCTGGTCGGTCGGCGGATCCTGGGTCTTCTCCAGGAACGCGGTGACGCGGCCGTTCTCGTCGGTGGGCACGCAGCCGAAGGCCCGCGGATCGCTCACCCGCACCAGGTGCAGGGTGACGTCGGCGTTGGACTCGTGATGGGTGTCCAGGATGCCGCCGAGATCGGTTCCGCCGAGCACGTCGCCGTTGAACACCATGACGGTGTCCGCGCGCAGCTTGGGCAGCACGTTGCGGATGCCGCCGCCGGTGCCCAGGGCCTCGGCCTCGAAGACGTACTCGAGTTCGAGCCCGAGCGCCGAGCCGTCACCGAAGTGGTCCTCGAACACCTCCGCCTTGTAGGAGGTACCGAGTACGACGTGGGTGATCCCGGCATCGGCGATGCGGGCCAGCAGATGCTGCAGGAACGGCAGACCGGCCGTCGGCAGCATCGGCTTGGGAGCGGACAGGGTCAGCGGACGCAGGCGGGTGCCCTGGCCGCCGACCAGAATCACCGCATCCGTGGATCCGGCACCATTGCCGCTGTTCACCATGTTCTCCCCTGTGGTCAGGTGTCTATCGAAATTCGCGGGCGCGTGCTCCGGGACCCGCCGGAGCATGCGACCTGCTCAGTGGGCCGAGCCGGCCGCGGCCTCGGCCGCATCGCGTTCACGCAGAGCGGATCGAACCGCAAGCTTGCAGCGGATGGCAAGTCCGGCCTTCAACGCGACCCGCAACGGCGCCTGCCACCAGTGCGGATGCCTGTCCGCCTGGAAGCGGTAGGCGCTGGCGTGGTGCGCGGGCAGCATGGTCTCGGGGTGCTTACCGGCGGCGTGACCCTTGGCGTGGGTGACCTCGGCGGTCGGCACGAAGACATTGTGCCAGCCCGCCTTGCCCATGCGGTCACCGAAGTCGACATCCTCCATGTACATGAAGTAGCGGGAGTCGAAACCGTCGATGGAGTCGAAGGCGGCGCGGCGGACCAGCAGGCACGAGCCCGAGAGCCAGCCGACGGTGCGCTCGGAGATCTGCTCGTTCTCCTGGCGGTAGCGGCGGGTCCAGGGGTTGGTGGGCCAGACGGTGCCGAGGATGGCGTGGCCCGCGCCGTCGAGCAGTCCGGGGACCGAGCGCGCGGAGGGGTACAGGCTGCCGTCCGGCTCGAGCACCTTGGGCCCGAGCGCACCCGCGCGCGGCCAGCGGCGGGCCGCGGCCAGCAGTTCGTCGATGGAGTCGGTGCCCCAGCGAATGTCCGGGTTCACGATGGCGATGAATTCGATGTCCGGGTCGATCTCGGCGACCGCGCGATTGATGGCGCCGCCGTAGCCGAGGTTGCCGCCGGTGCGCAGCAGCCGCACGTGGCTGTTGGCTTCGGCGATCAGCTCCGGCACCCCGTCCACCGAGCCGTTGTCGGCGAGGATCACCTGGGGCTTCTCGCCGGTGGCGGTGGCTAGCGTGCTGATGAAGTGCTGCAGGTGCTCACCGGGCGAGTAGGTCACCGTGACGACGGCCAGTACTGGCGGTCCGACAGAATCCGAGGGGCTCACGGACGCCCAGCCTAGTCGGAGATGGCGGCCAGTGCGTCGCCCAGTGCCAGTCGCCATTCCCGCAGGGGCGCGAGCCCGGCCGATGCCCAGGCTGTGCCCGAAAGGACCGAATATGCCGGGCGCGGAGCGGGTCTCGGGAAATCGGCGGTGCCGCAGGGGCGCACGCGTTCGGGGTCGGCGCCCAGACCCGCGAAGACGGCCCGCGCGAGCTCGAACCAGCTGGCCTGTCCGGCATTGCCCGCGTGCAGGATTCGCGGGATGACGGATTCGCCGGGATCGGCCGTCAGCCGGCCCGCCAGCTCCAGCAGGCCCGCCGCCAGATCCGGTGCGTAGGTGGGTGATCCGATCTGGTCCGCGACCACGTTCACGGTGTCGCGTTCGCGCTCGAGCCGCCGCATGGTCGCGACGAAATCGCCGTCCGTGCCGGTGTAGACCCACGCGGTGCGCACGACGCGGGCGCGCGGATCCAGCTCGAGCACCGCCTGTTCGCCGGCGAGTTTGGAGCGGCCGTAGACGGTGGCGGGTCCGGTCGGGTCGCCGGGCTCGTAGGGACGATTCGCGGTGCCGGGGAAGACGTAGTCGGTGGAGATGTGCACCAGCCGCGCGCCGATGTCCGCGCACGCGGCGGCGAGGACCGCGGGCCCGGTGGCGTTGCCCGCGAAGGCGGCGTCCACATCGGTCTCGGCCAGATCCACCGCGGTGTAGGCGGCGCAGTTGACGACGATGTCGCCCGGATTCAGTACCGCGCGTACGGCATCGGCGTCGGTGATGTCGAGTTCGGCGCGGCCGTAGCCGCGGGCGCCGGGCGCGTGCCGGAGCAGGGCGCGGCCCAGCTGTCCCCGCGCACCGGTCACCACGAGCCGCTCGGTGATGGGTGTCACGGCGGGGGAAGTCACGGCGGTCAGTGTGACACGGGCGGCGGCAGGTTTCGCGCACACCCGTAGCTACCTGCGCGGATGTCCGGCTCTCGCGCGCGCGGGCGCGAGTGGGCAACACGACTCACGGAGCGCGAGCTACACGGACATGTCCGGCGGCGCGTCTAGCCTGCATTCGGGGGCACTCCACAGACATCACCCCGGCAGCGAGCGCGGTCGGCCGAGTACTGGAAGAGGGAGCAAGGGGTTGTCGCAGACCAGGAGAGCATCCGCACCGCTACCCTCTCGCCCGGCCGGGCCCCGGGTGCACGGCGGCCGGGATCGGACGCATCCCCTGCGGCTTCTGTCGGCGGCGGCCGCGATCGTCGTGCTGGTCGTGACGGGACTGGGCTGGCGCAGTGTGGATCAGCTCGTTTCCAGCATCGAGCGGATCGGCGACCTGGGCCTGGGCGGGGGCAAGGACGGCGCGGTCGACATTCTCATGGTCGGCATCGACTCGCGCACGGACGCGCACGGCAATCCGCTGTCCGATGACGAGCGGGCGATGTTGCACGCGGGCGACGAGATCGGGCTCAACACCGACACCATCGTGCTGATCCGCGTGCCCAACGACGGCCGATCGGCCACGGCCATCTCGATTCCGCGCGATTCGTACGTGGACATTCCGGGGCTGGGCATGGGAAAGATCAACTCCGCGTACGGCGTGACCAAGCTGACCGAGCAGCAGAAGCGACTGGACAAGGGCGAATCGGCGTCCGAGGCCGACAGCGAGTCCACCCTGGCCGGGCGGCAGGCCCTCATCAAATCCGTTGCCACGCTGACCGGTATCACCGTCGATCACTACGCCGAAGTCGGCCTGCTGGGCTTCGTCCTGCTCACCGACGCGGTGGGCGGGGTCGACGTCTGCCTGAACAACGCGGTGTACGAGCCGCTTTCGGGCGCGGACTTCACCGCCGGGGAGCAGAAGCTCACGGGCCCCGAGGCGTTGAGCTTCGTGCGCCAGCGGCACGAGCTGCCGCGCGGGGATCTGGACCGCATCGTGCGCCAGCAGGTGTACATGGCACAGCTCGTGCACCAGGTGGTCAGCGCCAAGACCCTGACCAATCCGGGCCGGCTGAGCGATCTGAGCAAGGCGGTCGGGCGCACCGTGGTGCTGGACGATAATTGGGATGTGCTGGCGTTCCTGACGCAACTGCAGGATCTGTCGGGCGGGCAGGTGAAGTTCGAGACCATCCCGGTCAAGGATCTCAACGGCTGGACCGACAACGGTGAATCGGTCGTGCGCGTGGATCCGACCGCCGTGCAGAAGTACGTGGCGCGCACCATCGGCGGCGGTTCCGCGGACGACTTCCAGGACACCGGCGGCGTCGATCCCGCCACCGTGGTCGCCGACGTGTACAACGCCAGCGGGACCGGCGGTCTGGCCGCGGTTGCCGCACAGGCGCTGGCGGGCAAGGGTTTCCGCACCGGCACGGTGGACAACTGGATCGGCGGGCCGGTGCAGAGCAGCCGGGTGCTGGCGAACAGCGGCGGTGATCCCCGGGCCCGCGCGGTCGCGCAGGCGCTGGGCGGATTGCCGGTCTACGCCGAGGCCGGATTGGCGGAGGGCTCGGTCCGCGTGGTGCTCGCGGGTGACTACTCTGGTCCGGGTTCGACGACCGGCACCGGGATCGATTTCACGATCGGTACCACCCCCATGACGCCGGTTCCGCCAGCTCCACCCATCGATGCCGGTAAGAACGGACCGAAATGCGTCAACTGAACGAGACCCTCACCGACGCGGTACTCGACCCCATCCTGGCCCGCGATCCCGCGGGTCCGCGCATCACCCACTACGACGACGCGACCGGCGCGCGCATCGAACTCTCGGCGCTCACACTCGCCAACTGGGCGGCCAAGACCGCCAACATGATTCGCGACGAATTCGGCCTGTCCCCGGGGTCCCGGGTGGCGGTCCTGCTGCCCGCGCACTGGCAGACCGCGGCGGTGCTGCTGGGATGCTGGTGGGCCGGCGCGGAGGTCGTGCTGACCGCCGATCCGGACGCCGAGCTGGCGCTGGTGACCGCCGATCGCATCGACGAGGCCGGGGACATCCCGGAGATCGCGGCGTTGTCGCTGGATCCCATGGGCATGCCGGTCCGGGATCTGCCCGTCGGGATCACCGACTACGCGACGTCGGTCCGCGTGCACGGCGATCAGTTCCGGCCCGGGGACAGCGGCTGCGCGCTGGACGGGCTCTCGGTCTCGGAGGTGCTGGAGCAGGCCCGCAGGTCCGCGCAGCGGCAGGGATTCACCGCCGAGGATCGCGTCCTGTCGAGTACGCCGTGGGAAACCCCGGCCGAATTGATCGATGGCTTCGTGGCGGTCCTGGCCGCGGGAGCGTCGTTGGTGCAGGTCAGCCATCCGGATCCGGCCGCCCTGGAACGCCGCGTGACGTCGGAGAAGGTCACCGCCCGGCGGGCCTGAGTCCTACCCCGGTAGGAGCCCGAATTCCCTCTCCGGGATCTTTTTCACCCCAACCGCTTTCCGTACGGTGAGAGATACCCGAGGAGAGGGGATCAACGATGATGAGCCCGCGATACCGAATGCGGTGGCTGTTCGAGCAGGGCGCCGCGCGCTACATGTTGCGCCTGCAGGCGCGGCGGGGTGATCCCTTCGGCAGACTCTTCGGCAGTCGCGCGGCCATCGCCGATCCCTATCCCTTCATCGAGGATTTGCGCGCCCGCGGGCGACTCGTGCGCAGCCCGTCCGCGCACGCCACCGCGGACTACGAAGTGATCCGGGGTGTGTTGCGGGACAATCGATTCGGCATCTTCGGCCTCGGCAACCTCGACGTACCCCGCAGCCTGCGGGACACCATCCGCTCGGCCGAGCTGCCGCCCAATCCGGTCGAGCCGCCCTCGATGCTGGTGATCGACCCGCCGGACCACACCCGATTGCGCAAGTCCGTCGCCGCCGCCTTCACCCCGCGCGCCACGAGCCGGCTGCGCGAGCGGGTGGAGACGGTGACGCGGGAGCTGCTCGACGCGCTGCCCGAGAACGGTTCCGCCGATCTGATCGGCGATTACGCCCAGCAGATCCCGATCGCGATCATCGCCGAGATGCTGGGGTTCCCGCACGAATCGCGCGACGAGTTCCTCGAGTGGGGCGACGCGGCCAGCCCGCTGCTCGACTTCGGCATCTCGTGGAAGACCTGGCGCACCGCGGCCGAAGCCATGATGGACATGGACGCGTACCTCGACCGGCACATCGCCCGGCTCCGCCGGGAACCGGGCGAGGACATTCTGAGCAGCCTGGTGAGCGCCGGCGATCTCGACGACCGCGAACTGAAGGCGACGGCCAGCCTGCTCATGGGCGCGGGCTTCGAGACCACCGTCAATCTCATCGGCAACGGCATCGTGCAGCTGCTGGCCCATCCGGACCAGTTGGCGCTGCTGCGCGCGGATCCCGCGCTGTGGTCGCCCGCGGTCGAGGAGATCCTGCGCTACGACGCACCGGTGCAGACCACCGCGCGGCTCGCGCTGGCGGACGTGGAGATCGGCGGCGTGAAGTTCCACCGGGGCAATGTGGTCGTGATGTCGCTGGCGGGAGCGAACCGGGATCCGAAGGTCTTCGAGAATCCCGCGACCTTCGACATCACGCGCTCGAACGCCCGGGACCACCTGACGTTCTCCAGTGGAACCCATACGTGCCTGGGCGCGAGCCTGGCTCGGATGGAAGGGGTGTACGCGCTGCGGGCGCTGTTCGACCGGTTCCCCGAGCTGGCGCTGGCGGGTGAGCCCGAGCGGCGCCCGCTGTTCACCCTGCACGGATACTCGCGGATGCCCGCCCGGCTGGGGCGGCGGGCCGCCGCCGTGGTGTAGCCGTTCCTGTCAGAAGAACCCGACCACCTGATCTCCCCAGACCGAGTTCCGGTCGTAGTCGGGGTCGTCGACGATGCGATCGGTCGCGTCGATGATCAGCGTGCGGCGGTCCGCGACGTTGTAGGGCGGCCAGTGTTTGGAGCCGTCCAGGGCGGCGGGGACGCTGTGCCGGGCGAAGGCCGTCCAGCGGCGCATGGTGCGGCCGGAAACCTCCTGCGCCGCTTTGCGTCCGCCGAGCCAGAAGGTCGGGTCGCGGTCGAAGGACCCGAAATTGCCGAAGACGTACGGCAATTCGGTGGCGTGCCCGGCACCGACGCGAGCCGCCTTGAGCATGGGCGTCGCGTGATCGAAGCGGTACATCCAGGTCGGGGAATGCTGGGAGTGCGCGTTGGCGACCCAGTGCGCGGGCATCCGGAAGGCGGCGTCGCCGGACATGGTCAGGGCGCTGCGCGCGGTGCTGAGATCGCCGTAGGCGGAGGCGATTTCGGCGATCCGCTCGGGCGACATGCCGGGGTGCTCGGCGGCCACCCCGCGCAGCATCGCGTTCACCGCGTCGGGGGTGACGGGCATGATCGGCGAGCGGAACAGGCGGAACATGGACGCCTCGTCCTTGTTCGTGCCGATGATCAGCGGCACGCGATGCGAGCGGCCCTGCTGGAAACGGTCGCTCGGATACGCGGGCAGCACCTCGCCGTCCACCACGGGCGCGGCGGCCAGGCGGCCGGGCTCGCGGGTCGGCACCTCGTCGAGCAGGATTCCGGCGCCGGCGATGATCCGCTCGATGGGCATGTCCAGCAGTTCGGCGCCCTCCCCCGGTTTCAGGTCCAGGATCTCCAGGAAGCGCCGGGCCACGCCCGCCGCCCGCTCCTGCCCGAAAACCGTTGTGGCGGGCGGTGACTGCGCGATGGCGCGGTGGAACAGACCCGCCGACAGCGGGGAGGTGAGCAGGGCGGTCACGCAGCCCGCGCCGGAGGATTCACCGAAGACGGTGACGCTGCCCGGGTCACCGCCGAAGGACTCGATGTTGTCGCGCACCCATTCCAGGGCGGCGATCTGATCGCGCAGGCCGAGGTTCGAGGTGAACTCGGGACCGAGGGAGGACAGGTCCAGGAAGCCGAGCGATCCCAGCCGGTAGTTCACCCCGACCACGATCACGTCACCGGTCTCGACCAGTCTGCGGCCGTCGTAGATGGCCTGGGCCGCCGTGCCGAGGCAGTACGCGCCGCCGTGCAGCCACACCATGACCGGCCGCGGGTCCTCGCTGGGCGCGGCGGGGGCCCAGATGTTGAGCCAGCAGCAGTCCTCGCCCATGCGCAGGCCCGAGTCCACGGGGACGAAGCCCGCGCTCTGGGGGGCCACCTCGCCGAAGTCGAAGCAGTCGCGCACACCGTCCCAGGGTTCGGGGGGCTGCGGCGGGCGATACCGATTCGGGCCGCCGGTCGAGGCGGCGTACGGAATGCCCCGCCAGACCGCGATGCCGTCCTGCCGTCGGCCCCGTACCCGGCCGTATTCGGTGACGGCCACCGGTTCGGCCTGCTCGTCCGGCAGCGTCTCGAAGAACGTAGTGTTCATCGCCCACCTCCTCGTACTCCGTAAATCGAGGGTACCGGGGAGATCGACAGCGGTCCGGCCACCGGTGACCGCGCGCCGCCGCCGGACCCCGGGGTCATCGGTGGCCTACGCTGGGCCGGTGCCGAGTTATGCGTACCGCTGCCGCAGCTGCGGGGACAGTTTCGAAGTGACCCGTCCGATGGCCGAGGCGTCCGATCCGGCCGACTGCCCGCTGGGGCATTCGGACACCGTCAAGCTGCTGACCACGTTCGGGACGGTGAGTCGCGGGGGCGGCGGCGCGCTGCCGATCGCACCGGCCGCGCCCGCGGGTGGCGGCGGCTGCTGCGGGGGCGGCGGGTGCTGCTGACCCGCTGAGGCTGCCCGGCCCGGGATTATTTGGCGGAGTCGCCGGTGGCCGGCTTGTCCGAGTGGCCGAGGGAGCGGCCGGGGGCGACCCGGTCCCGGACGCGCTGCTTGAGCACGGTGATGTCCGGAAAACCGCCGTCCGCCTTGCGTTCCCAGATCTGTTCGCCGTCCACGGTGATGCGGAAGATCCCGCCGTCGCCGGGTACCAGGGCGACCTCGGACAGGTCGGTCGTGAAGGTGGTGAGCAGTTCCTGGGCCATCCAGCTCGCACGCAGCAGCCATCGGCACTGGGTGCAGTATTCGATCGCTACGCGGGACATGGGCGAAACCCTACCGGGCGGTGCGCGGGGGTAAGGTCCCGGCGGAATCGCGCGGTACGCGGCGCGTGACTCGTTTCGGGTGCTTTCCGAGCGTGAATTCATCACGGGTGCAAGGTATTTCAGCTGTCACGCCCGCAGAATTTCCACGGCCGCGACCGGCGAAATATCGGCAAATACGGACCCGTGCACTTGTCGGTGCCCTGCGATAGACATGCGGTGAACGAACGAAGGGGGCACGATGACCACCGCCTGGACCGCCGAGCAGATCGCGGCGCTGGCGCCCGACCCGGCGTCGCTCACCGCCGCGCGCAAGCTGCGCGGCAAGTGGAGCGGCAGCGGAGAGCACGGGGGCACGGTGTGGGGCCTGTGCGCGGGCAGCGGCAGCCGCCCGTATCAGACCGTGGTCGACACCTCGGGTCCCGCGTACAAATGCTCGTGCCCGAGCCGGAAGTTTCCGTGCAAACACGCACTGTCCCTTTTGCTTTCCTGGTCGGAAGGCAATGTTCCGGCTACCGGCGCGCCCGCCGATTTCGCGGCCGAATGGCTCGCGGGGCGCGCGGCGCGGGAAGCGAAGAAATCCACGGCCGCGGTGACCGCCGCCGCGACGCCGCCGGGGGGCGCGGGGCGGGCGGGCGCGGCCGATCAGCGGCGGGCGCGGGTCGCGGCCGGCCTGGCCGATCTCGATACCTGGCTCACCGATCAGGTGCGGACCGGCCTGGCCCAGGCCGACCGCTCCCACCTCGCGTTCGACGCCGTCGCCGCGCGCATGGTCGACGCGCAGGCCCCCGGCGTCGCGGTCACGCTGCGCCATCTGCCGCGCGCCGCGACCGGCGCGGACTGGCCCCGGGTGCTGCTGCGCGAATACGCGCGCCTGCACCTGCTGACCGCCGCGCACACCCGCCTGGACGACCTCGATCCGGCACTGCGCGCGAGCGTGCGCACCCACGTGGGCTATCCGGTCCCCGCCGATTCCGTGCACGCCGAACCCGCCGTCCGCGATCGCTGGCTCGTACTCGGACAGCGCGTGACCTCCGACGAAGCGCTCTACACGCGCCGAATCTGGTTGCGGGGCCGGGAGTCCGGCCGCTGGGCGCTGCTCGTGGACCACCATCACGGCAGCCCCAGCTTCCCGCCGGACACCCCGCTGCCCGGCTACGAGGTGGACGCGGACCTGCACTTCTACCCGGGCGCCGCACCCCTGCGCGCGCTGTGGGGCACACGGCATTCCACCCCCGAACCCTTCACCACGATTCCACGGCCACCCGCCGCGCGAACCGGTTCCGTGACGGCGGATCCGGCGCCCGGCGGACCGGGGACGCACGAGGCCGCGCCGGGGAGCATCGCCGCGGCGCTGCTCGACCACGCGGTGGCCGTAGGCGCCGACCCGTTCCTGCGGTCGTGGCCGGTGCTGCTGGCGGGCGTGGTGCCGGTGCGGGAGGACAACGGCTGGTACGTGGTCGAACCCGACGGCGCGGCGGTGCCGATCGCGCCCGGCGACGAGGAGCCGTGGAAGCTGCTGGGGTTGTCCGGCGGGCATCCGGTGACCCTGGTCGGGGAATGGTCGGCGGCCGGGGTGATTCCGGTGTCCGCGCTGCACACCGGGGTGGTCACCGATGTGGCTGTCCCGGAGCGCAATTCGGTGGGCATCACCACGGCGAGCGATGATCCGAGCCTGGCCGAACTCGTCTCCACCGCGCTGGTGGGGACGGCGCGGCGCCAGGGCGACGGCGGCGCGCTGCCGGGGCCGGTCGCGGCGCTGAGCGCGCGGCTGACCGGTGAGCCCGCCGCCGCCCTGCTCGACACCATCGCGCTGCAGGACTGTTTCGCGCGGGGCGCGGTCACCGCGGGTGCGGTGAAACAGCCGGACACCGCGCAGGACGACGATCGGCCGCTGCTGCCCCGGGGCGCGGGCGCGCATCTGGCGGAGCTGCTCGGGGAGAACTCGCCGTTCCTGGACGAGTGGTTCGCCGCGGCGGCCGTCCACGACTTCCGGGCGCCCGACGAGCTGTGCAGCCTGCTGCTGGATCGGGCGAAATCGCTGTCGGCGCACCGGGAATCGCTGCTGCGCCTGGCGGGCGCGCGCGGGCGGTGGCTGGCCGCGCAGCACCCGGGCTGGCGGTCGCTGGTACGGGTCCCGGTCGAGGACGAGTCGGTGTGGTCGCACGGTCGGCCCGCCGAGCGGCGACTGTGGCTGGCGCAGTTGCGGTCTCGCGACCGGCACGCCGCGCTGGCGGCGCTGGCCGGATCCTGGGGCACCGAATCCGGGCCGGGCCGGGCGGAATTGCTGCTGGTGCTCGCCGACGGGCTCGGGCTCGGCGACGAGGCGATGCTGGAGACCGCGCTCGATGATCGGCGAGCCGAGGTGCGGCGCACGGCGGCGGATCTGCTGGGCCGGCTACCGGATTCCACCTTCGCGACGCGCATGGCCGAACGGGCGAGCGCGTGGCTGAGTTTCGGGCCGCGACTGCTCCGGCCGGTGCTCACCACCACCGGCCCGGGCGTGCTCGACGACGCCGCGCGCCGGGACGGTGTCGGGGATTCCTACGGCTACACCGCCTATCGCGCGGACGGCGCACCGGATCTGGCCGCCGAATGGCTGCACCGGGTCGTGGCCGGCACCCCGCTGGCGCACTGGGAACGGGTGCTGGGCCCGCCGGAACAGGCGGTGCGGGTGGCCATGTCCCAGGGCATGCGCGGTCCGATGTTCGCGGGCTGGTCCGATGCCACGCTCGCGCAGCGGGATTCGGCGTGGGCCAAGGCGCTGTTCACGGCGTTCGCCGCGCAGGAGGCGGGTGAGTCCGACAGCGAGAAGCTGCGCGAGCTGTTCGCGCTGCAACCGCTGGACGATCAGATCCGGCACCTGCGCCGCCTGGACAGCAGCTGGCTGGCCGAGATCGAATCGCTGCTGCGCGCGGTGCCGCATCCGTGGCCCGCCCCGATGGCCGAGCACGTGCTGCGGCTGCTGCTCGAGCGCGCGCAGTTGTCCGCCGACCGGCCGGGCGCGCCCTCGCTGGTGCCCGGTTCCTATCGCACGCTGTTCCGCGCCTCCTCCGCGCATTTCCCGGTGACAGCCGCCGAGATGGTGGCCGGTATCGCGCGGCGGTGCGGAGATCCCTACTGGGAGCAGGCTTTCGACCAGCTCGCCCATGACCTGATTCACCGTAAGACGATGCTCGAGGAGCTGCAGTGACCACTTCCGACGTTCGAACCACCGACGAGTCCGCGACCCTGCTGCGCCCGCACGCCGAACAGGCGTTCGCCGACGAACTGGCCGCGCTCGCCGCCGCCGACGATCGCCCGCGCCCGCCGTCGTGGCGGCTCTCGCCGTGGGCGGTGGTCACCTATCTGCTGGGCGGCGCGCTGGCGGACGGCACCGTGATCTCGCCCAAGTACGTGGGCCCGCGCCGGCTGATGGAGGTCGCGGTCTCCACCCTGGCCACCGATCGCGCGCTGCTGCTGATCGGTGTACCCGGCACCGCCAAGACCTGGGTGTCCGAGCACCTCGCGGCGGCCGTCTCGGGCCGGTCCACCCTGCTGGTGCAGGGCACCTCCGGCACCGCGGAGGAGGCGATTCGCTACGGCTGGAACTACGCCCGGCTGCTCGCGGAGGGTCCGAGCGAGGCGGCGCTGGTGCCCTCGCCCATCATGACCGCGATGCGGGCCGGTTCGATAGCGCGGCTCGAGGAGCTCACCCGTATCCCGTCCGACGTGCAGGACGCGCTCATCACGGTGCTGTCGGAGAAGACGCTGCCGGTGCCCGAACTCGGCGCCGAGGTGCAGGCGGCCAAGGGCTTCAACCTCATCGCCACGGCCAACGATCGCGATCGCGGCGTGAACGAGCTGTCCTCCGCGCTGCGCAGGCGCTTCAACACCGTCGTGCTGCCGCTGCCCGCCGGGGAGGACGAGGAGGTCGCGATCGTCACCCGCCGGGTCGAACAGCTCGGCACCGCACTGGAATTGCCCGCCGTGCCCGCGGCCGCCGAGGAGGTGCGCCGGGTGGTGCGCATCTTCCGGGAGCTGCGCTCGGGCATGACGGCCGACGGCCGCACCAAGCTCAAGTCGCCGTCCAGCACGCTGTCGACCGCCGAGGCGATCTCGGTGATCACCAACGGGCTGGCGCTGGCCGCGCACTTCGGGGACGGCGTGCTGCGCGCGGGCGACGTGGCCGGGGCGGTGCTGGGCGCGGTCATCAAGGATCCGGTCGCGGACGGGGTGGTGTGGACCGAGTACCTGGAAGCCGTTGTGCGCCAGCGCCCGGACTGGGCCGACTTCTACCGCGCCGCCCGCGAGGTGAGCTGATGCGCGCCGACGCCGCCGGGCCGGCGGCCGCGGTTCCGGAGTCCGGGCCCGCGGTGACGACGGTCGGGCCCGCGGATTCCACCGCGCCCGTATCCCCTGCGAGGCAGACGAAGTCGAGCGATTCCGGCGTCACGGTGCGCCCGGAGCCCGAGACCCGGGTGTTCGGGATCCGCCACCACGGGCCGGGTTCGGCGCGGTCACTGCGCCTGGCACTGAACCGGTTCCGGCCGGACGTGATCCTGATCGAGGGCCCGGCCGACGCCGATCCGCTGCTGGGTTTCGTCGCCGCCGACGGCATGGAGCCCCCGGTCGCGCTGCTCGGCTACCGCCCGGACGAACCGGCCAAGGCCGCGATGTGGCCGTTCGCCGAGTTCTCCCCGGAGTGGCAGGCCATGACCTACGCCGCCGAACACGGTGTGCGCGTGGGCTTCTGCGATCTGCCCGCCGCGACCGTGCTGGCCATGGATCAGGATCCGGTCCCCACCGGCGACCCGCTCGCGCTGCTCGCCGAGGCCGGCGGCTACGACGACGCCGAGCGCTGGTGGGACGCGATCGTCGAATCGGCCACGGACGCCGACATTTTCCCGGCGGTCAACGACGCGATGGCGGCGCTGCGCGAACACGCGGAGCAACTCGGGCCGGACGGCGAGCCCGCGATCCCGGGCACCGCCGACGGAACCCCGTCACCGGCCCCGGGGTCGTCCGAAACCGCTACTGCCCCAGGCGTTACCGACTCCGAGGGCGCGACAGCCACGGAAGCCACGCCGCGCTCGGACGACAGCCCTGCTGCCGCGAGGCGGCTGCCCGGAGTCGACGAGGCGGCCACCGATGGCGGCGACAACGGCTCCGGCGCAGCGCTGTTCGCCGAGCCGCAGCCCGGCGAGCACGGGCAGCCTGCCGATTTCGATCCGAGTGACCCGGCCGCCGTCGCGCCGGGGCGCATCGTGCTCGACGCGCACACCCTCGTGCGCGAGGCGTACATGCGGCAGGTCATGCGCAAGGCGCTCAAGGACGGAGCGGTGCGGCTGGCCGTGGTGTGCGGGGCGTGGCACGCGCCCGCGCTCGAGGGCAAGCTCGGGCCGGCGGCGGCGGACGCGCGACTGCTCAAGGGGCTGCCGCGCGGGAAGGCGACGCTGACCTGGGTGCCGTGGACGCACTCGCGACTCTCCAGTACCTCGGGGTACGGGGCGGGGATCACCTCGCCGGGGTGGTACCACCATCTCTTCACCGTCACCGAGCAGCCGATCGCGCGGTGGCTGACGCGGGTGGCGGGAATGCTGCGCACCCACGATCTGCCGGTGTCGAGCGCGCACATCATCGAAGCGGTGCGCCTCGCCGAGACCCTGGCCACGCTGCGCGAGCGGCCGCTGGCCGGATTGTCCGAGGTCACCGAGGCCACCCGGGCCGTGCTGTGCGACGGCGACGAGGTGATGCTGCGGCTGGTGAGCACCGAACTGGTGGTCGGGGAGGCGCTGGGCGCGGTACCCGAGGGGACGCCGACGGTGCCGCTGGAAGCCGATCTGCGGGCGCGGATCAAGACGCTGCGGATGAAGCAGCAGGCCCTCGAACGGACCGTGGACCTGGATCTGCGGACCGAGCAGGGGCTGGCGAAATCCCGGCTCCTGCACCAGCTCCGGCTGCTGGGGATCGAGTGGGGGCGGCTGACCGACAGCCAGGTGCGGGCCACCGGCACCTTCCGCGAGACCTGGGTCCTGCAGTGGCGGCCCGAACTCGCCATCTCGATCGTGGAGGCCGCGCGCTGGGGCACCACGCTGCGCACCGCCGCCGCGGCCAAGATCCTCGACACGGTCGCCGCGCCGGACGCGACGGTCGGGCAGGTGGCGAACGCGCTGGAAGCGGCGCTGCTCGCCGACCTGGGCGGGGCCACCGACGGGCTCATCGCGCGCCTGGAAAGCGTTGCGGCACTGGATCACGACGTTACCCATCTGCTGGCCGCGCTGCCCGGACTGCTGCGGACGCTGCGCTACGGCGACGTGCGCGGCACCGACGGCGCCGCCCTCACCCGGGTCGCGGACGGCCTGCTGGTGCGGGTGTGCGCGGGGCTGCCCAGCGCGGTCACCGGGTTGGACGCCGACTCCGCCGCCGCGCTGCGCGCGCTGATGGACGGTGTGCACCAGGCACTGTCGGCGCGCGACGACGAGTGGGCCACCCGGTCCTGGCTCACCGCCCTGCGCGGGGTGGCCGACCGCGCCGATATCCACGGCGGTCTCATCGGGCGTGCGGTGCGGCTGCTCTGCGACGCCGAGGTGATCGACGCGGCCGAATCGGCGCGCCGGCTCGCGGCCGCGCTGTCGGTGGGCCACGCGGCCGCCGACAAGGCCGCCTGGATCGACGGCTTCCTGGGCGGGCGCGGGCTGCTGCTGGTGCACGACCGAAACCTGCTCTCGCTCATCGACACCTGGCTGTGCACGCTGGACGAGGAGCAGTTCGTGGCCACCTTGCCGCTGCTGCGCCGCACGTTCGGCGGCTTCGATTCCGGTGAGCGCCAGGCCATCGCGCAGGCGGTGCGCCACACGGGCGCCGCTACGACGCCGGCGGGCGTCACCGACTACGACACCGTCCGCGGTGAACTCGCGCTGAGCGCGGCCGCCGCGATCCTCGGGCTCACCGGGTGACACGGGACGAACTGCGGCGCCGCTCCCCCTCGGCCGGGTGGCGGTCGCACAGCGGGAGCCGGCCGGCACAGGCGCGGCGCACCGGCCGACAACCGCTACTCGCGAACAGAACCGGAGTGATGTGATGACCGACGTGGACGAAGCGCAGGCCCGGCGGTGGCGGCTGGTGCTCGGGGCGCCCGCCGAGGGCGGCGGCACGGGCGGGCTCGGCGCGGCCGAGGACCAGGCCATGGACCGGGCGCTGGGTGCGCTGTACGACGGGGGCGGGCAGGGCGGGAGCGGGCGGCGCTCGGGCGGGCTGGGCGGGTCCGCGCCGCAGGTCGCCCGGTGGCTCGGCGACATCCGGCGGTATTTCCCGTCGACGGTCGTCGAGGTCATGCAGCGCGATGCCGTGGACCGGCTGAACCTGACCGAACTGCTGCTGGAGCCGGAACTGCTCGAGGCGGTGGAACCGGATGTGCACCTGGTCGGCACGCTGCTGAGCCTGAACCGGGTGATGCCCGAGACCACCAAGGCCACCGCGCGGACCGTGGTGGAGAAGGTGGTCCGCGAGATCGAGCGGCGGCTGGCCGCGCAGACCATCGCGGCCGTCGGCGGCGCGCTCAATCGCGCGGCCCGGGTCTCGCGGCCCAAACTCCGCGACATCGACTGGGATCGCACCATCCGCAAGAACCTGGCCAACTATCTGCCCGAGCACCGCACCGTGGTACCCGAACGCCTGGTCGGCTACGGCCGCAAGGCGCAGGCGGTGAAACGCGACGTGGTGCTGGCCATCGACCAGTCCGGGTCGATGGCGTCGAGCGTGGTGTACGCCTCGGTGTTCGGCGCGGTGCTGGCGTCGATGCGCTCGCTGAAGACGTCGCTGGTGGTGTTCGACACCGCGGTCGTCGATCTCACCGACAAGCTGTCCGATCCGGTCGACGTCCTGTTCGGCACCCAGCTCGGCGGCGGCACCGACATCAATCGCGCGATCGCCTACTCCCAGTCCCTCATCACCCGCCCCGCCGACAGCCTGTTCGTACTGATCTCCGATCTCTACGAGGGCGGCGTCCGCGCGGAGATGCTGCGCCGCATCCGCGCCATGACCGAGTCCGGCGTGCAGATGGTGGTCCTGCTGGCCCTCTCGGACGAGGGCGCCCCCGCCTACGACCACGACAACGCCGCGGCCCTGTCCGCCCTCGGCGTCCCCGCCTTCGCCTGCACCCCCGACCGCTTCCCGGACCTCCTCGCCGTGGCCCTGGACCGCGGCGACGTCCAGTCCTGGGCGAACCAGAACGCCGGAAAGGCCTGACAGCGGCCGCAAACCCGCCCGGAGCGAAGCGGAGGGCAAAATAAGCACGGTAGGCTCCTGGGCGGATCTATCTCGTGGAAACGGGGGCTCGGCATTGCGCTCTGGTGATGTGTTCGCCGGTTACGTCATCGAACGCGAGCTCGGTCGCGGCGGTATGGGAGCGGTATATCTGGCCCAGCATCCGCGGCTGCCGCGGAAGACGGCGTTGAAACTGCTCAATCAGGAGATGTTCACCGACACCGAGATTCGTGCCCGGTTCGTCCGGGAAGCGGACCTGGTGGCGCAGTTGGACCATCCGAATATCGTCACGGTCTACGACCGCGGCACCGAGGGCGAACAGCTGTGGATATCCATGCAGTTCGTCGACGGGGTGAACGCGGCCGCGGTCAAGGCCGGGAACCTGCCGCCCATGCGGGCCGTGCAGATCATCACCGAGACGGCCAAGGCGCTGGACTACGCGCACGGGCGCGGCGTCCTGCATCGCGATGTGAAGCCCGCCAACATCCTGCTGGCCCGGGCCTCGGCCAAGTCGGGTTCCGGCGGGGAGCGGGTGTACCTCACCGACTTCGGTATCGCCCGGCTGCGCGACGACACCGGTCATCTCACCCAGACCGGCACCGTGACCGCGACCCTGGCCTACGCCTCGCCCGAACAGCTCACCGGCGCGACCCTGGACGGCCGTTCGGACCAGTACGCGCTGGCCTGCACGCTGTTCCAATTGCTCACCGGCGCGGTGCCGTTCGAGGGCACCAGCCCGGCGGCGGTGATCCGCGGGCACCTGCAGCAACCGCCGCCCCCGGCCAGCCCGCTGCGCCCCGAGCTACCCCGCGCCATCGACGGCGTCCTGGCCCGCGCGCTGGCCAAGCGCCCGCAGGACCGCTTCCGCTCCTGCACCGAATTCGCCGCGGCCATCGAACGCGTGCTCACCGCTCCGCGCACGCCCCCGCGCCCGCCGACGCCGGTGCGGCCGCAGCCGATCGTCAATCCGGCGCCGCCGCGGCAGCCGACCCCGGCGCATCCGCAGCCCGTCATCAAGCCGGCCACCCCCGCCACCCCGCGGCCGCAGCCGCCCGGCCCGCAGCCCGGCCCCGGTCCGCGGCCCGCGTTCGGAAATCAGCCGCCCCCGTCGACCCCGGCGTACCCCAAGCAGTCCGGCTCCGGTTCGGCCTACCCGGTCCCCAATTCCGGTGCGGCGTACCCGAATCAGCAGTCGGGACCGGCCTTCCCACAGCAGTCGGGCGGCTCGTCCCCGGCGTACCCGAACCAGTCCGCGCCCCCGGGCCCGGCGTACCCGAGCCAGTCCGGATCTGCGCCCGCGTTCCCCCAGCAGCAGGCGCCGATCGCGACGCCGTCGTATCAGAACCCGGCGAACAAGGGTTTCGTACACCAGGCCCCGGTGCCGGCCTACGGCCAATCCGGCCAGCCGCGCAATCCGTCGCAGCAGATGTACCGGCAACCACCGCAGCAGAGTTCGAGCCCGATCGGCTGGATCATCGGCGGCATCGTAGTGGTGCTGATCATCGTGATCGTGGCGATCGCGATCATCGCGAACAGCGGCAAGTCGAGTTCGCTCGGCCCGGTCGCCCCGGAGTCGAGCCTCGCGCTCGCCGCGGGCGATCTCGTGCCCGGCCCGTACGCCGGAGAGCTGTTCCGGCCCTAGGCGTCGGGGATCGGGCGGTCCCGGCTCCGAGTCGCCCGCCAGCACGAACGGCTCCGGCCGGTCACCGTGGTGACCGGCCGGAGCGCCTGTACCGCAATCCCTTCCGCGCGACCTAGACGTCGGCGATGGCGGCCAGCGGCGGCGTCCGCGCCGCCCGCACCGCCGGCCACAGTGCCGCGAGCACGCCGACGAACCCGGATCCGACGAGCATCAGCACCAGCTGCCCCCACGGCACCGCGATCTGCGCGAGGCCGAGATCCCGCAGCGTGCGCAGGAATCCGACGCCGAGCCCGAGGCCGAGCACGACGCCGACCACCGCGCCGAAGATGGCGATGAGCATGGACTCCAGGTAGATGGTGCGCCGTACCTGCGGGCGTTGCATGCCCACCGCGCGCAGCATGCCGATCTCCCGGCGGCGTTCCACCACCGACAGTGCGAGGGTGTTCACGATGCCGAGGATGGCGATCACCACCGCCAGCGCCAGCAGGCCGTACAGGATGGCGAGCATGGTGTTGATCTGCTTGCCCTGCGCGCCCTTGAAGTCCTCGCGGTCCTGAACCTGCACCACTACATAGGGTTCCATGGCCTTCTCCAGGTCGGTGCGCATGGTGGCGAGGTTCGCGCCGGGTTCCGCGGTCATCAGGACGATGAAGTTGTTGCGGAAGTTCACCGGCATGACCTGGTTGTACAGCGACGTCGAGGCCACCAGCGGCCCGAGCAGCTGGGTGTCCTTGTACACGCCGCTGACGGTGACCGGGTACTTCTTGAAGTCCAGGCTGGTCAGCTCGACCTTCTCGCCGACCTTCCAGCCGTGCTCGCCCGCAACGGTTTCCGACACCAGGATGTCGTTGTCGCCCAGCGTCCGGGTGCCCGAGAGCAGGTCGTAGCTGAGCACGTTGTCCAGCGGTCCCTCGGCGACGGTGCCGAACACCTGCTCGTCGCCGACCTTGACTGCCATCACGTGGAAGGCCACGACGTCCTTGATCCCCGGCACGGATTTCACCGCGTCGCCGGCGGGCAGCGGCACGCCGATGATGCCACCGGGCGGGCCGGCCAGGATGTAGTCCGCCTTCACACCCTTGTCCACGAGGTCGGTGATGCTCGCCTTGGCCGAGGCCCCGAGCATGCCGATGGCCGAGACCAGCATGAGTCCGAGGGTGAGCGCGAACGCCGTCGCGGCCGTGCGCCGGGGGTTGCGGCGGGCGTTGTTCCGCGCCATCTGCCCGACCGGGCCGAAGGGCCGCACCAGCACGCCGAGCGCACCGACCACCGGGCGCGAGAGCGCGGGCGAGGCCAGCAGCACGGCGAAGATCAGGGCGAGCGCGCCGACGCCGACGGTCGCCGCGGCGTTGCCGCCGGTGCGCTGGGCGCCGATCACCACCAGGGCCACACCGGCGACGGCGAGTACCGCGCCGACGATGGACCGCATGCGCAACGAGCCGTCGTGCGAACTGAATTCCGCGCGCATGGCTTCCACCGGCGGAATCGTGGCGGCGCGGCGGGCGGGCGCGTAGGCGCTGACCACGGTCACCAGCACGCCGACCAGCAGGCCCACCACGATGGTGCGCGGCTGCACCGACATCGAGCCGGTCGGCAGACCGAGATCGAAGGCGTTGAGCATGGCCGAGAGCCCGAAGGCGAGCCCGACGCCGGCCGCGAGACCCAGTGCGCTGCCGATGATTCCGATGATCAGCGCCTCGCCGACCACCGAGCGGCCCACCTGCCCGCGGCTGGCGCCGACGGCGCGCAGCAGCGCGAGTTCGCGCAGGCGCTGTGCCACCAGCATCGAGAAGGTGTTGTAGATGATGAAGGTGCCGACGATGAGCGCGATGGAGCCGAAGGCCAGCAGGAAGTAGTTGATGAACTTGAGCGCGTCCCCGACCTCCTTCTTCATGTCCTCGCGGACCTGATCGCCGTTCTGCACCTTGTAGTTCGGCATGGTCTTGGCGATCTCGTCGCGCAGATCGTTCGCCGCCACACCGGGTTTCGCGGCGATGTCCACGAAGGCGACGTGCTGACCGTCGGTGAAGAGCTCGCGCGCCTGGGCGTCGTCGAAGAGCAGATTGATGAAACCGCCGGTGTTGGAGGGCAGGTCGTAGATGCCGCTCACGGTGACGTCGATGTTGCCCTTCGAGGGAATCAGCACCGTGGTCCGATCACCCACGTTCAGGCCGGCGCGATCGGCGCCGCCCTCGTTGATGGCGATCTCACCGGCCTTGCTCGGCGGCACGCCGCGTAGGAACTTGTCCGGCTCGGCGATCGCCTTGTCCGGCGGCAGATACGAGTTGCCGAAGGTGGGCGCGCCGCCGGTCTGCACCGCCTTGCCGTCCTGCAGCAGGACGACCGGGCCGTTCACGCTGGGCGCGACCGAGCGCACGCCGGACATGGCGGCGATCTTGTCGACGTCCTCGTTCGGAATGCCCAGGGACTGGCGCTCCTTCGGCGCGACGCGCACGTCGACGCCCTTGGCCTGATTGGCGAAGATGTCGTCGAAGCTGCCCTGCAGGGTATCGGTGAAGACGAACGAACCCGCGATGAAGGCGGTTCCGAGAACCACCGACAGCAGGGTCAGCACCAGTCGCACCTTGTGCGCGGCGAGATTGCGCAAGGCGACCTTGCGCATGGGACTTCCGGACATCAGACGGTCTCCAGCGACTTCATCTTGTCGAGCACGGAATCGGCGGTGGGCGAGCGCAATTCGTCGACGATATGACCGTCGGCGAGGAAGACCACGCGATCGGCGTAGGAGGCCGCGCGCGGATCGTGCGTCACGATTACCACGGTCTGACGGAATTCGTCGACCGCGGCGCGCAGGATGGAGAGCACTTCCCCGGACGAGCGGGAGTCGAGGTTACCGGTCGGCTCGTCGCCGAAGATGATGTCCGGCTGCCCCGCGAGCGCGCGGGCGCACGCCACGCGCTGCTGCTGGCCGCCGGAGAGTTCGCTGGGCCGGTGGTTGAGGCGATCGGTCAGACCGAGCCGCTCAACCACGCTGGTGAGCCACTTCTCGTCGGCCTTGCGGCCGGCGATGTCCAGCGGCAGGGTGATGTTCTCCAGCGCCGTCAGGGTGGGAACCAGGTTGAACGCCTGGAAGACGAAGCCGATGCGGTCGCGGCGCAACTGGGTCATCTGCTTGTCCGAGAGCTGGGTGAGGTCGGTGTCGCCGATGTGGACCGATCCGCCGGTGGCGGCGTCCAATCCGGCCAGGCAGTGCATGAGGGTCGATTTGCCGGAACCCGAGGGCCCCATGATCGCGGTGAACTCCCCTTTCGCGAAGTCGGCGGTCACCCCGTCCAGCGCACGCACCTGGGTGTCGCCTGATCCGTAGAACTTTGTCAGTTCGGTCGCCCGGGCGGCGACCTCGGTCGCGCCCTTGTCGAGGGTGACGGAGTCCGAGACGTTCGAAGTCATGGTGTCCAGTGTGTCGGCCTTCGCTGAGCCGCGCCATCCGGGATACCCCCTAGACCCGCAACCTCATGGACTCCTCACAAATCGGGCGTGAACTCAGGGTATGGGGGCAATACTGCCCTCGGGAGACGGCGCGTCGGAGGTCGTTTCGTACGTCGGTTCCCATACGGTTGTGGGCTCGGCAGGCGCTTCGTACTCGGTGGTCGGCACAACCGTGGTCGGCGTGGTCGTGGTGCCGAAGGGCAGATAGCGGTTCGCGACGGCCACACAACCACCCGCCAGGAGCAGCACCGCCACCGTGAGCACCACGACCCACAGCAGACAGCCGCGCAGGCGGGACTTGCGGCGCTTCCGGACCGGTTGCCTGCCCCAGCCGGGACCGGGACGGGCACCGGGCAGTCGCGGGGCCGGAGCGGGAGTTCGATTGCCCGGCAACGACGTTCCGGCGGCGGAGGCGCCGAACTTGCGGGTCGCGGGACGCGCCGCCGGGGCGGGCGCGGGCGGCCGGGCGACGCCGGCGGTGAAGTTCGTGGGCGGAGCGGCTGCGCCGGGACGGGCCGGCACGGGCTGCGACGGCACGCTGATCACCCCGCGCGGCGGCGGGGTCGCCTGTGCGGGTGCGTATCCGGGAGCGGGCGTCCCCTGGAAGCCGGCCGGCCGGGCCAGACCGCCGGACCCGTTGCCCGCGTGGCCACCGGGTCCGTTCCCGGCGTAGCCGCCGGCCCCGTTACCCGCGGCGCCGCGGCCGGGAACGCCGTTGCTCGCGTGCGCGCCGCCCCGGGCACCGCCGGGCGCCGCCCCCGCGTACCCGTTGCCCGGGTGCCCGCCCGTCAGGGCGCGCTGCGCGGCGGTGGCGAACTCGACGCACGAATCGAACCGTTCCGCAGGACTTTTCGCCATGGCGCGGGCCAGGACCGCGTCCAGCGCGGGCGGCAGACCGGGCCGCAGCGCGCTCACCCGGGGCGGCGGCGTGTTCAGGTGCCCCTGCATGATCGCCACCGGATGCTCGGCGCTGAAGGGCACGTCGCCGGTCAGCAGCCGGAACAGCGTGCAGGCCAGCGAGTACTGGTCGCAGCGGTGATCGAGGTCGCCGCCGATCAGCTGTTCGGGGGCCGCGTAGGCCAGGGTCGCGGTGAACGAGCCGGTCTGGGTGAGCCGGGCCGCGGAATCGTCGCGCAGGCGCGCGATGCCGAAGTCCGCCAGGAACACCCGGTCCTCGCCGTCATCGTGCTCCAGCAGGATGTTGGCGGGCTTCACGTCGCGGTGCAGCACACCCTTGCGATGCGCGTAGTCCAGCGCCTGGGCGGTGGCCGCGATGATCCGGACGGCCTGGGCCGGAGCCAGTTTCGCCGAATCCAGGGTGGAGGCGTCGGGGCCGTCGATGTAGCGCATGGAGATCCACAGCTGATCGCCGTCGCTGCCGCGGTCGTAGATCGGCACGATGTGCGGATGCTCGAGCCGGGCCACCAGGTCGGCCTCCCGCTCGAAGCGGGCGCGAGTCTCGGTATCGCCGAACAGGTCCCGGTTCAGCAGCTTGAGCGCCGTCCGGCGCGGCAGCCGCGGATGCTGGGCCAGGTACACCGCGCCCATTCCGCCCCGGCCGAGTTCGCGCTCGATCAGGTAACCGGCGAACCTCTCCCCGCTGCGCAGCACGCCGACCCTTTCGCTCGATTACGAACGGGACCCTAACGCGCGCGCGGCGGGCCCGACAACCTCCCCGCTCCCGGCCGTGGCTCAGGCAACAGACCGGGACGGGTGTGCCGAATTCGCGCCCGGAGCCGCGTCGGCACGGCGGCGATCCGGCTCCGGACCGGCCGAATACCGGCCGATCCGTGCACCCGGATCAGTTCAGCGGCGCCGAGCGCCACCAGGTGAGCACCTCGTCGATGGTGCCGACCACGCCGTCGGTGTACATCAGGAACACCGCGCGCTCGTTGTCGCCGGTGAAGGCGGTGACCATACGCGGGCGATCCTGATCGGTGAACTGGTAGTTCGTGTAGGTCTTGCCGCCGTTGGCGTCGGAGGACTTGGTGTCCGGGGACAGCGCGTTCACCACGGCCTGCGCCTTGGCCGGGGAGCTGTAGACGTAGAACCGGTAGAACGGATCCTTGTTCTCGCCGCCGCCGAAGCAGCGCCACTGCACCGAGTAGTCGCCGAAATCGGGCTCGCCCTCGGACTTGTCCGGCGGGCTGGACGGATCGGCCACCCAGCAGTCCGCGCCGTTGTAGCCGATGTCGCCGCTCTCGGACGCGGGCACCATGCGCGGGAACTTCGCGGCGATCGCCGAGGCGTCACCGGGCGAGCCCGCCGAGGTGGTGGTCGGTTTCGCCGAGGGCGTGGTCTTGCCCGTGGGGTTCGACTTCGCGGTGGTGGACACCCCCGAAGCCGTTGTCAGACCGCGGTTCTCCTCGTCGCTGCCGCCGCCGAGCGCCACGCCGACCACGACCGCGCCGATGACCAGCACGAGCGCGCCGACGATGGCGCCGATGATCACCCCGGCGTTGGACTTCTTCGGCGGCGGCCCACCCGGGCGCTGACCGCCGATCGGGCCGCCCATGGTCGGCGGGCCCGGCGGAACTCCCCCGCCGGTGCCGGCGAAGTTGTAGGCCGGGGCGGTGTACTGGTTCGTCGGCTGCGGGGCGCCGGTGTAGGTGTTGGCCACCGGCTGCGGCTGCGGCGTGTGGCCCATGGTCTGGAAGTGGTTCGGCCCCGAGGTGGTCGGGCTCGGACCGCCGGTCATGGGATTGACCATCGGGCCGGCGCCGCCGGTGTGCGGCTGCACCGGCATCGGCGGCGCGGTGCGGTTGCCCACCAGCGGCATGGCCGGCGCGCTCGGCGCGGACAGCGCCCGGCGCGCGGCCGCGGCGAAATCGCTGCAGGTCGCGAACCGCTCCTCCGCGCGCTTGGCCATGGCCTTGTTCAGCACCATGTCCAGCGCCGGCGGCAGGCCCGGGCGGGCGCTGCTCAGCGGCGGCGGCGGATTCTGCAGGTGCCCCTGGATGACGGCGGCCGGATTGGTGGCCGAGAACGGGCCGGACCCGGTGAGCAGCCAGAACAGGGTGCAGGCCAGCGAGTACTGGTCGGAGCGGCCGTCCAGCGCCGAACCGGTGAGCTGTTCGGGCGAGGCGTAGGCCAGGGTCGCGGTGAAAGTGCCGGTCTGGGTGAGGTTCTGGCCGTGATCGTCGCGCAGGCGGGCGATGCCGAAGTCGGTGAGGTAGACGCGTTCGCCCTTGCCGCCGGTGGACCGCGCGAGCAGGATGTTGGCCGGCTTCACGTCGCGGTGCAGCACCTCGTTGCGGTGCGCGTAGTCCAGCGCGTCGCCCATCTCGGCGATGATCTGCACGGCGCGTTCGGGCGGCAGGGTCAGCGCGTTCACGCTCGCGGCGTCGACGCCGTCGATGTACTGCATGGAGATCCACAGCTGGCCGTCTTCCAGCCCGCGGTCGTACACGGTGACGATGTTGTGGTGGTCCAGCTGCGCGACCAGGTCCGCCTCCCGCTCGAAGCGGGCGCGAACCTCCTTGTCGAAGACCATCTCCCGGTTCAGCAACTTGAGCGCGGTCATGCGCGGCAGGCGCGGGTGCTTGGCCAGGTAGACCGAACCCATTCCCCCGCGACCCAACTGCCGCTCGATCACATAACCGGCGAAAACGTCGCCGTTGGACAGCATGACCAGCTCTCACTTCCCACGTCGTGCGCCGGGACCCACCAGCGCGCGGCGTACCGCAAACGATCGGCATGATCGCACTCGGGCCGATCCGGAAAACACCGAAACCATAGCAGGACGGCGATGAATCACCCCGTCGATCCGGGCTCGGCAACACAGTCCTTACCGAACTATCTCCGCCCGCAGCGAAAGCGCAACAACCGTGACCGCCGTCTCGTCGCGGAGGCTGTCGGACGCTAGCGATAGCCTGTATCGCATGCGCATAGGAGCACACGTTCGGACCGAGGGCGACCCCATCGCGTTCGGGGACAAGCTGGGCGCCGACGTCATCCAGATGTTCGTGGTGGATCCGCAGAGCTGGGACAAACCCCAGCCGCATCCCCTGGCCGCGGAGATCAAGGCCAGCCCGATCGAGGTGGTGGTGCACTCCAGCTACCAGATCAACGTGGCCAGCCTGAACAACCGCCTGCGCATGCCCTCCCGCAACGCGGTGGCGGCCCAGGCGAAGGCCGCGGCCGAGCTCGGCGCCTTCGGCCTGGTCGTGCACGGCGGGCACGTGCGCAAGGACGAGGAGATGCTCGAGGGGATCCTGAACTGGCGCAAACTCTTCGAACGCCAGCAGGACAAGGGCGGCTTCGCCGTGCCCATCCTGATCGAGAACACCGCGGGCGGAAATCACGCCATGGCACGGCATTTCGACGACATCGCCCGGCTGTGGGACGCCGTCGGCGACTTCGGCGCCGGTTTCTGCCTGGACACCTGCCACGCCTGGGCCGGCGGCGAGGAACTGCTGGGCGTGGTGGACAGGATCAAGGCCATCACCGGCCGGATCGACCTGGTGCACCTGAACTCCTCGCGCGACGCGTTCGACTCCGGCGCGGACAGGCACGCGAACCTGTCCGAGGGCACCATCGACCCGCAGCTGCTGGTGGAGGTGTGCCGGGCGGTGGACGCGCCGATCGTGCTGGAGACCCCGGCCGAGGGCGTCGCCGAGGATCTGGCCTACCTGCGGGAGCAGGTGGGCTGAGCCGGGCGGGGGCCGGTTCCAGCCCGCTCTTTCGATCCGGCTGCGCCTAATCCTGTTTCCCGCGGGGCCTCGATGGTGTGCTCGTACGCAGCATCCGATCGAGCGAAAGGCCCTGTATGTCCGTCGATTACGCCACCGCCACCGCCACCGTGGTGAAGCTCGGCAGCAAGATAGGCGCTCGCATCGACGGCGTGCGCCTGGGCGCCGATCTGCCGCCCGAGACCGTCGAGCTCATCCAGTCGGCGCTGGCCGAGCACAAGGTCATCTTCTTCCGCGGCCAGGAGCACCTGACCGAGGACGGCCAGTACGAGTTCGCCGAACTGCTCGGCTCCCCCACCACGCCGCACCCGACCGTCACCTCCAAGGGCGTCAAGTCCCTGCCCATCGACTCCGAGTACGGCCGGGCCAACAGCTGGCACACCGATGTCAGCTTCGTGGACCGGATCCCGAAGGCGTCCATCCTGCGCGCGGTGCACCTGCCCTCCTACGGCGGCTCCACCACCTGGGCCTCCACCGTCGCCGCCTACGAGGCGCTGCCCGCACCGCTCAAGGTGCTGGTGGAGAACCTGCGCGCCCGGCACACCAATGTCTACGACTACGCCGCCGACCGCAGCGACACCGCCGCGGCCAACGAGCACGGTAAGGCGTACCGCGCGGAGTTCGAGTCGAACTACTACGAGACCGAGCACCCCGTCGTGCGCGTGCACCCGGTCACCGGCGAGCGCGCCCTGCTGCTGGGGCACTTCGTGAAGAACTTCGTCGGCCTGTCCGCCGCCGAGTCCCAGGCGCTGTTCCAGCTGCTGCAGAACCGGGTCATCAAGCTGGAGAACACCACCCGCTGGAACTGGCAGCTCGGTGACGTCGCCATCTGGGACAACCGCGCGACCCAGCACTACGCCATCGACGACTACGACGGCGAGCCCCGCCGCCTGACCCGCATCACCCTCGCGGGCGACGTCCCGGTCGACGTGCACGGCGAACCCAGCACCATCATCAGCGGCAACGCCGAGCACTACTCCATCATCGAACAGGTCGCCCCGCGCGCGGCCTGAGCGAGCCGGCCCCGAGTGTGATGTTCTTGCGCACAGCACAATCGGGGCGGGAGAAAGGCCGGGGCGACGGCCCCAACCAGCCGTCGCCCCGGCCTTTCGTCTGTCCGGAACCGCTCGCGCGCACGCCCCCTCGGGCGTCGAATCGGGCGGCGGCGGACCGGCGGTCGCGCCGCGGCGGGCGACTATAGAGTTGCCCGCATGGAGATTCGGCCGCTCGACGGCGTGCGGGTTCTGGAGCTGGGCAACTACGTCGCCGCGCCGACGGCGGGTCGGATACTCGGCGACTTCGGGGCCGAGGTCATCAAGGTGGAGCGGCCCAAAACCGGTGATGAGCTGCGCAATTGGCGGCTCTACGGCGGTGACACCTCCATGCTGTACCGCACGGTGAACCGGAACAAGAAATCCATCACCCTGGACCTGCGCACCGAGGCCGGGCGGGCGATCGTGCTCGGGCTCATCGAGAAGTGCGACGTCCTGCTCGAGAACTTCCGCCCCGGCATGCTGGAGAAGTGGGGCCTGGGGCCCGAGGTGCTCGACGCCGCCAACCCGAATCTGGTCATCACCCGCATCTCGGCGTACGGGCAGACCGGGCCGCTGGCCCAGCGCCCGGGCTTCGCCGCGGTCGCCGAGGCGGTCGGCGGCCTGCGCGAACTCGTCGGCGATCCGGACCGGCCACCGGTGCGGGTGGGCGTGTCCATCGGCGACTCCATCGCCGGCATCTACGCCGCCTTCGGCACGGTGATGGCACTGTTCCAGCGCGAGCGCGTGACCGAGGCGGTGCCGCTGACCCAGCGCGTCATCGACGTGGCGCTGAACGAATCCATCCTGTCGGTGATGGAGTCGCTGGTACCGGACTACCTCGCGTACGGCATCAACCGGGAGCGGGTCGGCGGGCGCATGGAGGGCATCGCGCCCAGCAACGCCTACCCGTGCAGCGACGGCAACAGCATCATCATCGGCGGGAACGGCGACGCCATTTTCCAGCGCTACATGCAGGTCATCGAGCGGCCCGATCTGGCGGCCGATCCGGAATTGCAGGACAACGCGGGCCGCTGGCGCAATCGCGATCGGCTCGACGCCTCGATCGCGGAATGGACGCGCACCCGCACCCCGGCGCAGGCGCTCGAAGTCCTCGAGGCCGCCGCCATTCCGTGCGGACCCATCTATACCGCCGCCGATATCGTGGCCGACGAACAATACCGGGCGCGCAATATGATTCAGGATTTCGCGGTGGACGTGGGTGAGCCCGAACCCAAGTGGGTGGGCTTCACCGGCATCGTGCCGGTCATCGGCGAGCAGTCGTTGCCCATTCGCAACGTCGGACCCGACCTGGGTGCGCACACCCGCGAGGTGCTCGCGGGACTATTGGGCATGTCCGACAGCGAGATCGACGCCCTGGAGGAACAGTGATGGAAGCGATCCTGCGCGATGTGACCCTGCGCGACGGGCTGCAGCTCACCGGCAAGGTGCTGCCGACCGAACGCAAGGCCGAGATCGTGCGCCGGCTACTGGCGCTGGGCGTCCCGGAATTGGAGATCGGGTCCATGGCGCGCCCGGATCTGGTGCCGCCCATGGCCAATACGCTCGAACTGGTCGCCGCGCTCACGCCCGAGGAATTGAGCCGCTGCTGGGTGTGGGTGGCCACGCCGCGGCACGTGGAGAAGGCCGCGGCCGCGGGCGTGCGCAATTTCCAGTACTGCTTCTCGGTCTCGGACGCGCACAACAAAGCCAATATCGGGCGCACCACCGAGGACAGTCTGGCCGCCATGCCGGACGCGGTCGCGATCGCCCGCGAGGCGGGCGGGCGCATTCAGCTGTGCCTGGCAACGGCTTTCACCTGCCCGTTCGACGGCCCGGTCGATCCGCGGCGGGTGCTGGCCATCGCCGGGGATCAGCGCGCGGCCGGATCGGCGGACATCGTGATCGCGGACACCCTGGGCCAGGCGCATCCGGCGCAGGTCTCGGCGCTGATCGCGGCGGTGGCCGCGCCGGGCCGCTGGGGTACGGCCAACCGCCGCATCGTGTTCCACGGCCATGACACCTGGGGCATGGGCGTGGCGAATTCGCTGGCGGCCATCGCCGCCGGGGCGGCCGTGGTGGACGGGTCGCTCGGCGGCCTCGGCGGCTGCCCGTTCGCACCGGGCGCCTCCGGCAACACCGCCAGCGAGGATCTGCTCTTCGCGACGCGTCCGGAATGGTTCACGCCCGAGTCGCTCGCGGAGCTCGTGCCGATATCCGAACAGTTGCTGGCCGAACTCGGCGAGCCGAATCGTTCCCGCACGGCGGAGGGCAGTCGCTCGAAAGCGGCGGCATTCGAATGGGTTGTTCGCGGTTAGCGCCAATGGCGGCAATGACTCGGACGGCAACGAATGGAAACGAGAATTGGTAGCTAATAATTAGCTGAATTCATTCACGTATTCGATGCGCGGCCGATCGCGGATTCATTTCGCGAGTTTGGCTCGACGGGCGGGAAGGGACTCGATCGGCTCCGGGTCCGTGTGCCGCCCGGGGAGAGTCAGTTGCCGTCAGTGGGCGCGTTGTCCGCGCGTAGTTTGAGCAGGACCAATCCTGCGGTGCAGGCCAGTATCAGGCCCGCGACGGTGATTTCCACATGTAGGCCCGCTATCCCGAGGATCGCGCCGACCACTCCGCCCAGGAAGAAGAGCCAGGCGGCGGCGCGGGCCAGGATCGCCGACGGTCTCGACGGTCTGTCGACCGCCGGTTCCCCGGGCCGCGCGTTGGCGCGCAGCGGGGATGTCGAGAATGCACCCATCATCCACTCCTAGATGACGCCCACCGGTTCGGCGAATCTTCGGCGCGTCTCTCGGCTAATTTCGGGCGTCTCACGTGTAACTTTGGACACACATTACGGCTCGGCAACGAAATGTCCAGGCGACACGTGCGTGCAACACGCGGACTTTATTAATCCGATATCTGAATCATTGCTGTTTGAGATATTGTCGTAGCCTTCCGGAACAGTGCCGTAGTCGAACAAATCGGACCAAGCACCCGCCTGGCCCCGAGTCATCACCTCCGTTATGGTGAGCCCACTCGAGACAATCAGGAGTGCCACGAATGGACGGCAGCAACGCCCGCGCGGACGAGCGCGGCGACACCACACCGCGGAGGCCGCTCCCCCGGCCCGCGGTCGGTGCCGCCGCCGCGGTCGGCGCGGTATCGCTGGGTCTGGTGGTTCTCGGCGCCTGCGGCCTCGGCCGGCAGGACGTCTACGTGCCGCCCCCGGCGTTGAACGCGGATCTGCAAGCCGCACCGGCGAATTCGACGTCGAGCAGCACCACCCCCGGGATCCTCATCCCGCCCTCGCCGACCTGGCGGGTCGCCTCGGATCAGCCGCCGCGGCGCACGCTGCCGCCCTCGGTCACCATCGACCCCGACGACCCGGACTACCCGGGCAACCGGACGACCACGACCACCCGCACCACGCGGCCGACCACCCCGCGCACCACCACCTCGCGGCCGCCGCGCACGACCACCGAACGCCCGGTCACGACCGAGCGCCCGGTGACCACCGAACGGCCGGTGACCACCACCGAGGACACCACCGTCGCGCCCACCACGACCACCGAACGGCCCACCGCCACCGACGATTCGGAGGAGTGAGGGCCGCCGCCGGGGGCGGCCGGACTACCAGTCGCCGTCGGTGACGGGTTTGCCCTTCGCATCTCCCAGGTGATGCACCTGGCCGGGGGCGGGATCCTGCCACGGTTCGTGGTCCGCGCCCAGCCAGTCGCCCACCGGCACGACGTTGGACAGGTCCGGGGCGGGCGGCAGATCGGAGCCGTCCGCGTCGTAGTAGTCGAACCACGGCAGGCCCGCCTCGGTGTACGCCTGCCGGTTGACCGGTGAGGGCGGCGGCGCTTCTCCGGTGATGCGCTGCCAGTCCGGCGGGGTCACCAGGTGCACGAAGACGCGGCCGGAAGGCGTTGCCGCCCAGGCCGCGAGCCGCCGATCGTCGGCGTAGATCTCCTGGTGCATGGTGCCGCCGACGCCCAGGCCCATGGCCTTCGCGGACTTGCCCGCAGCCGCGCGGGGCAGCGGCGCTCCGGGCGCCGCGGGCGGGGGCAGCGGGGCCGAACCGGCGGACGGGTGCGGTGCCGCGCCGTACACCGGGGCCTGGGCGGACGGCGCGGGCGGCGGGCCATCGGGCACGGGCATGCCGCCCCAGGGCGGCGGCTCCTTCGCGCCGTAGCCGCCGTCGAACGGGCTTCCGAGCGTCACCGGCCCGTCGCCGCGGCTCACCTCCCGTGCCCGCTGGGCCTTGCGCCACTGCGCCAACTCGATCTCGTTCAAGCCGAAGTGCTGCAACTGGATTCCGCCCCACACCTCCTCCCCCGTGACCTGACCCTCCACCGTCGCGCCCAAACCCAGTGGGACGGCGACGAATTGGCGGATGGTGCCGGCGCCGGAGTTGATGCCGTCCAGCCAGGGCTGGCGGGGTAGCACCACGTAATTCTGCGGATCGCGGCCGAGCCGGTCGCTCCAGGGCTTACCCGAGACCGCGCACACCTTGCCCACCCCGACCTGCAGCGCCGCCGGTTCGCGCGCGGAGAACGAGAGCCACATGGCCTCGCGCAGGTACATGGGCAGCATGACGCCGCCGCGCTTCGCCCACTCGTCGAGCACCGTGTCCGCGTAATCCGCGACCCGTCGCACCGGGAAATCCCCGATACCCGGCGGCAACGCGTGCGTTCCCGTCTCCGGCAGCCGCAGCGTGCGAATGAATCGCACCCGTACGTCCCCCGCCAGCACCAGCGTATTTCCGTCCAGCCGAACAGTTTCCTCTCCCATGACCGCACCCTACGCGCGGTCTCGCACCCGCCCCCACCCGATTTCACCGAACGCGGAAACGACTCGCGCCCCACCCCAGGTCGGGCGGCGCGCGCGGGTCGTCATACACGGAACCCCGTGCCCCGCAACGGCCGAACGCCCCGGAAAACGCGGGTGCCCCGCTCCGATCCGGAGCGGGGCACGTGGGCGTGATCCGTCAGAACTCGACGAGGGTGTAATCGCCGACGTGGCCGGCCAGGTGGTTGAGGTGGTCCAGGTCGGTGCCCAGGGTGCGGGCGATCGCGGTCAGGCGGGCCACGTAGTGGCTCACCGGATACTCGGTGGTGATGCCGATGCCACCGTGCATCTGGATCGCCTCCTGGCCGATGTGCCGGGCCGAACGCCCCACCTGCAGGCGGGCGCGGGCGGCGACGGTCGGATCGGTCACCTCGTCCACCAGGGCTGCCGTGGCGTACAGGCTCATACTGCGCGCCAACTCCAGGGAGACGTACATTTCGGCGGCGCGCTGGCTCAGGGTCTGGAACTTCGACAGCGTGACGCCGAACTGCTTGCGGGTCTTGAGATATTCGGTCGTCAGGCGCAGCGACTCCTCCATCGCGCCCAGCGACTCCGCGCACAGCGCGGCCTGCGCCTGGGCGGTCACCGCGGCCAGCGCGGCCGCGGTGTCGGCGTTGTCGCCGAGCAGCTCGCCCGGGGCCGAGGTGAACTCGAGCTGCGCGCCCCGGCGCTCGTCGAAGGTGCGGAAGGGCTTGCGCACCACGCCGGTCGCGTCGGCCGCGACCAGGAACAGCCCGAGCCCGCCGCCGGGCAGTTCGGCGCTGACCACGAACTCGTCGGCGCAATCCCCGTGCGGCACCGGGTTCTTCACCCCGGTCAGCACGTACCCGTCACCCTGCGGCACCGCGATCGTGGCGAGTTCCGCGGCAGGCCAGCGGGTTCCGGGCTCGTCGTGGGCGAACGCGAGCAGCTTCTCCCCCGCGATCACCTCGGGCAGCACGCGCTGCCGCTGTGCCTCGGTGCCCGCGGCGGCGATCAGGCCGCCCGGGACCAGGACCGCGTCCAGGATCGGCTCGGGCGCCAGGCGGCGGCCGACCTCCTCCAGCACGACCATGGTCTCCACCGGCCCGGCGCCGACGCCGCCGTCCTCCTCGCCGAAAGCCAGTCCCAGCACGCCGAGTTCGGCGAGCTGGTTCCAGACCTGGCGATTCCAGCCGAGTTCGGCGTCGGTGACCTTCAGGCGGGTCTCGGGGTCGTAGGCGCGGGCGAGCAGATCGCGGACCGTGTCGCGCAGCATGACCTGTTCATCGGTGAGTTCGAAATCCATGGCGGCAGCTCACAATCCGAGGATGGTGGAGGCGATGATGGTGCGCTGCACCTCGCTGGAACCTCCGTAGATGGTTGTCTTGCGGTAGTTCAGGTAGCCGGGGCCGGTGCGCTGCGCCCACGCGGGAGAGGCGATGTCATCGGCCTGTACCGGCAGCGCGTCCGGTCCCGCGATGTCCAGCAGCAGCTCGGTGGCGGCCTGCTGCAGTTCCGAACCCCGCAGCTTGAGCACCGAGGACGCCGGATTCGGCTTGCCGTCGGTGGTGTTGGACACCACCCGCATCAGCGTCAGCTCCAGCGCCAGCAGTTCGTTCTCCAGCGCCGCGATCCGAGCCGCGAACACCGGATCCTCGAGCAGCGTGCCGCGCCCCGACCTGGTCTGGGCCGCATACTCTTTCGCCACCGCCAGCTTGACCTTCGTGCGGCCGACGCCGGTGATGCCGGTGCGCTCGTTGCCGAGCAGGAACTTGGCGTAGGTCCAGCCCATGTTCTCCTCGCCGACCAGCTGATCGGCGGGCACCCGGACGTTCTCGAAGAAGACCTCGTTGACCTCGTGGCCGCCGTCGATCAGCTTGATCGGGCGAATGGTCACGCCCGGCGACTTCACGTCGAACAGCAGCATGGAGATGCCGGCCTGCTTCTTCGCCGCCGGATCGGTGCGGACCAGGCAGAAGATCCAATCCGCGTACTGCGCCAGCGTGGTCCAGATCTTCTGGCCGTTGACGATGTAGTCGTCGCCGTCGCGGACCGCGGTGGTGCGCAGCGAGGCCAGGTCCGAACCGGCGTCCGGCTCGGAGAAGCCCTGGCACCACCAGATGTCCAGGTTCGCGGTCGGCGGCAGGAAGCGCTGTTTGAGCTCCTCGGAGCCGAACTGCGCGATGACGGGGCCGATCATCTGGGCGTTGAAGGTGAGCGGCTCGATGACCGAGGCCAGCTGCATCTCGTCTTCCCAGATGTGGCGCTGCATGGGCGTCCAGTCGCGGCCGCCCCAGGCCACCGGCCACTTGGGGACCGCGTAGCCGTGCTCGTTGAGGATTCGATGCGTGGTGACGATGTCGTCCTTGGAGAGCTCGCGACCGTACTTCACGCGTTCGCGAATCTCCGCCGGGACCTTGGTCCGGTAGAACTCGCGCAGTTCGTCCCGGAATTTCACCTCATCTGGTGACAGGGCAAGTTTCATCGCTTCTCCCAGCGTCGCTGTCGTATCAAGGTCAAACCTACCCCCCGGTAATACTCGGCGTGTCGGCTGGATCACACCCGGCTACCGCCTGGGCGGACGCGATCGCGGGGCAGCTGGTACGTTGCCGTGGAGATCCGGTGCGCCGGTGCCGCTTCCGAAGCGCAGAGCCGCCGATCGCCCCACCGGTATCCCGAGTTCGCAGGAGAAGTACGAGTGAACGGCAGAACTCTTCCCGGGCGCGCCGCCTCGGTCACCGCCCTCGCCGCCGCGGCGATCCTGTGCGCGGGCGGCACGGCCGCCGCCGACGCGGAGAAGTCCCCGGTCGAGCAGGCCATCGAGCAGCTCACGACCGCCGCGGGCGACAACGCCGAGGCGCAGGCCGCGGTCACCACGGTGAGCAAGGGCGCCCAGCTGGTCGCGGCCGCCAAGCTCGGCGACATCGGCTTCCGGCCCTTCGGGTACACCGCCCCCACCATCGGCTGCGGGCACAACCTGCCCTTCACCATGACCGCCGCCTCGGCCACCCCCGGCATGGTCGACGGCCCCGAACTGGGCCTGGCCGGTCCGCCCGGCACCCTGCGCTTCCAGGCCACCCCCGCGCACTCGGGCATGCCGCTGTCCTCGGGCCTCAGTGTCGCCTGGCTCAACGTCGGCAACGGCCGCAGCGGCATCAGCCCGCTCGCCGACCTGACCGAGTACAACCTCCCGGCCCTGGCGACCACGGTCGACTCCGGCCCCGGCACCGTCGTGGCCTCGCTCTGGGGCACGATCGACTACCCGGCCGCCCGCTGCGTGGTGCTGCCGACCGTCGGCCTGTTCACCGTGGCCGAACTCCCGAAGGCCGACGGCGAGCCCGCCACCACGGGTTCGGGCGGCTCCAGCGACAGCGGCTCGAGTGGCTCCGGCGACGCGCCGGCCCCGGCGGACGCGGCCCCCGCGGCTCCGGCCGCCCCGCCCGCGAGCTAGCCGCCCGGCCCGCTGGGCTCGAACGAGCCTGCGGCACAGCCACTGTCGTGCCCGGACCGCACAGGTCCGCGAATCTCCTGGGGCAGATTCGCCAGACCGAAGGGCGCGGTCACCTCGGCCGCGGGGGCGGGCGCGACATCGCTGCCGGAGTTCTTCGACGCCGACGGCGTTGTCACCGAACAGTTCTTCGCCACCTCCGCGGACGG